>NZ_ONER01000096.1 GCF_900316895.1 uncultured Methanobrevibacter sp. | reverse complement strand
TTTTTTGCCGTTGATTTTAAATTGAACTTTACCCTCATTGACATTCTTGCCGTTGCTTTTTACAGTGGCCTTAAGTTTAGCCTTGAATCCTTTGTATTCAACGACTTTTTTAGCTTTTACAACTACTTTAGATTTTGTAATTGTAGCTGTTTTAGAAGCTGATCCGCCAACATGAGCTGCAGATGGAGTAATGCTTACAATCCAAGTTCCAACACCTACAGGAGGAACGAATGAAAAGTAACCATTACTATCAGGATTGTAATATTTTGTTATAGTGGTTGAACCTTTTGTAAAAACAACCTTTACACTCATAGTGCTAATTGGTTTTCCAGTCACTTGATCTGTTATTCTACCGGACATTGCCACACCAGACATATAACTGGAATAATAGTTATTGGCTTCGATAACCGCATTTCCTGAGACATATAGATATGCGCTATCCATAAGAACCTCATCAAAAGTATTAAATGCAGCTATAAAATATGTCCCTGGCGCCAAAGTATTTTTTGGAATAGTTACTGGAATTGTTTTGGTAGCTGTTGATGTGTCTGAAAAATGTTTAGAAAAAACAGCTTTAGCGTTATTATCAATAACTATGAAATCAAAATCATATCCATAAGAGCCACTTACTATACTAGGTGTTACATAAGCCTTAATAGTCTGTTGTTTATTTGAAGCAATTGTGGTATCTGATAAGTCAACTGAATAGTAATTACCCCAAATCATTGATAATTCATTATTTGACTGGTCGACTGTCAATTTGGAATCATCTTCAACAACAGATAATTTTTCTTCATCTACAATATTCTCTTCGTTAGTTTCATCTATAGATTTTTCCAAATCTTCTTCAAAATTAGTTGCTAACTCATCTGCGTTAGTTTCATCAACTGTTAATGCATCATCATATTCATTAGTTGCTAAAACATCTGCAACATCATCCGTTGCACTAACTGCAGATAACGTGCAAATACATACTATTGATAATAGCAGTAAAAAAATATATTTTTTGTTTAACATGTTATCCCTTTAAATCAATTTATGCATAAGAATATTCCTTATACTTCAATTTCTATTTTTTTAAAGTATATAAATTAATATATAAATCTCAAAATGAGGACATATTTTTTTATCATTTCAAAATTATCTGAATATTCTAAATTTAAAATAAATTAATTAAGTAAATTTGTTCATTAATAAAATAAATTTTAAATATTAAATTTTTAAATTAAAACAGATATCAAAAAATATCTAATGTAAAATTAATTAATTTCCCATTTACCTATATGACACCCAGCAAAATTTAATTAATAATAAACAAAATGCTATAATAATATATTTCTCACATGTTAATATTATTGAAAATAAGCAATTTTAGTTTTTTTAGTGAACATATGATAATATATTTTCAAAATATTAAAAAGTAAATAATAAATACTTAATAAATTAAAGAATTATATAACTAATATTTGGAGGTTGACAAATGAAAAAGTATATGGTTGTACTATTTATACTGGCGGTCGCATGTGCATTTTCCCTATCTGCAGTAGCTGCCACCAGTTTCGAAAAACAGGATTTTGATGGCAAATTCAAGATGGATGTTGTTAAGGGAGCTGATTTTGAAAGAAGCGAAGCAGAAGGTGTCGTAACATTTATGGATGTGGGCAAGGGCATATTTGTACTATATTCCAAGGATCCATCTATCAACAAAAATATGGATGAAAAGGAATATGATGCATTCCAAACCGCTTCAGGTTTTAAGGCTGATGGAAAAGATGGAGATATCCGTGTCTATAAAAAGGGTGATCTCTATGGAGCTATGGCTGTTGATGAGGGAATCATAGTTGTTGTCGGATACGACGACAGGGATGATGCAATAGACATGGCAAAATCAATTGTATTTACAAAATAGATACAATTCTCTTTTTTTCTTTTTTTTAAACAAATTTCTAAAATTTTAAATATTCCTGTTTTTAAACAATTATTTAAATTAATAGGAAGTTATCTGATGCATATAAGAAAAGCTGCACTTGAAGATTTGAAGACAATAATGGATATATACAAGACAGCTCAGGATTTCATGATTGAATCAGGAAATCCAGACCAGTGGGGACACAGGTATCCCACAGTGAACCTTATTGAAAGCGATATTGAAAATGGCTTTTGCCATCTGATATGTGAGGGTGAAAATCCTCATGGGGTATTTGCACTTTTTGAAGGTTCAGAACCAACATATGAACATATCGAAAATGGCGAATGGCTCAATGACGATGAATATGTAACCATCCATAGAATAGCAAGCGACGGAAATGTTCACGGCATATTCCGGTGCGCTGTTACATATTGCAAAAGAAACTACACAAACATCAGAATAGACACCCATGCAAGCAATATCGTGATGCAAAAGCAAATTGAAAGGAACGGCTTTGAGAGATGCGGCACGATATATGTGGCGGATGGATCGCCTCGAATGGCATATCATTGGACAGGGGTATAGAATTTCAAAAATTTTTCAAAAAAATATATTACAATCAAAATACAGATATATAATAGTTTAATATTGAATTGGATTGGATAATTATGAATGTTGAAAAGCTAGTTGGAAATACACCAATGATTAAGATTGATTATGAATATGAAGGAAAAAAGGGCAGCATATACACCAAGCTCGAATACTACAATTATACCGGAAGCATAAAGGACAGAATTGCATTATACATTATCCAAAAGGAAAGGGAAAACGGCAAATTGGCGGATGGCCAGCCTATCATTGAAGTTACAAGCGGAAACACAGGAATTGCATTTAGTGCAATAGGCGCTCTTTTCGGCCATGAGGTCCACATATTCATGCCTGACTGGGTTTCCCTTGAGAGAAGAAAACTCATTGAGATGTATGGAGCTCACGTTCACCTCGTATCAAAAGAGGAAGGCGGATTTAAAAGGGCTTTAGAGATGGTGGATGACTTTGCAGAAGAAATCGGCGCTTATAAACCACTCCAATTTGATAATGAATTAAATACTCAGGCCCAATATTACACTACCGGCCAGGAAATAATCGACGAGCTTCCAGATGTAAACGCTTTCGTTTCAGGAATTGGAACAGGCGGAACACTTATGGGAATCGGTAAGAGAATAAAAGACAATAATCCAAATTCAAAAGTATTTGCACTCGAACCGTCCACATTGTCAATACTTAAAATGGGAATGGAAGAGGGCAGCCATATGATTGAAGGAATCGGCGATGACTTCATTCCTGGAATTGTAGATGAAGATTTAATTGATGATATCGTATTGATTGATGACTGTGATGCAATCAACATGTCCAAAAGAATTGCCAAGGAGTTCGGTTTGGGAATAGGAATTTCAAGCGGAGCAAACTTCCTTGCAAGTGTCCTTATGGACAGCGATGAGCTGAAGATTGCCACTGTTTTTCCGGATGACAACAAAAAATACATAACTACAAAGCTATCTGAAAAAATCGATGAAAATCCTAGGCTTCATTCAAATAAGGTAAAGCTCATCAATTTTGAAGTAATATAACTATTTTTTAAGAAAAGTAATGAAACATGCTAAAAGTGATAGTAAAATCAGCCCTATCGGATTTCCGGCAGGCATTATGGAATCTGCATGATGTTTCACATGATTCTCTTTAGGATTGTCGAAAACATCAATCTCTTCGGCTTCATATGTTTCATTGTTTAAGTTAACGGATGCACTGGTCAAATTGGCCTTGTTTATTTTTTCACCAGCTGAAACAGCAAGTGTGGTTATATAAAGAAATACTTCCTTGCCGTTTAAAATGTCGCCAATGTCCCATATTCCTGTTTTCGGATTGAATGTCCCCTGTGTGGTTTTATGTGTTATGTATTTCAGACCCTCAGGAAGCTTATCAAATACCTTTACGTTTTTTGCATTTCCAGGACCCTTGTTCAACACGCTGACAGTCCATGTTACATAATCCCCAATGACAATGTTTTCCTTATCTGCATCATTATCTATGACCAAATATGCTGACGAAGCACTATCCTTGGAGGATAAATTGCTGGCCTGTGATTCACTGGCCATAACAACAGTGTCGTTTTCTTTGCCAAGCACTTCACCATTACCAGGTTCAACTGCAGCTTCTATATTATGTGCGTCATGATCCGTCAGGTTATCTGTGGCACTGTCCAAATCCAATGCATTGGTGCAGGCCAAACTTGAAAGAGCAATTAGCATGAATAATATTATAATCTTGATATTCATCAGGATACCCGTTTTTATGTTTACAGTTAAAACTATGTATTTTAAGACATATAAACGATAAGGATTAAAAATTTAAGAAAGTTAGGAAAAACTCCTAACTGAAATCATAATGTATATTGTGCAATTTATATAAACATACTGAACTGCTTGAAGGGAAGGCATAAATCATATAGTCCAGCTCTTCAAGAGTTATTTTCTTATTTATGATGAATGCGAACATGTTTGCCACGTTTTCGGCATCCGCCGCATAAATTTCAGCACCTACAATGTTGAGGTCCTTATCCACAATGACCTTTGCTTCGGCTGTCCTGTCATTTTTAAGCTCAAGGGAATATGAGTTGCCGTATCTAATTGTATGCACAGTGTATTCATCACTTTCTTCAGCCACATATGCCGGAATACCCGCGGTGGCAATTCTTGGAATTGTATATGCAACTGCAGGAACGACAGGATATGTTATCTCATCAGCCTTGCCCAGCAATTCCTTTG
The DNA here is from genome assembly GCF_900316895.1 of uncultured Methanobrevibacter sp. Lineage (GTDB taxonomy): Archaea > Methanobacteriota > Methanobacteria > Methanobacteriales > Methanobacteriaceae > Methanocatella. Next base: position 829 of record NZ_ONER01000096.1, on the reverse strand, counting down.
CAAGGTATTTTGAGTGATGTATTGCAACGGTTACAAGCTTTGCAATTCCTGTATCTGCCACATCCCCTGAAGCATATATGTTTGGAACTTCAGTCTGAAGGTGTCCGTTTACCTTGATTCCCTTGTTTGTGTATGTCAGACCTACGTTTTCAAGGCCAATGTCTTCAACATTAGCTGTTCTGCCCATTGCAGCTATAACATAGTCTCCAGTAAGGCTAAGTCCGCTTTCACATTTGACTGTAAAGCCGTCTTCATAGGCCACATTGTCAATTTTTGCTTCAGGATCTCTTAAATCATCATCTGAGTTTAGGGCATTTTCAACATTCAGGACCTTATCTTCGGGATTGTCTATATCGATATTGCTTATTACTTCAGTTACTGTCTGGTTAAAATGGAAATTAATGTTTTTTTCTTTCAGGATTTCAATCACGTTCTGTACATATGGTTGGTGGAAGTATTTCAGGGCCATGTTTCCTCTGATTATAACATCTGCGCTGAGGCCGGCCTCTGCAAGTATTGATGCAAATTCCATTCCGACAAATCCTGCACCTATTATGATTGCATGTTTCGGCAAATCGTCAATGTCTAAAAAGTCAGTGCTGTCGTGCAGATATTCCTTTCCTGGAATATCCGGAATGACTGGTTTCAGGCCTGTGCAGATTACAATCTTATCTGTTGTAAATGTCTCATCGCCGACTTTAACTGTGTGCTCATCCAAAATTATTCCTTTTCCATGAGCAACATCAAGGTCGTATTCCTTGAATTTGCCGTCCAAAAATGGGGCCATGTTTGCAATGCGTTTCCTTTTCAGTTTCATCAAATCAGGCCA
>NZ_ONER01000079.1 GCF_900316895.1 uncultured Methanobrevibacter sp. | reverse complement strand
TTGAAGGTCCAATTCATGTAAAAGAAGTCACAAAAAGGATAAAGGATAGCTGCCATATCAAACGTGCCGGTTCTAATTTGAAAAAAACAGTTAATGCGGCTATTGAAACATCAGAAAACTCCGGCAGCATAATTAGGATTGGGGACTTTTTATATGATGCATCAAATAATGATGTTCTTATTAGAAGAAGGAATAAGCCTAATATAGAATTGATTTCAGACGAAGAGATAGCTAAAAGCATAGAGCTTGTATTAACTTATAATCCACATATTCCAACAAAGCAGCTTGCCAAAGAAACCTCACGTAATTTTGGATTTAGGTCCACATCTAAAAAGACTGCAACAAGAATCAATGGAGTATTGGATTTAATGATTGCAAATAATAGAGTTAAAATCGACAATGACTATGTTGAACTTAAATAGTGTTTTTTATGTCAACCAAACTTAAATCTCCTGATAATTTGCCCAATAAGCCCGGCGTGTATATAATGCGCGATTCTTCCGACACCATCATATATGTCGGCAAGGCGAAAAATCTCATTAAAAGGGTCAAATCTTATTTTAGGGAAAAACTGGACAGGCCGAAAACTCAAATACTGATGAGCCATTTCGACAGCCTGGAATACATTGTAACCAATTCCGAAAAGGAAGCGCTGATTCTAGAGGCCACATTAATTAAGAAGCATCGTCCAAGGTATAATGTCCAGCTGAAGGATGACAAGAGATATCCATACGTTAAGATAACCGATGAGGATTTTCCGAGACTGGTCATTACTAGGAATGTTACAAAAAACGGAATTTATTATGGTCCTTTCACTGATGTGGGTTCGGTTAAGCAAACTGTCAAATTTTTAAAATCATTATTTAAAATTAGGACCTGCCGCAATATGAATGGACCCTGCCTGAATGCTCAGATTGATTTGTGCAACGCTCCATGTGACGGCAGGATAACCAAAGAGGAATATTCCGAAATCATCAATAAAATCGATTTGTTTTTCCAGGGAAAATATTCTGTAATCGTTAAGGCGGCCGTCATAAGGGATCAGATTGCATCCATAGAGGAAATTATGGAAAAGCAGTTTGTCGATTTGGTGGATGATGATCTGGACCAGGACGTGATTGCAATTGCTCCAGGCGAAAATGAGGTTGTAGTAATCATCATGCCGATTAGAAACGGCAAGATTGTAGGTCGTGATGACTTTTTGATGAGCGCATCCCAATATGATTCGTCATCTGAAATCATGTTCGCTTTTATTCAGCAGTATTATGGTTATAATAGGCATGTTCCAAAGCAGATTCTTCTGGATGAAGATATTGATGATAAGGAGTTGCTTGAAGAGTGGTTAAGTGATTTGAGGGGAAATAAGGTTAAAATCAAGGTTCCTCAAAAAGGTGTTAAATTAAGGCTGGTCAAGATGGCAAAGAAAAACGCCGAAATCATCAAGCATCAAAAGAAAAAGATGGAATCCGCATTGATTGAGCTTAAAAAATACCTTAAACTTGAAAAAATGCCTCACGTAATCGAAGGATATGACATCAGTAACATTTCGGGCAAATTTGCAGTCGGTTCAAAAGTGTCATTCAAGGATGGCAAACCCGACAAAAAAAGGTATAAACATTTCAAAATGGAAACTCCCGGTCCGAACGACTTTGCGATGATGGAGGAATTGCTGACCCGCAGATTGAAAATGGTCGATCGTGACCCTGAACCTGACCTGATAGTCATTGATGGAGGTAAGGGACAGCTGGGCATGGCATGCGGAGTATTGGAGAAATTGAATTTGACTCATATTCCAATTATTGGTCTTGCCAAGGAATTTGAAGAGGTGTTTACTCCTAATTCTAAGCGTCCGATTATAATTCCTAAAAACAATAAGGCATTGTATTTACTTCAGCAGGTAAGGGATGAATCTCACAGATTTGCAATAACTTATCATAGGAAACTGCGCAGTAAGAATATTTCGGCCTCTTCACTGGACGATATTGCTGGCGTGGGCAAAAAAAGAAAGGTTGCTCTTTTAAAAGAATTTGGAGGCATTGATAATATTAAAATGGCTTCTGTGGACCAGTTAGCTAAAATAGACGGCATGAATCAGAAAACGGCTGAAAATGTCTATAATTATTATCACTAACGTCTAATTATTTTTTAGAAAAAAATACTGATTTTCCATTAACTTTAAATATAAGTATTTTTAAAAAGTTTTTATAACGAAATTGAAAAGGTTATATTTATATGGTAAAATGTCCACGGTGCGGGTATGATAATTCGCCCTCTGCCGTATATTGTGATAACTGTGCCTATCTTCTTTCCGACTCACAAGGCAAAAAAATAAAAATGGTGAAGCGTGAAAAAAGTTGGAACATGGGCATAGCTAAAAAAATTGTAATTGTGTTGGGAATCATTATTATAACATATCTGATGTTCACTATTGTTTATAATCACACCCAACCGAACGACCAAGACTCATTAAATGTCATTACTGATGATGGGAGTCATCTTCAAACTTCTTCTTATCCTTACAAAGCAAGAATTTCCTACGAAGGTAGTTGGTATGCTGAAATGGGCGATCCAAACTATCTTGTAAAAGAGGCGGGTGACGGCACAAAAACTATTGTTCTCGATTGCGCCCCTTGGGAAAGAGTTTGCATCAATGCACAAAAAGAAGATTATGGTGAAGGTGAACTGAAAATAGAGCTTTTAAAAGATGATCAGGTTGTAGCTAAAAATACAACTTCCAATGCTGTAGGAAACGTTGTGATTAACTACAATTATTGAAATTGTTTAAGTCTTTCCTCTAAAAGTTCAACCAGCTCATCGGTTTTGTACAGTCTGATTTCCTGGGAATCTTTATCCTTGAATATCTTGATAAAGTTAATAAGGTCATTGCATAGTTGGTCGTATTGGATACTTAGTGTGTTGAAGTTATTCAGTAGTCCGAATGCCTTTTGCTGGTCTAGTTTAGGTTCGTCTCTTAAAATCCTTTCCATATTGGCAAAATGGGTTTCAATCATTATTTTTTCCTGTTCTAAGATATCCATATATTCTTGTATTTTATTGTCGCTAGCCATTTTTATCACTTGTTTTAATATTAAATTGTCAACATATAAATAGTTTCAAAAATATATTTGTATAAGTATAAAGGGGCATTAATAATGATTAAAGTTGAAAATGTAAGCAAAGATTATGAATTGACTGACGGAACAAAAGTCACAGCACTTAAAAATGTCAGTTTTGAAGTTAAAGAAGGTGAAATACTTGGAATCATGGGAAAAAGTGGTTCCGGTAAAACAACACTCTTGAGAGCTCTAAGAGGTGTTGAACATATTGATGAAGGAAGCATTGAAGTCGGTAATGTAAAAGTCACTTCTGAGTCTTCACAATTTTATTATAATGAACTTAAAAAGGAGACAGCTATCCATCTTCAAAGGTCTTTTGGAATATGGCCGGATACTGTACGTGAAAATGTATTGCGTAAACTGTATGCCAGAAGATACTTTGATGAGGGGGACACCAATTTTGAAGTTGCCGAAAGTGAATTCGGTGAGGAAGCCGATGAACTGTTGGAGCTTGTTTCTTTAACCCATAAAAAGGACCATTATGCATCTGTCTTGAGCGGTGGTGAAAAACAGAGACTCATCATGGCAAGGCAACTTGCAAAACAGCCTACAGCTTTACTTCTTGATGAACCTGCAACCATGGCATGCCCTAAAACAAAACAAGAAATTTTGGATGCAGTTAAAAAGATCAACAAGGAATTGAACATAACCATTATTATCGTATCCCACTTGCCCGATATCCAAAAATACCTGGCGGATAGAGTAATTCTGCTTGAGGATGGTGAAATTGTTGATGAAGGCTCACCAAAGGAAATCTGTGATAAGTTCATGGCAGATATGGACGATATTGTGGATATCCAAAACATCTCAACCGATGAGGACCTCATTGATGTAAAGGATGTCTATAAAAGGTTCTATTTGCTGACAGGTGGTGAAGTTCTTCAGATGGAGGACATCAACTTCAAAGTTCAGGATAAAAATATTCTAAGCATCATCGGACCCAGCGGTGCCGGTAAAACAGTACTTTTAAGAATGCTTGGAGGATTGGATGATCCTGACAAGGGTGAAGTGCTCTACAAAGTGGAGGACAAATGGGCAGATATTGACATTCCTGGATATGACCGTATGAAGATACGCTCAAAATTGGGCTTCATGCATCAGGAATTTGCCCTGACTCATTATGCAACCGTATTAAGCCAGCTTTCCACAAGACTTGGTTACAAGAAACAGGATATTGTTAATGAAGCCAAGGCAAGAGCTGAAAAATTGGGATTGAGCGAAGAATTATTGGATTCATTTTATTTATTAACAGATTTGCCTGAAACCGAGGCAAAAGAACGTTTAAGGCAAGTAGGATTGGATGGCGAAATCTTAAATGACCTGTTCCCGAGATTTCCGGAAACCGCTACAAAAGAGGCTGTGGCGGACATTTTTGAAAGTCTTGATTTGGACATGGATATCCTTCACAGAAAATCCTATGAACTGTCCGGTGGTCAGAAGGTACGTGTAATGCTATCACTGATATTGGTTTCAAGACCAAAATTCCTGCTTTTGGATGAACCGTTCGGTGATTTGGACCCTGTCACCTTAAGGGATGTTACAAATGCCTTAAAAACAATTTCTAAAGATTATGGAATCACCATTGTAATGGTTTCCCACAACACTGACTTCATTAAGGAACTGTCAAACAGGGCAATATTCATGGATGACGGAAAGATCATTGATGACAGTGAAGACATTGACGAAATTGTAGATAACTTCATTGATTTCTGTCATGCGGATTATTTGAAAGGGGATTGCTGATGTTTGACGTTATTGCAGTTCCTGTTGACGGGTCAGACTATGGATATGAGGCAGCTGATGTGGCCATTGAGATAGCCCGGAAATTCAACTCCAAAATCGCAGCCGTGCATGTTCTGGAGGAATTTTCATTCAATAGCTATGATTCAGAGGAAGATTCCGGTGATGAGATTCTATCGAAGATAACCAAAAAGGCATCTGAAGTTGATGTTGAAGTGGTTGAACATCTGCTCACTGCGGACCCTTTAAGGGACATGAAATTCATTGTTGACCAGACACGTGCAGATTTGGTTGTTATCCATGCTCATGGAGCCAACAACAACAGATTCGTATCATTTGAGGAAAATAATGTCAGTGACACTCAAATCGGTTCAGTTTCTGAAAGGCTTTTGAGAACTTCAAAAGTTCCAGTGTTATTAGTCAAATAACACTTTAAAACTTTTTTTTCTTTTATTTTTCCTATTATATAGCTATTTTTTGCATACTTTTAAATATAATAAAAAACTAACTATTTATAACATAAATTGTTTATATTAAAGGAGATATTTTTATGATTGTAAAAGATTGGTGCTCATTCTGCGGCGAATGTGCCGGAGTTTGTCCAAGAAACCTGATTCAAGTAAGAGAATACAGTTTAGTATTTAATGAAGATGAATGTAAAGAATGTTCAATATGTATTGATGCATGCCCTATTGATGCATTAGAAAGAGAGGAATGATAACATGATTGAAACTGATGTAATTGTAGTAGGTTCCGGACCTGCCGGTTCAAGTGCAGCAAAACACGCTGCATTAGGTGGAGCAAAAGTAATTTTAATGGATAAAAAATCTGAAATTGGATCTCCAAAAAGATGTGCTGAAGGGGTTTCAATCCAAGGGCTTGAAAAATTAGGTATTGAACCTTCCCCAAGATGGGTGACCCAGGAAATCCAGGGTGTAAGAATCCAGACTCCTGATGCAACTGACGTATGGTTGACAAAGGATGAAGTTAAATTGCCTGAAGCAGGTTACATTCTCGAAAGGAAAGTGTTCGATAAGCACATGGCAATGGATGCTGCAAGAGCAGGCGCAGAAATCAAAATCAAAACTTTGGTGACAGGCATTGAAAAAATCGATGACGGTTATATTGTTAAAACCGAATGCATGGGTGAAAAGATTGATTACCAATGTAAAATACTGATTGCCGCTGACGGTCCTGAAGGTCACGTTGCAAGATGGGCAGGTCTCAGGCCGGCCGCAAAACCTAAGGAAATGGAATCCGGTGTACAATACGAAATGTGTAATGTTGAATTTGAAAGACCTGGCGTCATTGAATTTTACTTAGGTTCCTGTGCTCCTGGAGGATACGTGTGGATTTTCCCTAAAGGAGATGACATTGCAAACGTCGGTTTAGCAATTCTTCCTCACAAAGCAGAAAAAACAGCAAAAGAATACTTGGATGATTTCGTTGCAAAATCACCTTACCTTAAAAATGCTCAGGCTGTTGAATTGAATGTGGGAGGAGACCCTGTTGGCGGAATGACTAAAAAACTTTACGATGACAACATAATGGTTGTAGGAGATGCTGCAGGTCAGGTAAATCCATTGACCGGTGGAGGAATCATATCCGGTATGACCGGTGGAATGTGTGCAGGTCAAGTGGCAGCACAGGCCATTAAGGAAGACTGCTCCAAAAAATTCCTAAAGCAATACGATGAAATGGCACATGCAGAGCTCGACCATGAAATCAAAAGATATAAGAAAGTGCAAGAATACCTGTTAACATTATCCGATGATGAATTGGACAGCATTGCACATGCATTCCAAGGTGAAAGCTTCGATAAAATTTCCACAACTGAAATTGTTAAAAAATTAATTAAAGTATCTCCAAAAGCTTTACTTAAATTAGGCAAATTCGTATAGGTGTTTAAATTGATTCTGGTTACTGGTGGAGCAGGCTATATTGGTTCCCATACCAATAAGGCCTTACATAATGCAGGTTATGATACTGTAGTAGTGGACAATCTCTCAAAAGGTTATGAGAATTTTGTAAAATGGGGAACCCTTGAAAACTATGACATTGGAAGTAGTGATTTGAGGGAAGTTTTTGAAAAATATGACATCGATGGTGTCATTCACTTTGCAGGATTCATTTCAGTAGCGGAATCTGTCGAAATGCCTCAAAAATACTTAAAAAACAATTATAAAAATACTGTAAATCTCCTTAAAGTAATGAGAGAATATAATGTAGACAAATTTATCTTCTCTTCAACTGCAGCGGTTTATGGAAATCCCGAAAAGGTTCCGATAACCGAAGATTCAAATTTAAAGCCAATCAATCCTTACGGACACTCCAAATGGTTGGTTGAAAAGGCACTTGAAAGGGAAGCTGCAAAAGGCGACTTCAACTATGTTGCGTTAAGATATTTCAATGCATCAGGATGTGATTTCGACGGTCAGATTGGAGAGTTCCATGACCCTGAAACCCACCTGATACCGTTGATATTGGATGCCGCTATCGGAAAACGTGACTGCATTTATATCTATGGGGATGATTACGATACTCCTGACGGAACATGTATCCGTGATTATATCCATGTAAATGACCTTGCCGATGCCCATATTAAGGCATATGAATATTTGTGCAATGAAAACGAATCAAATATATTCAATTTGGGAAACGGACAGGGATTTTCTGTTCGTGAGGTTATTGAAATGTGCAAAAAGGTCACAGGACGTGACTTTGAAGTTAAGGTTGATGAACGCCGTGAAGGTGATCCCGCTCGCCTGATAGCGGATTCCTCCAAGATTCAAAACAAGCTTGGCTGGACTCCACAATATGATTTGGAAAAGATTGTCGAGTCAGCTTGGATGTGGCATCAGAAAATCAATGGAATTTAGGTAATGTTCATGGAAACCCAGAATCATGAATCTAAAATTGATGTTCGTATAATTGTAGG
>NZ_ONER01000048.1 GCF_900316895.1 uncultured Methanobrevibacter sp. | reverse complement strand
TTAAAGGGACAATACGACATTGTCGGAATTGTGGATGACAACAAAAAGCGTATCGGCTATTCCGTTGCAGGCGTAAAAATCATCGGAGACAGAAACGACATCATAAAAATCTGTGAAGCAAACGACGTTGACGAGATATTCTTTTCAATCGTGAACATTGACAATAAGAACAAGAAGGAAATCCTTGAAATCTGCAGCAAAACAAATGCCAAAGTGAAAGTCCTTCCAAGCCTGACCGAACTGATAAAAGAGGAGAACCTCTACCACAGCCTGAGGGATGTGGGAATTGAGGACCTGCTTGGAAGAGACCCTATCGAGCTTGACAACCAGAACATCAAGAACCTGATTCAGGGAAAGGTCGTTCTGGTAACCGGTGCTGGAGGATCAATCGGCTCTGAGCTTACAAGGCAGATTATGATTCACAATCCAAAACAGCTCCTGCTTCTGGACAACTATGAAAACAGCTTGTATGACATTGAACTGGAACTTAAAACCAATCATCCGAACAATGACATAAGAGCAATTGTTGCAAATATCCGTGAAAAGGAAAGGCTGGATGCAATATTTGAGAAATACATGCCTGAAATCGTATTTCATGCTGCGGCACACAAGCATGTGCCTCTGATGGAGAACAACCCGACAGAAGCGATAAAGAATAACGTGTTCGGAACATACAATCTTGTAAACTGTTCCGATGAGTATAACGTTAAGCGTTTTATCCTGATTTCCACCGACAAGGCGGTCAACCCTACAAACATCATGGGCGCCACCAAAAGGCTATGCGAAATGATAATCCAGGCCAAGGACAAAAAAAGCGATACCGAATATGTGGCCGTTCGTTTTGGAAATGTTTTGGGAAGTAACGGATCCGTTGTTCCGCTATTCAAAAAGCAAATGGCTCACGGCGGACCTTTAACCGTAACCCACAAGGAAATCACCAGATTCTTCATGACAATACCTGAAGCGGTGGCCTTAGTTCTTCAGGCAATCACCTATGCGGAAGGCGGAGAGATATTCGTTCTGGATATGGGAGAGCCGGTCAAGATCTATGACCTGGCAAAAAGCCTAATCGAGCTATCCGGATATACACTCGGAGAGGATATGGAAATTGAAATCACAGGAATGAGACCTGGAGAAAAGCTTTACGAAGAATTGCTGATGGATGAAGAAAACCTGGAAGGAACTAAACATGAAAAGATATTCATCACAGAGCCTATGGACTTGACAATGGATGATGTCGAAGATAAATTGGACATGTTTAGGGAAATCCTGAATAACGAGAATACCTCTAAAGAGGAAATCAAAGAGACAATGAAAAAATGCGTTCCTACATATAAGGAACCTGAAGAAGTTAATGGAGAATAGACAATGAATATACCTTTTTCACCCCCGGACATTACAGATGTAGAAATAGAGGAAGTAGTAGCTGCACTCAAATCAGGCTGGATTACAACCGGACCTAAAACAAAGGAATTCGAACGGCAAATCACAGAGTACTGCGGCAGTGCAAAAACAGTTTGCCTGAGCGCAGCAACCACCGCTTTGGAAATGACCCTGAGAGTATTGGGAATCGGAAAAGGCGATGAGGTAATCGTGCCTGCATACACCTATACCGCTTCCTGCAGCGTGATCTGTCATGTCGGAGCGACACCTGTAATGGTTGACAGCCAAACAGACAGGGAGGAAATGGATTATTCAAAAATGGCTGAAGCAATCACCGAAAAAACAAAGGCAATCATACCTGTTGACATTGCAGGCATCCTATGTGACTACGATAAGATATTTGAAGTGGTTGAAGCCAAAAAGGATCTGTTCACACCATCCAATGATATTCAGGAAGCGTTCAACAGAATCATCGTTGTGGCAGACTCAGCCCACGGTTTCGGTGCCGTTCAAAATAACAAAAAATCCGGAGCATTCGCTGATTTCACCTGCTTTTCATTCCATGCCGTCAAAAACCTGACCACTGCAGAGGGAGGAGCGGTAACCTGGAAATCACATGACGGCCTGGACGATGAAAAACTCTATAAGAAATATCAGATTTATTCACTTCACGGCCAAACCAAAGACGCATTGGAAAAAACCCAGAAAGGATCATGGGAATACGATATCCTGATTCCGGCTTACAAATGCAATATGACTGACATTCAGGCAGGAATAGGCCTCGGCCAGTTAAAAAGATATGACTCCATGTTAACAAGAAGACATGAAATCATTGAAAAATACGAAGAGGCATTCAAGGGCACAAGAGTTGTCATGCCTGAACATACCGGTGAAAACCACAAATCATCAGGCCACCTGTATCTGGCAAGGCTTGAAGGCATGGGCCTGGAAGAGAGAAATGAAATCATCGTAAAAATGGAAGAACGCGGAATAAGCACCAACGTCCATTACAAGCCGCTTCCGCTCTTGACAGCATACAAGAATTTGGGATTCAACATTGAAGATTATCCTAATGCATATCACCTGTTTGAAAATGAAATAAGTCTGCCGATTTATTCCACCTTAAGCGATGATGAAGTGGACTATATTGCCAAAAACTTACTAGAAATTTTAAAAGAATATTAAATATTAGATATATTTTTATAATAAAAAGAATATAACTAATAATAATTTTATTATTTTTATCTTTACAGATATATTAGGGGAAATTAAATGCTAAACAATCCATTGGTAAAAAAATCATTGTCTAAAATAGTAGAAAAGGAACATGAAGAAAACCTTAAAAAAAGATTTAAAGAATATTATCCGGATGAAGAAACCCCCGAAGGAATTGATACTCTTATAAGAACATTAAACCTATCACAAGAAGATATAGAATATATCGCTAAGGATATACAAGACACCGTTGAAAAAACCATCATTCCTATTATTCAAGCATTGATTGATGGCATTGAAACCGATGAGGAAATATCAAACAAGACAGAAATCAAATTGAATATCGTAAGGAAATTTTTATACAAACTTTATGATTTAAAAATTGCAAATTATAAAAGAAGCAAAGATCCTGAAACCCAATGGTACACCTATTCATGGAAATTTGATGAAGATGAATTGGTAAGGCAAATAAACGAAGAAGGCGAAAAGGAATTAAAAGAGCTTAATGAAAAATTGGAATACGAAGAAAACAACATGTTTTTCGTCTGTCCGTTAGGCCATGTGAGATACAATTTCGATGAAGCTTCAGACGAAGAGTTCCTATGCGTCTGCTTAAAGGAATTGGAATTCCAGGACAACACCGAAATAATCAAACAGATTAAAAAGGATATCAAATTAACCAAAAGTGATTTAAATTCATTTAACAAAAAACAGAAAAAATAGATAGAATGGAAATTAAATTGCTTGAAAAGGAGAACACTCCTGAAAATGTTATCCAGCACTGCAAAGCTGTCTGCAAGAAGGCTATGAAGATAGCCGCTAATTTTGATGATGCCGATAAAGATTTGATACGTAGAGGCGCATTGCTGCATGATATCGGAAGGTCACAGACCCATGGAATAAGGCATGCCATCGTCGGAGTTGAAATAGCTTCAAAATATGGCTGCACCACTGATGTGCTGAATATCATTGAAAGGCATATCGGTGCGGGAATCACCGCTGAAGAGGCCGTGAAGCTTGGACTTCCAGAAAAATCCTACGTTCCGCAAACGCTTGAAGAAAAAATTGTTGCACATGCAGACAATCTGATAAGCGGCACTGAAGAGGTGGATGTTGATTTCGTCATTAGAAAATGGCAGAGAACGATTGAGGACAGCGATGACAATATTGAAAGATTGAAAAAACTTGATGATGAACTGATAAAGGCTTTTGAGGAATAGTATGAAGGTAATATGTTCAAGTGAAGAGTCCCTGTATCGCCCGGAAGCGGTCAGATGGAGACAAAGAATGGAAATGATGGAACCCTTAGGCGACACTGTTGTCCTATTGCCGTGCAGCATGAAAAAACCGTACTCCAATTCCAAATCACATCAGAAGTTCAGAAAGCTGACAAGATCATTTCAAGAGCTGATTGTAACTTCCCCTTTCGGAATATGTCCAAGGGAACTTGAAAACACATTTCCGATTCAGTCATATGATGTAAGCACAACAGGCTCCTGGTCAGCGGATGAGATTGAGGAAAGCGGCAGGCTGATAGCAAAATACTGTGAAGGCAAAAACATTGTGGCAAATCTTGCCGGAGGCTATCTGGAATCATTGGAAGCCTATGTTGATGATTTTGTCAATGTCTGTGCAGATGAACGTCCGACTTCACCTGATTCACTTTATAACTTAAGAATGGAGCTTAAGAATTACCAAAGGGTGAAGGGAAAAGACAAGACAATACACGGACTAAGATCAATTGCCAAATACCAGTTTGGCGAAAATGGGGATAAATTTATCCCAGATAATGTCAAGACCAAAGGAATGTACCATAAAAGAATTTTATCCGACGGTACCCAATTGGCTTTATTGAATAAAGATTATGGATTATTCAGACTAAATTTAGCGGGAGGCGAAATCTTAAAAGATTTAGGAATCCATATTGTAAACATCGATTTTGACCTCCAAACAAATACTGTTTTTGCACCGGGAATTGAAAAGGCAGACCATAAAATCATTCCGGGCGACGAAGTGGTTGTTGTTCGTGACGACACCGTCGTTGGAGTGGGCAGGGCTGTAATGACCGGTCGTGAAATGGAAGAATGCAGTAATGGTATCGGCGTTAAATTAAAGCATCGCCTGAAAAAATAACAACATATATAAATACCATTATTGATAACTATAAATACATAAATTATAGGAGACTTATTATGTCAGAAGATTTAGTAAATGATATTAAAGACGCTATTACTCCAATTAATGACCCACACATGGGAATCAGTATTGTAGAAATGGGCATTGTACAAAATATTACCGTTGACGGTGATCAAGCTGAAATTACTCTTAAACCAACCAACCCAGGTTGTATGAGTATTACACGTATCGCTGCTGATGCTAAAATCAGAGCTGAAAACGTTGAAGGAATTGAAAAAGCAATCATTACTGTTGAAGGACATGCAATGGCAGAATCCATCAACGAAATGATTAACAGATAATATTTTAATTTTTTAATTAAATTCTATGTTTAACCGAAAGAGTTATATATAGTAATAAACATAAGTATTAGTGTTGACAGTTAACTGTCACACAAATCTCATAGGCTAGTGGCACAGCTTGGTTAGCGCGCTCGGCTGATAACCGGGAGGTCATGGGTTCGAATCCCATCTAGCCTACTAAACTATTTTTTTCTAGAATTTTTCAATTTCCTGACAATTTTATCGACTATTTTTTAAAAATTTTTATATACCATATTCTACAAATAATAACTTGAATGTACAAAAAGTAGGAATGATGATTAAAATGTGGGAAAAGGTGAATGAAAAATTCAAAAAATACCCTGCAAGATTAAGGGTAGCTGAAAAGATGATTGAACTTGGACTGTCACTGAAGGATGACGGCAGAATCTACTGCGGAAACCTGAAAATAAGCGATAAGGCACTTGCAAGTGCAGCTGAAGTTGACAGACGCGCAATAAAATCAACAATTGAAATAATCAAGGACGATGCGGAACTGTATAACCTCTTCAGCAACATAATACCTGCCGGAACACTTCTCAAAAACATTGCCAAAAACCTTGAATTGGGAGTAATCGAAATAGAAGTGGGATCTGAAAGTGAAGGAATATTGGCAAGCACTACAAATCTAATTTCAAAAAAAGGAATAAGTATCAGACAGGCTTATGCTGAAGATACTGAGCTTCAGAAAAATCCTATACTGACAATAATTACCGAAGAGCCCGTTGAGGGCGAATTGATAAATGAATTTTTAAAAATAAAAGGAGTAACAAGAGTGTCTATCTACTGATTCTCAGCATTCATTCTTGCTTGTTCCATTTCTCTGTCTTCTTCTTCAAGAACTTCTAAAAGTTCTTCCCAAGCTTCTAAAGATTCTTTAGCAGCTTCTTCTGTTAATTTTTCTATTGCATAACCAGCATGGATTAAAACATAATCTCCAACCTCTACCTCAGGTAAAAGGTCTAATTTTGCTTGTTGTCTTGCTCCACCAAAGTCAGCATATAACCAGTTATCTTCTCTGTTGATTTCAACAACCTGAGCGGGTGCTGCAATACACATAATTATCTATCTCCAAAATTTTAATATATTATTAATATTAAAAGTTTGTATTATATAAAACTATCTAAAGGGTGTTATAATGAAAAATATTGTTATCGGATCAGGCCCCGCTGGAAGATTAGGGTCTTTAGAGCTTGGAAAATTAGGTGAAGAGGTTACTTTAATTGAGAAAAACCATATTGCAGGCACATGCCTGAACGAAGGGTGCATGGTCATATGCGCACTTACAGACATTACCAAATTCATCGACGAAAACAACAGGTTCAACAATCACGGATTTTTAAAAAGCCAAATCGAAATCTCATATGACAAGATCGTTGAAAAGATTACAGAAACACAGGTCATGCTTCGTAAGCTGAATCAGATGGAAAACGAAAGCGTCGGAAATAATGTAATTTATGGAGAGGCCAGCATTGAAGGAGATACAGTGGCTGTCGGCGGTGAAAGCTTTGAATACGATAACCTCCTAATAGCAACCGGTGCCCGCCCGTTCATTCCGGATGTCAAGGGAAAGGAATTTGGACTGACCAACAAGGACATCCTGAAGCTTGATGAGGTTCCAGAAAAGCTGAACATTATCGGCGGAGGAATCATCGCCTGTGAGATAGCCAACATCTATGCCACACTCGGCAGTGAGGTCAATGTCCTTGCAAGAAGCAAATTCCTGAAGGAACTCGGCGAAAACACCAGAAGATACGTTTTGGAAAAAATCATTCCAGATGTCAACGTTTTGGAAAACACCGGCGTGAGTGAAGTCTTTGAAAACAAGGTCCTCACAGACAACAACGAGGAACTGGAAGGGGTTCCATTCTTTGCAACAGGCAGAACACCAAACAGTGAAATCGCTGAAGGCTTTGTTGAGCTGAATGATGACAAAACCATTAAAGTCAATGAAATGATGCAAACCAACCTGAGTAATGTATATGCTGCAGGTGATGTTACCGGAGGATACCAGCTGACTCCAGTAGCTAGAAAGGAGGGCATCACAGCTGCAAGGAACATGGCAGGATATGGAAATAAGATGACCTACGATTGCATTCCTCAAACATTGAGTCTGAACATGGAAGTGAGTTTTGTCAAAAATGAAAAAGCGAACCTCAGTGATGATGAAAAGGCAACAATTTCATTTCCGGGAATCGGCGGTCCGGGAGCATTCTGGAAAATACTTGATGGAGAAACCGGTTTTACAGAAATAGACTTCGACAAAAACAGAAATAAATTAAATAAAATCAACCACATTTCCCCGTCTTCCGTAAGCGACGTGGCATATCTCTCATACCTGATGAGAATGGATTATGACCTGGATGACTATGGGGAATTCATAGAGATCCATCCGTCAACCGATACAAACTACAAAATAATCAAAAATATGTGGCTATAATGCCACTATTTAACTCTTTTTAAAATATCATCCGCCAAATCATCAGCGGCAGCCATGCACTGCTTACCATAAACCAAAGCCTTTTCCTGCATGGAATCATAGTTTCTGAAAGCCTCATCAATGCTTTCACAGACATCCTCAACGCTTGACTCAATCATTGCACCCTTGAATACACCGGCCATGTTCTGATATCTTCCCCATTTGATGCGCGCAAGGGCAACAATAGGCTTTCCATTGGTAAATGCCTCTTCCAAAGATACACCATCATCAGTCAGGACAGTCAAATCGGCGAATTTGAACAGGTGATTAATCCAGTCAATGTAACCTGCATAGATTATCTTGTTCTCATCGATGAGCTCACCGTATTCCTCCTTTAAAGGAAGTCCTACCAAAACCAGATTGTATTCATCGGTCTTGTCTGCAACTATGTTGATTGCATCAATCATTCCCTTAAAGATGGATGACCCTGATGAGAATACGATTGTCTTTTTGTTTTCATCAAAATTAGGATATTCCTTCAGTTTTTCGAGTGCCTTTGCCTCAACACCATCCCCCATGTTTTCAGCCAACGGGTAAAATGCCTTGGCGGTATTTTTTGGAAGCTCATCCCATCTGAACATGTTCAGTTCAGGCAGAATGTAACACTGATTGAATTTAGGACATACTTTTGAATCGAGAGGTGTTGAAATCAGGGAAAATGTCGGTTTTCTTGCAGCCTTACCTCCAAGAGATGCGACAATGGCACCTCCACCCAATACGCCAACTACAAAATCCACCTTCAATTTTTTAATAAGGCTTCGTGCCTTAAAAGTGGCGACAAGCAATTTTGAAGCGCCTTTAATAGCGGACAGTTTGGTTGCAGAGTGTCCTCCGGCATGAGGAACTGAAATCTTATGCCAGTTGTATCCATGCTTTTCAAATAAGGTTCCGTGAGCGGATGCATCAAGGGCAATTTCACACTCAACGCCTTTTTTTTCAAGTGCTTTCATAGCGTTTAAAGCAGTCATTGCGTCTCCGCCAAGTCCCCTGCCTGTAACAATAAATAAACATTTCATAAAACTCATTCTCCTTTACCTAAACGAGGAATATAATTTTTAGGAGCATATCTCCTATAGCTTGATGCATGAGGATTGTATAACAGTCTTCTGAATCCCAGTGAAATCAAAAGCGGATTGGTGACATTAAACTGTCTGTCTTTCAATATCCATTTCCTGAGAAGGTCTCCCAATCCTCCACCTGTTAAAACGTCCATAAAGTAATCCCCGAATGTCGGGTAAACTATTCCCAAATTATTTCTGAGGAACACATTCAGGTTTTGTCTTCTAACAAATGCAATAAAGGCTGTGGTTATGATTCCAAAGAGCAGAACTCCAACCAGTCCTCCCATGATGTAAAATGCAATTCCCAATGAAACTCCGAACACATGGTTTCCAACTTCGCCCAACATGATCTTTCCGGAAAAGTCAAGCGGAGAGTAAGCCATACAAACCACCAGGAGCAGCAATGGAGTGTAAATTGCAGGCAATTCCTCAGCTGCAGGTGAACCGATTATCAGCATTGTGATAATTGTCAAAACGGACATTATGATTGTTACAATACAGCAGGATCCAGGCTGCATGTCTGAAATATTTAACGGCTGGACCATCAACGCAATGAAAATGGCTGAAACACCCAATCCTTCGGATATTCCGACAATCATGACCAGAAGGATTCCTATCCCTCTTGAAAGTTGGCCCCATTCGATTCCAAACGGTGAGGGCTTTCTTCCCATGACATCATCGATGAATGCAAAAATACCTATTATCAAAATCAGATTGTTATATCCCGGCAGCATATAAAAGGACAGCACTAAGGCAGGAATTATGCCGACAGCACGTGGAATTCCTCCCCTTACATTAGGATAGAGGTTTCCCAAATAGCCCCTTTTTCCTAAAAAGCGGAATATTATGTCTATTACTGCTGTACCTACTGCAGTAACAACAAAAACATATATTAATGCAAAAAATATCGATGAATACATCATATAAATCACTAATTAAAAAAATCTTACTTATAACTTATAATTTTTTTAATATATAAACCTTAATCAATCTGATATCTTAATATCGCAGCCATTCCTCCAAGGCTTTCCAGTTGCTTTCCGCCCTCATGTTCGCTGCTTACAACCATGACCTCGCCTTTCATGTTCTCGACCATGTCCATGGCCTCACCCATGTTTTCGCTGGCCACCTTAGTATCAAGAATCAATAGCTGAGAGACTGCACCCAAATTGATTGCATTTTGGGTCTGTCTGATACCATACGCTATTTTTGATGAATTCCTTCCTATTTCAGACAACAGATTATTAATAGCTCCCATCTCCAGGGCCACACGGTTTTCCGAGGTCAGCTTTTCAACCGTTCCCTTCTTGAGGACTTCGGTGATTCCGTTTCTTCCGCCGGAACCTGTTGATTCGACTATTGAAATCTTTGCCAAATCAGGGTGCTTGTCCTTCAGATAATCATAGAAATCGTTTTTGACAAATCCCGGTCCTGCGATAACGATGTTTTGAATCGAGTCGAATTTGACAATGGATTCAATGACCTTTTCATAGAACTGGATGATGTTTTTCTGCCTGTTCTTGTCAACAATCCTTTTTCCTGAAACATGACCCTTTATTGGACCATAATATTCAATTCCGAACTGTCTCATCAATCCCAATGTTGCGGTGTCATCCTCCAGAACCACAATGATGGCGGACAGCTTCTTTGATGCCTCAATTGCCTGGTTTATCCTTTTGATAGCCCATTTTGGCCATCTTGATTTTGTAATCTTCAGTGGAACATTCAGCTTAACCTCAAGGGTGTGATGTGATCCGAGAGGTATCAGGTCTTCCGGACCCTTTGTGATAACTCCTGTCAGTCTCAATTTACCTGTGAAGAGGTGAAACGAGATGTTTTTAATATCCAAACCCAAGTAAAATGTTTTCTTAACGCCTCTGTCTCCGCGAGTCTTGTCTCCAGTGGTGTCCTGAATTCTGCGGGTTGTCCTTGATGAGGCATTGTCGCCAACTTCTATAATGTGTGACAGGTGCCACAAATCGTCCAATGTTTCCGGAACAACCTCTACAATTCCTTCCTTTTCATTTTCTTTTACGATTCTCATAATTCAAAATAATTTATTTTGTTACTAATTTATATAATGTATCATTACTAAAATTATTAATGATTAAAATGAATGTTGGAATTATCGGTGGAAGCGACGGTTTGGGTAAGACCCTGATTTATTATTTCAGAGACGAATTTGATGTATACATTACCGGTCGTGACCACAAAAAGGGCAGACAGGTTGCAGATGAATTGAACGTTAATTACATTGAGTCCAATGAAGGGCTTGCAAATATAAGCGATATTTTAGTGATTTCGGTGCCTATTCAGCACACCTGCGACGTCATCCGTGAAGTTGCGCCGTTCATGAAAAGCGGTTCGCTCATGGTCGATGTCACTTCAGTCAAGGAAGGCCCTACAAAAACCATGGGAGAAGTGCTGCCTGAAAATGTAGAATACATTCCAACACACCCCGTTTTCGGTCCGAGGACAACCAGACTGGACAATCAGGTTATCGTATTGACTGCAGACAAGAAGGGAAAATGGTACAGAAAAGTTTATGATTATCTGGCCAGCAAAAACATGAGAATCATTGAAACCAGTGCCGAAAAGCATGATTTCATGATGAGCATAGTGCAGGTTCTAACCCATTTCTCATTCATTTCAACAGCTTCCGCAATTGAAAAGCTGCGCGTCAACATATCCGAAACCGAAGACTATGAAAGTCCAATCTACAACCTGATGATTGATATGATTGCCCGTATCGTATCCCAAAACCCATATCTGACATATAATATCCAGTCAATGAACACAAATGGAGACAAAATTAGAAATACCTTTGCAGAAGCCGTTCTGGAGCTGAGGGACGTCATCAACAGTGGAAATGAAGACGAATTCATTGACATTGCAATCAGGGCCACAAAGAATATGGGAGACATTACAAACGCTTTGGGTAGAAGTGACAAGGCAATCGGCGCATTGAGCTATGAATACAGCTATCTTAATGACTCAATTGGCGAGGAAGTTGGCCTGAAACATATCTATTCCGGAAAGATTCATGTGGGAATTCTTGAAAGCATTGACGGAAAGACCGCTGTTTTGAAGGATGGAAATAAAGTTAAAAAACTGCGTATTGCAAACATCAGGATTCTGCTTCCGGAGGAACTCCACCAGTGGAAGATTGAAAACCAGAAGACCGTGACAAAATCCATCAGCTGCGTATTTCCAAAAAATGTCAATATCGGCATCATCCAGAAAACAGTGCTCATGCATGAAAACCTGTTGAACATAAGATTAACCGATGCATATAACGGACCGCAAATTGATGAGAATTCAATCAGCCTGACCTTTGAGATTACCGCATTGAGCAAAGACGATATCGACCAGGTCAAAGTACTGTTCACAGGCTTCGGTGGAATAATCCGATAATTGTTTTATAT
>NZ_ONER01000094.1 GCF_900316895.1 uncultured Methanobrevibacter sp. | reverse complement strand
GGAACTTTAAATATTTCCGATTCAAACTTCACATCCAACAAGGCCGAATATGAGGGAGGAGCAATCTATACCAGCTATGCCCTTGTGCAAATTTACAATGGAAACTTTAAATGCAACACCCTTGTGGACAATATATCCTATGGAGGAGCATGTTATTTCGATATGGGAAACATAATTATCAAAGGAACCCACTTTGAAAACAACTCAGGCATTATCGTTTCCACCCTTTATGCATATGACACCGACCTGAATATGGAAAACAATTACTTCAACAACCCCTCCACTGCTACAAGCATATACACAGTATATGGAAAGGTATCCGATTCCAGCAACAATTTCACAAATGACGATTTCTCATTTGACAACACAAATACATTCTATAATTTTGAAAACAGTGCAAATCCAATCATAATAACCAACAGCACCCCTACATTTGACAAGCTACCTGAAAAATTCGATTTAAGGAAATACGGATGGGTCACACCTGTTAAGGATCAGGGATTCAATGGGGCCTGCTGGGCATTCGCTAATATGGCAGCACTGGAATCATCATTTTTGATATATGCAAATACGACATATTCATTTTCAGTAAATAACGTTCAAAATTCAATGATCAGATATTCCAAATATGGAAATGTGAATTATGTTGAGGGAGCAAACAATCTTGAAGCCTTGCTCTATCTGGTTGACTGGCTGGGAATTTTCCCTAATGAATATGACGACTATGATGAACTCGCTAAAATATCCTCACTGCTCATAACACCTCAGGACATTCACATTCAAAATGCAGTTGTCATTCCTGAAAGAACAAATTCTGAAGACAATGCCATGATTAAAAATGCTTTAATCAAGTACGGTGCACTGTCAACTTCACATTATGCAGATTTCAATGAAAGCGTATATTATAACAAGGATAAAAGTGCACAATATTATTTCGGCAAAGAGGATGGAAACCACATGGTATGTGTTGTAGGATGGGACGACACCTATTCAAGGAACAATTTCCTGAAAACACCTCCTAAAGACGGAGCATGGATTGTTAAAAACAGCTGGGGAAGCAAATGGGGCGACCAAGGGTATTTCTATGTATCCTATTATGACACTTCATTTGCATATGAGATAAGCACCGGCTATATAATCAACAATGACACATACAACAGAATTTACCAGTTAGACCTCGGAGGAACAATCACAACATATTCCAACTATGATTACTATACAAACATCTTTACCTCCGATGCGGATGAGGCAATTGCTGCTGTCGGAACATACTTTACAGGTGCCGGGAAAAATTATGAATTCAGCATATCCGTGAACGACGTTAATGTCTACAGCCAAAAGGGCACAAGCAACATTGAAGGATATGAAACAATCAAGCTAAACAAATATGTCCAAATCAAAAAAGGAGATATCTTTAAAGTTACATTTAAAAATACAGCGCCTGTTATTAAAAACTCCAGAATTCATCCGCAAGAAGGCAAATCCTTTGGAAGCACGGATGGAAAAAACTGGGTGGATTTGAAAAATTATAACAATGTAGCTCTATTAAAAGCCTATACCGTTTCAGACTTGAACATTACCCAAAACCTGGTTAAATACTTTGGAAATGAAACTCCATTCGTTGCACATGTAGGTGCGGGCGAAGAAGTAACTTTTGAATTCAACGGTAAAATCCAAACCGTAAAAGCCGATGCAAACGGATCAGCAAAGCTTGAAATAAGCTGTGATGTCGGAAACTACTCCATCACAACAACATACAACAACACTTCAATTGTGAATTATATCATAATTAACGGCACAATCCTCTCCAATGATGTTGAAAGGGGATATAACAGCGATTACGACTATAAGCTGCAGGTATTGGACACCACTGGAAAGCCATTAAACAACACTCAAGTTGCAATTTCCATAAATGGCAAATTAAACAACTTCACCTGCGACGGTTCAGGATACATAACCATCAAATTCACCAAACTGCCTCATGGCAGCACAGTAATTACAGTTACAAATCCTGCGACAGGGGAAGTTAAAAAAAGCAAGATTATCGCTTATTCAAGATTCAGCGGCGCCAAAAACATTGTAATGTACTACTATGACGGAACTGAACTTAATATGCGCATACTTGGAGACGATGCCAATTTTGTCGGTGCAAATCAGGTAGTGACAATCAAGCTCAACAAGAAAACCTATTACCTGAAAACCGATGCAAAGGGATTCATCAGGTTAAAAATGCCGAACACATTGAAGCCTGGAACATACAAGCTGACCGCAATATACAAAGGCGAAATCGATGAAAAAACAGTCAAGGTAAAGCAGAACCTCAAGACCAAAAAATACACAGTCAAGAAATCAGCCAAAAAGCTTGTCATAAAGGCAACACTCAAAAACGGCAATAAGGCATTGAAAAACAAAAAGATAACACTGAAACTTAAAGGTAAGAAATTCACCGCTAAAACCAACAAAAAAGGAATAGCAAAGTTCACCATTAAGAAAAAGTTTATCAAAAAACTCAAAAAAGGCAAAAAATACACAATGAAGGTGACCTACCTCAAAAACACAATAAAAACAACCTTAAAAGTCAAACGTTAGAGGAACATTATTCCTCTATTTTTCTTATTTTGAACACCAACTTGGCAATACAGACCAAAAAACTAAAAGTATATTAATACCATTAAACTAAAATTATAATATTATCATATCACTGATGGTAATAGTTATTTTCACACTCTATGTTACTAGTATTTATGGGCTTTTTTAATACTAGGTCGCTGATAACATAGACTTATACCCAGACTGAACTGATTAAGAGGTTATATAATGCAAAGATCAAGAGGATTAAAAAGTAGATCAAGAAAAAAAATGACTAAAGTACAAAGACCGGGCAGAACTAACCCAATTACTAACAGAATGCAAAGATTCGAAGAAGGAGATTTAGTTCACATTACTATTAACCCATCCATCCAAAAAGGACAACCTGCTCCTAGATTCCATGGTAAAACCGGTAAAATCACTGGCCAAAAAGGAAAAGCATACATTGTGTCCTTAAAAGATGGAAACAAAGCAAAAGAGTTAATAGTAAGACCTGATCACTTAAAATTACAAAACTGATTTCTATGATTGGAAAAGAAGTTATTAAAAGCGAACCAATACCAAGTTCAAAAGTAAAAGAGATTCTTGAAGATTTTGCTGAAAACAATGAATTGAATTACCAACAAAATCTTACAGTAAACCATCTTGCAAGATTCAAAAGATACTCAGCTGAAGACGCAGAAGAAATCTATGAAAAGCTTCAGGCTGAATTTGGCTTAAGGGACAAGGTCGCTGCTCATATTGTTGACATGGTTCCAGTAGATTTAGCAGACATGAGATTGATTTTCGCTAAAGAACCAGCTAAAACAACTAAAGAGGATATGGAAAAAATCCTCGAAATGTTAGAACAATATGACTATATCGAATAGTATTTCTACTATTCCTTTTTTTATTTATTTTTGAAAATTTCACCAAAATCGCCATTTTTTAGATATCTTTATTATACTTAACAATCAAATTTATTAATAAGTTTATATTATATCTGTTAAAGGTTATAATAAAAAAACAATAGTGAGTGATAATATGGATAATAGAAATAAAAAAGAAAAGAAACCAACAGTTAAAAAAGAAGAAAATGCTGTTGTACTTGATTATCTAAGCCGTGGCTATGTTAAGTCAGATATGTCCAAATTCGGTGGTAAACCTATTGCTCAAGCTATTGGTACAGAACAATTCACTCTTCTTGAATTAGCTCCTAAAAATGGTGTTGATTTAGAAATACAGGACCTGGTATATATTGGAAAAGGAAAAAGAGACAAAATATACAGAGTCCTTGGTAGATTAGATTATGAAAATATGACCGCAACAGCCAGAATAGAACTGGACTATGCTATTCGGGATATTGTTGAAGATAATGAGGATAAATTTGTTGAATTTTTCAATACTGCAGATTCAGTAAGTACAAGAATGCATTCACTTGAATTGATTCCGGGAATCGGAAAAAAATACATGTGGGACATCATTAAAGCAAGAGAACAAAAACCTTTCGAAAGCTTTGAAGACATTTCAGAAAGGCTTCCTACATTGGCTGATCCTGCTGCAATGATTGTCAACAGAGTAAAACAGGAACTTGACACTACAAAACCAAAAAGAGGTAAAAATAAATATTACCTATTTACACAACCTCCAAGAGCTGCAAGAAGAAGATAAGTGATAAATTGACAAGTGAAAATTCCCCATCCTTATCTAAAACAACAAAAGATATCTTAAGCCGACATGGGATAAAGTTAAATAAAAATCTGGGTCAGAATTACCTTATCGACAAAAACAAAAGGGACCAGATTATTAACTTTGGAGATATCTCAAAGGAAGATGTTATTTTAGAGATTGGAACCGGAATTGGAACACTTACAATTGAACTTGCCAAACGAGCAAAGAAGGTTATAGCCATTGAGCAGGACAAAAAGATTTTCGAAATACTTGCCCAAAGGCTTGAAGACGAAAAAATCGATAATGTAGAACTTATAAATGATGATGCGTTAAAGGTGGACTTTCCGCCTTTCAATAAAATCATCTCAAACCTTCCTTACCAAATCTCATCACCGATTACTTTTAAATTCCTTAACTATGATTTTGACCTTGCGATTCTTATGTATCAAAAGGAATTCGCCAGCCGGATGAACGGCGAAGTCGGAACCAAAAACTATTCCCGACTTTCAGCAATGCTTTATTTTAAATGCGATGTGGAAAAATTGACCGATGTAAGTAACGAAAGCTTCATTCCAAAGCCTCAAATCGACTCCACCGTTGTCAAACTGACTCCAAAGGAAAACATCATAAGCGACGATGACTTCAGGACATATTCAAAATTTACAAAAGCTCTCTTCCAGCACAGGAACAAAAAGATTAAAAATGCCCTGATTGATTCAAGGCATATCATAAGCAATATTGACAAGAAAGTCCTGAAAAAGAGATTGAACACCATTGATGATGAAAGATTGGTGGAATACCTTAAAATGAGAGTGGTCATGCTTACCCCTGAGGAAATTCTATACATATCCAAAAAGCTAAACCTTATTTTTGTTGAGTGATACTTATGCCTGACTTTATAATCAATACACACGATAACGTTTATATCCCCGCCGAAGACAGCTATTTGCTGGCGGAAAATCTGGAAATCAAACCCGATCAAAGCGTTCTGGAGATTGGAACAGGATCAGGAATAGTTGCAATGTATGCCTCAAGGCTATCCAACAACATTACCGTGACCGACATCAATTTTGACGCATGCGAACTTGCACGAAAGAATTTTGAGGACAACGGCATTGAAGGCATTGAGATTCTCTTCGGCAACCTATTCGAACCTGTCGAAAACAGAAAGTTTGATGTAATTCTATTCAATACTCCATATCTGCCTACCGAAGAAGGGGAAGTTCTGGACGACACTATAAATTATGCATTCGATGGTGGACTAAACGGCAGGAAAGTAATAGGAAAGTAATTGATCTTTTTTTAGATGAAGTGTCAAATCATTTAAATGATGGAGGAATTGTCCAGATGATACAGTCCTCGCTATCGGGCAACGAGGAGACCCTGCAGAAATTTGACGAAATGGGTTTTATAGCTGAAATAAAGGCATCAGAACATTTCTTTTTTGAAGATATAACTTTAATAAATGCATATAAGGTGATATAATGGAACAATGGAAAATGTCAGTACTTACAGGTGTGGCACTGATAATTCTTGCATTGCTGTTCTCATTTGTTAAAGGTGGAATCAGCATATGGATGGCAATAGTTATTGTGCTTGGTGTAATAGACATAATAATTGGAATATTTAGAAAGAAAAAAGAAAGAATATAGAGAATTTAGAATTCTCCATCGAAAACGAGTTTTGCAGGGCCTTCCATGAAAGCGCCCAATGCATCATCCTTTTCGTATACATTGAATTTTAAGTCTCCGCCAGGCAGGTGGAGCAATACGTTTTCATCAAACAGTCCCAGTTTGAAACCAGAAATTGCAGTTGAGGTTGCACCGGTTCCACAAGCTAGTGTAACGCCAGCGCCTCTCTCCCAGGTAATCATCTTGCCCTCATTTTTAGAGATAACTTCAACAAAGTGCACGTTGATCTTTTCAGGGAAAACCTCATGTGCTTCAATGGCAGGACCATACTTGTTGATGTCAACTTCATCCACATCATCAACAAAGATTATTGCGTGAGGGTTTCCGACGCTGATTGCGGTCAGGTTGAATTTTGTGTCAAGGACATCCAATTCGCCATCTAAAAACTCATCCTCATCAGAGGTCATTGGAATTTCAGGAGTCTTGAATGTTGACAGTCCCATATCGACCTTAAACAGCACTGGTTCATCACCGTCCAGGGTGATTTCAATGGTTTTGATTCCTGCCCTTGTCTCAACAGTCATTTTATCCTGCTTTAAGATGCCTTTCCTATAGACAAAATCACCAAAACATCTTATACCGTTTCCGCACATTTCAGCTTCGCTTCCGTCAGGATTGAACATTCTGTATCCGATATCAGCAACTTCTGAAGGTTCTACGAACAATACTCCGTCACCTCCGACACCGAAGTTTCTGTGGCATAATATCCTGCATGCTTCAGGTTTGTCAGCTTCAGGAATGACTTCACCGTCGAATTCATTGATTATTGGAAAGTCATTGCCTATTCCATGCATTTTTGAAAATTTTAATCCTTTTAAATCTACCATGCTATCAACTTATTTTAAATGTGGTGGAACCATTTGTTTGTCGTACAAATCTTCAAAGGTTTCTCTTTCACGAACCAAATTGCATTTTCCATCAGTTACAAGCACTTCTGAAGCTAGTGGCCTTGAGTTGTAGTTGGATGACATTGTAAATCCGTATGCACCTGCATTGAGGATTCCTAAAACATCACCTTCTTCCACATCAGGCATTGGCCTGTCACGTGCGAATAAATCTCCGGATTCACATACGTTACCTGCAACATCCACTTCCTGAGTCATTGGAGCATCCATTTTGCTTGCATCGACAATGTGGTGGTATGAATCATACATTGCAGGCCTTAAGAGTGTGTGGAAACCTGCGTCGACACCTATGAATTTCCTGTAGCTTTGTTTTACGCTGTTGACAGTGACCAAAAGCACACATGCATCAGCAACAAGGTATCTTCCAGGTTCAAGATACATTGTAGGATTACCCATATCATATTGCTCCAGTTTTTCCTTGAAGAGTCCTACATTGACTTCTGCGAATTTGTCAAGGTCTAGGAGTTTTTCTTCTGGAGTGTATGGAACGCCTACGCCTCCTCCGAAGTCAACGAATTCAAAGTCAATTCCAGCTTCCTGATGGACTTTTCCTGCAATGTCCATTGTGGATTCGATGGC
>NZ_ONER01000109.1 GCF_900316895.1 uncultured Methanobrevibacter sp. | reverse complement strand
GGAGTGATTTTGGAAGGTATTTTCAAGATTGCATATCCGTCCTCATCGGTTTTTACCTTAAATGTGTGTTTGCCGATTTTAATGGTTACAATTTCATCTTCCTCCAAAAATTTGCCGTCGTCGCCTTTTACACGTACCTTGTATGTGTGTCCGTCGTAATAGTACATGTTGATGTTTGCATTTCCGGAGAATCTGGAAAAGATAGTAATGGTAACTCTTAATGTTTCACCATTTTTCGGATTCACATAGTCAATGTAGTGGTTTCCGATTGAATTATAAGGATGGATGTTAATGCTTAATATTCCGTTTTCATTAGTTACCGCATTGGAAAGCGCTACATTGTCAAATTTGGCAGATACGGAGGTATTTGCGAGAGGATTTCCATTTGAATCAAGGAACTGCACTGCAAAAGATCCTGATGCATCGTATGCCAGTGCCATACTTTTTTCATCATTGCTGAAAATGGTTGTTTTAATCAATACCGGAGTTGATATGGTCTGATTCTTGTAGGTTATGGTTACAAGGTATTCTCCGGTAGGTAAAATTCCCAATGAAATGTTTCCAGTATTATTTTTGATTTGTATGGTGTAATTTGCATTGTTGAAGCTGACTTGAATAGTATCGTCTTCAAAAATATTGTAAACTGTAAATATTGTTTCAGTTGCGTTGTCATAATAGTTTACAACGTTTTTGGTAATCATGCTGTTGTGATATGTGTATACTTTAATCGGAGCAAAGCGACCATATTTTCCGAGATCCATTTTTTTACCGTCATTGATTATGTAATTCACATTAGGCATGAGAATGCTTCTGGAATTTCCAACAATCGGCACTGAAACGGATTTTATTCTGATTTCAAATGTTGTGTTTTCATCTACTGCAATGTACTTGTTCAATTTGACTGTTTCATATCCTGCATGGCTTGATTTTCCGCTTTGGCTGTAGACCATGCGGCCATCGACATACACTGAAATGGTATATGGGCTGCCGACAGTTTCAAAGTATGTTCCTACAGCTGCAATTATGTCTCCGTTTTCGCTGGTGTATACCTGTCCGTATGTATCGTAGTCTTTCTCAAATTCGTGCAGTCCGATGACACCATTTTGATAAAGTTTCTCATAGTGCTCCACATTGTCAAATGTGAATCCCACTGCATTTTGAGTTAATGATTTGTCGTAGTAGGAGACATAGAAGTATCCTCCATCTCCCCATTTTTCTCCCCAACTGTTTTTACAAATCCATGCACCATCTCCTGGAGCTTGAGTTGAGAAATGATCTTTTGAGAAGGTATCATTCCATCCGACTAATGTCACGTAATGGTTTCCCCAGTATTTGTTGTTGTACACTGAGTAGTATGTGGAATTGTAGGAATGGTCTCGTGAATTTGCACCGTATAGGAACAGGTTCATAGCACCATATTTTGTCAGGTATTCCTTGATGGCATTCTGGTCTTTTATGTTTATGAAAACGGCGTTTACTGTGCGGACTGTTTGAGGGCCATATTGTATGGAAGAAACTTTTCCAAGCTCATCGTATAAATCATCGGTTGTGTTGATTGCTCCCAACCAGCTTACAAAGTATGCTGCGGTTGTAATCATGTTTCCTGCCTCGGTATTAGTGAGTTGTCCGTATTCTGAATAAGGCAGACAGAGGTTTTTAATGTTGTTTTCGGAAATGTCTAATTCTATCCCTGTTGCAATTAGGTATGCTGATTCAAATGCTCCTGCTGCTCCAAATGCCCAGCATGAACCCATTGAACCCTGGTCTTTAACACGGGTAACCAATCCCAAATTATTTAGATTGAAGTAGGGATCTGTAGCGTTTCCATTAATCGGCTGCGGGTTCAATATAATTGGGTCACCGTTGTATCTTATGTGATAAGTTATATTTGTGTCGTTTATTGTGTCTTTGTATTCTTCTCCACAGTTTGTTATACTGCTTCCGTCATCATCGAATCTGGTGTATATCTTATTGTTTTTGAAAGTTGCATTGTTGATTATATACATCATTTCATAACAGTAAATGGCTTCGCCTTTTCCTGCGGAATTATCTGTAAATGTGGAATTGGCAATAATTGTCTCTGCATGATCAAGATATAGGGCTCCGCCGCATCCGTCAGTTTCTCGTGCACGGTTGTTTGTAAATGTGCCATCGTTAATCATTACATTTGTCCTTGATGTGTAGACCGCTCCACCGTTTTCGGATGCAGTATTGTTGGTGAAAGTGGAGTTAATCAAACCAAGTGCTCCTCCAAGCTGAAGTATTGCCCCTCCGAATTCAGCAGTGTTTTTGTTGAATGTAGTATTAACGATTAAAACCTCACCTTTACCTCTGGTATCACTGTCTGCTGCGATATCTGCAAAGATGGCTCCACCATTTCTTCCGGCGCTGACGTTTGTAAATTCGCAGTTAATAATTACTAATTGAGCAAATCCATCTTCCCTATCGCCTTTTACAGCAACGGCTCCTCCAGTTGCATTTGCCCTTAAGTTAATGAATTTTGATCTTGTGATTTCTGCGATTCCCAAATTATATATTGCTGTTGCATATCTTGAGGTGGCATTTGCAAAAGTGGTGTCTGAAACATTAATGAGGCTATCGCTTCCATAAATCAGACTCCATCTTATAGGATTTTTGTTTGTAAATGTTGCATTTTTAATATGCATTCTGGAAGATGATGCGAATATTGCAGATCCTGCATCGTTAGCAGAATTGTCGGTAAATTTATCGTTGGTACTGTAATATGTACTGTTGAAGGCATATATTGCACCTCCCACGTCATTAGACTTGGTATTTATGAATGTGACGTTGATTGTATTCAATATACCATTCCTCAATTCTATTGCAGTGGCATTGGTGTTTTTCAATACAAGATTTTTCAATGTTAAGTTTCCGCCGGTCATTTTAAATATGGCGGTTTTGCCGTCGGCATCGATTACGTGATTGTTTCCGTCAATGGTAAAATTTCTATTTGTAAATTCTATATGCTTTATAGTGTCAGTATCCTTATATTTATAATCGCTTTCTAATGTTATTGAATCAGATGATTCATTTATATTTTTTGATAAATCATTATATGATCCTTCAGGAGCATCTGAAATAACTTCTTGTGCGTCATTCAGTTGCAATGTGTCTGTAACTGTCTGATTTGCATCTTCAGCACAGACAACTCCCATTGTCATTATCAATAAAAATAGAAAGACTATACTTATCTTATGAAATTTCAATATTTTTCCTCCATATTTTTATACATTTTTTATTTTTATTATCTTAGTATAAAATATGTTTCTTTCATTTTAATTTGAAATATTGAGTTAACATTTAGGAAATTATTAATTTAATGAAATCCAATATACCAATTGATTTTAATGTTTACCTATCCGAGAGTTTTAAGGCAAAAAGATTTGAAAAAGATTTCTAAATATCCATGTGATGAGGAGATTAAAGACGCTTACACTAAATATTTGACAAATTACTCATTTGAGGAGTTTGTAAGCTTCTGCAGCGAGAACAGTGAAAAAAGTCTGGAAGATAAAATATTCAAGTTCACTGATTTGCAGCTGGAAAAATTTGAACCGAATTCTCTAATTTGGGTTTCTCATGTGATGATCAATTTCATGATATATTTCAATGTCAATCTGGATTATGGCCAGTATTATGATGCCTATGCTTCAGCTATCCAGCTGACAGTTCTTACATGCGCCATGAAAATGTCAATAGAAAAGATTTCCTTTGATGAGGTTTCATTGCCGGAAAATTCCAAATCATGTTTTGAAAAATTTTTCAAGGCACGCCCTGATTTCAGATTCAATTTAAAAAAGGATTGCGAGCTGGCTTATAAGTCATTCAATACCAATTTTGATTTCACAAGCGATGAATTCTATATTAAAATGGAAGACCATTTCAAGAAAAACGGTTATTTGCAATGAC
Organism: uncultured Methanobrevibacter sp.; assembly: GCF_900316895.1. GTDB lineage: Archaea > Methanobacteriota > Methanobacteria > Methanobacteriales > Methanobacteriaceae > Methanocatella. The sequence goes on along the minus strand of NZ_ONER01000109.1, from coordinate 228 downwards.
TGCTATTTATTTTTATCTTAAAAATGCAAGAATGCCACAACTTCTGCAAGTTGTGGATGAATTGCACTATTGGGTGTACTATCTTTTTTAATTAATTTTATTGCGTTTATTTTTATTTTGTGTTTTTTGGAGGCTATTTTGGGTCTTGGATTTTTGTTCAGTATACTTTTTTTGTTGTGATTATATTATTGCTTTGGGTATGAATAATTGTTTTGGGTTTGAAAAATT
>NZ_ONER01000090.1 GCF_900316895.1 uncultured Methanobrevibacter sp. | reverse complement strand
GGGAAAGCCAAAATAATACCTATTACGCTGATATATAAAATTGAAGAAACGTTAAAAGGCAAATACCTTTCCAACCATACTCCAACAAGTGTAATAAGGGACAGTATTGCCATACCTACAAGAGATCCTTCCATAGGATGATGATAACCCAAATAATTACCTATGACGGTTATGATTGAAAATATAACCAGCAGAATAATCCAATTCATGATACCATGAACGGATACGTTTTCAGATCCATCAATCAAATCAGGCAATTTATTCATCCTCCTTTTCAGGTATTAGGGGTTCCCTTCCAATTTTAGGTTCCAACCAATTATATATTTTTTCGGTCAGCGGAAGTGCCACGAATATCACAATATATATTCCAACACAGAAGGACAACAGATTACTGAATCCTGCAAACGCTTCAATCTGAGTTTCCAATCCAGGAAATGCTGCAAGAGTCGGACCTATTGCCGCAGCGTTCATACTTGCACTTCCCACCCCACTTGCCATTGCAAAAGCATATGGGTGCAGCGGAAGGAATGACAGTGAAAATGTTACCAGGAAACTTATGAATATTGTACCTATTACGGTACCTATAATGAATATTGCAAATACTCCTCTTGATTCAGGAGAGTTGAATCCATATTTGTCTACAACAACTGCAACGTTCGGTTCCCTTCCTATTGAATTTGTCATACCAATTGCTTCTTTTTTAAATCCTAAAAGCAATGCAATTGGAAGTACTAAAATAGTTGCCCAATATCAAAGCAGGACCCATTTTAAAAATCAAACCGATAGATTGACCACTTGATACAGCCAATTTTGCAATCAAAACACCAATGAAAAGCATCATTGCTCCCTCGGCAATACGTGCCTGCTTTCTGTGAATCCATTTGATCGGTTTTATTAGGTAAAATGCAAGCCCTAAAATAATGGTATATATTAAAGGCATTATGGTGATTGCAACATCTTTGGTGATTGGGATTTTGATGGTTCCTATTAACTCGGCAATGATAACTAAAACAAGCACTGTTCCATGTAATCTTAAATCTCTCCAGGGGTTTTTCTTCAAGATACGCTTATCCGTTTTTTCCCTGTAAATATGTTCGACCTGACCATCATTGCCCTTATTTGGAATAGTAACAACTCCCAATATGATATATAATTATCAAATTTAAATTACTATACTAATATTTTCTCAAAACATATTATTTAAATTGATAACATTTGATTGAAAAAAATTCACCAAATAAGAATAAAAATAAGTAATAATATTCACAAAAAAGGAATGAAATTATGCCGGAACACCGGTCATAACTAAGATAATATGGGCAACAATTGCCGAACCGAGATATGTGGATGCGATAACAAGAATTGTAATGATAATTGCACGCCATCCGAGGGCTTTAAATTCATTCCAGCTTTTACCCATTCCAATACCCACATATGCCAAGAATACTGTCACAATAGCCATGACCTCGACCTTTGAAACATAATATGTAACAAATTCGGATGTGGGCATAGTCGGAAATGCAAGAGCAATACCCATCACACTAATATAAATGATGGAAGAAATGTTTAATGGAAGCTTTCTTTCCATCCAAACACCCAAAAGAGTGATCAAAGATAAAATCCCCATACCTATTAAAGAATCCTGAATCGGATGTTTATAACCTACATAATTGCCGATTGCTGTGATTATGGAAAATATTGCTAAAAGGAATATCCAGTTGAAAATACCATGTACAGAAACGTTTTCAGATCCGTCAATCAAATCAGGCATTGCTATCATCCTCCTCTTTTACAACAGCTTCACGTCCAATTTTAGGCTCCAACATATAGTATAATTTTTCAGTCAAAGGAAGGGCTAAGAATATTACAATATAAATACCAATTGAGAATGACAATAAGTTACTGAAACCGGCAAACGCTTCAATCTGAGTTTCAATTCCCGGAAATGCCGCAAGAGTTGGGCCTAATGCCGCAGCATTCATACTTGCACTTCCCACTCCACTTGCCATTGCAAAGGCAAAAGGATGCAAAGGCAAAGAGGAAACGCAAATGCTTGTAAAAAAGCTGATGAATACAGTTCCGATCATTGTTCCCACAATGAATAATGCAAATATTCCTCTGGATTCAGGTGAATTGAACCCATACTTATCAATGACTACCGCAACTTCAGGCTCACGGCCAATGGAATTTGTCATACCTATTGCTTCTCTTTTAAAGCCCAGGAGCAATGCAACCGGAAGCGCAATCAGAATTGTCGCAAGGTGCCCCAGTTCCTGAAGCATCAATGCAGGACCCATCTTAAAAAGCAAATCCATTGACTGGCCACTTGAAACAGCAAGCTTTGCAATCAATATTCCTATAAACAGCATCATAGCACCTTCAGCAACTCTGGACTGCTTTCTTTCAATCCATGTTATTGGTTTTGCAAGATAAAACGCCAATCCCAAAATCATGGTGTATAATAAGGGCATAATAGAAACAGTCACACCTTGAGTAAGCTGAATTTCAATAGGACCGATAAACATGGCAATAACTGCCAAAACAAGCACTGTGAAATGTAAACGATAATCCCTCCAAGGATTTTTCTTTAAAATACGTTTATCAGTCTTATTACGATATATGTGTTGAACGTTTGTCGTGTCTTTATTATCATCAGTCATAATAACCCTCTCCCACCCGCATAAAAAAATGTTAATTATTTTATACTTCGAAAAAACTAGTATATAAATTAGTATGATTTAGTTCTCAAAAGTTCCACTAATACGAATAAAAATTAAAAAAAATAAATAATTATTTCACAAAAAGTGAATTAAAAATAATGGCAATAAACTGTTTTAATGCTCTATAACCAATCTAAAATAACCAAATTAATCTAAATTCATACGACAAAGTGGTTTTGATAGGTGTCTCCTTGCAGAAACTGGTGTTTCATAAAATTGAGCATTTTTTAAAAAACGTTTGATTTTAATAGGAACTTTTTTTGAAGACTCTATTTTTCTTCCACATTTTTTGCATTTGAATCCCTTGTTTTTACCGGCTGATGTCATCCGTTTACCGCACTCGCAAATCGGATTTTTATATTCGACATCATTCAACTCTATGACCTGAAACTTTTCAACATTAAAAGTGTTCTGCTCCCCAATTCCACCGTAAACCTTAATCTTATCGCCCGGACGCAAATGAGAAACTATCTTTCTAAAATTCTTAGTCGGTTCATATGCACCGCATTCGATTTCTCCGGAATCATCTGTAATGTAGAAAAACATATGACCCCCATCAATGATAGTGGGCTTGTTTTTGACTTCACCCTCCACACAATAACATCCGAACTGTTTCATTGAAGCTATATCCTGAACTTCCTGAATATGCATGTCAGTATGCTGGTTTGTCTTAAAAATGCACCAGTCAACAATAGGCTCATCGACTTTGACAATGCTTTTTGCCTTTTTCAATGCCTCGACGCCGTTTGACCGGATTCCATATAAAACAGGACATGGTGTTTTAGGTTCGATTGCAATGTAGTTTTCTGAATAGTCAATATTTTCAAAGGTGTCGGGAAAAGTCTCCTTGTCCATTTCATAAACAGATTCATAGTCAATTTGCCTTTTTGTCCCATAATTTTGTGAAGACCGGTATGCAAGCAATTCATAAGTGCAATCGGTCAAAGGCAAGCTGATGGCTGCAATGGATCCGATAATCCCCCTTCCTTTTTTAAACTTATGGATTTCACAGCCGACAGAGCGACCAAACTCTTCAGCCTCTTCAATGGTTATGAACTCATAAATTGCCCTGAATGCATAATCCTCCATTTCACGGGTAATTTCACCATCATAAAAGACCACCCCAGGATTGGTATTGTCACAGTCAAACATGGAAAGCTTTTCAACTTTCTCAAGAACGATTTCTTTAGCCAAGTCTGCCTTTGAATCATTCAAGATTTTTAAGGCAACACCTCCATTTCCACGTGTCTTATGGCGGGCAAAAGGATTCAACCTAATTAATCTTGGATAATCCCTCAATTTTATCCCATTATCCCTGAATTCATTGATAATCTGGCTTGCAAGATATGTTGTGCACATTCCATCGGGAGAGTCTGTATCGTCAACTCCAATATATAAATACCTAATCAAAATCACCTACTAAAATATATTTAATGTTAAGATTAATATATAGTTTAAGAGAGGATTTGACTATGTTAACTAGAAGCCAGCTATTACACAATATTGAAAAATTATTGACCTCACAGGGTTTCAAAACCTCCGACATTTATGATCAAGGTTCTTTTGATATTGTAGCAAGAAAAGACCTGCAGATATTACTTTTAAAAACATTTCAAAACATAGACAGTATCAATGAGCAAAATGCACACGAAATGAAGCAATTGGCAAACATATTTCTTGCATCACCAATAATCATTGGTGAAAAATCACGAAACGGTATTTTGGAGGACGGAGTGGTTTATGAGAGATATGAAATCCCTACAATCACCTTTGAAACATTGAAAAGCATGATCATATACGGGGAATCTCCTGAAATTTTAGCTGACCGTGGAGGATACTTCGTTAAGATTGACGGCAATGTCATCAAGCAATACCGTGAAGAGTATTCAATGTCCCTGAAGGACCTGGCAAGCCTTGCGCACGTATCACGTGCAACAATGTACAAATATGAAAACGGAATAGTGAGGGCCAATACCGAAACCGCAATGATACTTGAAGAAATCCTCAACACCAAAGTGACGTTAGACATCGATTTATTGCAGCAACCTAAAAAAGATGAAATCAAATTTACAGATGACGTTAATGACTTATCAAAACTGGGTTATGGAGTAATATCCACAAGCAAAAGTCCATTTGATGCAGTGGCTAAAATGAAAAGCTCAAACAAACATTCACCTTTAATGGCAAATGTTGAAAAGAACAGAAGTGAAAAGACTCTGAAAAGAATGGCAATACCTCTCAAGGATTTATCGATGGTTACAACCTCAGAACCGGTTTTCATTATCAACAATGACAAAATCAAGGAGTCAATCGGTGCCGTTCCGGTCATTAAATCTTGGGAGTTAAAGGAATTTGAAAATTCAAAGGAATTACTGAAAATGATTAAAGAGAGAAAAGAAAACTAGAGGCAATAACATGGAAAATTTAAATATAACTGAGATGGAAAATTATCCTATTAAATGGGTCTGTAACTTTAAAGGTCAAACAGCAATCGGAATCTGTGGAAAAACTCAAAAAATAGCAATGTTCGCATCAGACGAAAGGGTTTCCAGAATACTCGACGATATCGTAATTGGAACCGATGAAGAGCAGGAAGGATACGGCTGTGAAGAAAAGGACAGATGCTGCAATTTCGAATGTGAATACTGTGAAATATCCCCTAGGCAATACCTGCAGATTACAGGCAAAAAGCCATCAAACAAAAATATAAAAGATTTAATCAATGGATTGGCTGATTTAAACCAGTCACTGGAAGATGATGGATACATTCCATTTGAAGAATATGAAGTTGTCAAACTTTAATATTCATTCAATAATTCAAAGTCTTCACGAGCTTCTTCAACCTTGGCAACACCCATACAGATTGCATCTACAAAATCAGCATTTTTAAAGAATGTAAATGCCTCCTTCGGTTTTAAAACTCCTGCTGCCAGAATTCTGGTAGCTATTATTTTTTTATCTAATTTTTTTATTTTGTCAATGAATCCCTGTCTTTGGGAAGCATTGAATGCACTGATATCCATCATGTAAGATAAGCTGTTATATGGAATCATGTAAAAATCAAAAAGATCCATATCCAGATTATCCGGAAGCAAATCTGAAGTTTTTGATGGAAATGCAGTAACAAGACCTGAAAGGGAACCTGCATCATTTATTCTATTTAGAATCTTTGAAGTCAGCCTCCAGTCATATCCGTCGGTTATGAACTCATCAACAAGCATCAGCGGACAGTCATAGGAACTGAAAAGCTCAATATCCTCATCCCAATCGACTTCCTTTGCAACCTCATAGTTGGGATTAAGGTAATCAACATCACTTTTACCGATTGTTGCGATTACCTTCATCTTACAGCCTTCAGAAGCTGCAATGTCATACGCTTCAAGTAAATTAGAATCATTTACAAGGTTAATTGCCCTTACACCCTGATTATATGATTCTACAATTACTTCAGCAGCATTTTGAGGATTGTTATATAAATCATCCAGATAAAGCCTTGATCTGTGACCATAGTAAAGTTCGGCCATAAATGGACCATATCCCAAAATAGTTTGTGGAATTGCTTTTCCTTTATATTCCAAATCCTCAAAAAACATTATATCACTATTCTTTTTCAACAACTACAGCTGTTCCATATACCAAGATTTCTTGCATTACATCGGATATCTCATTTGAGTCGAATCTGATTGCTACAATACCGTTTGCGCCCAAATCCTTTGCATGTTCAATTGCTCTGTGCAATGCTTCTTCTCTGGACTCTTCCATCATTGTAACATATTGTTTGATTTCACCACCGAAAATAGATTTGATTCCAGCACCGATTTGACCACCGGCACCTCTACTTCTGACGGTTAAACCATATATGAAACCTTTTGTTTCTACAATTTTAAATCCTGGAATATCATTTGCAGTTGAAATTGGAAATTCTTCTACGCTTACCATAATATCACCAATATTTAATTATAAAATTGGTATATAAAATATTTTCCTAAAAAAGAATGTGAAAAATGAAATAATATTAATTTTATCCGACTGAACAAAATATTTTCTAAAAATATTGCTTATATAATATATTTTAAATATAATAAAAAATATAAATTTAAGTAATATTTATGATTAAATATTGGTTAATTATGGTGAAAATATGAAAGTACTTATTGCTGATGCTATTAATGAAAAAGGTATCGAAAATTTAAAGGAAGTAGCTGACGTTGTTGTAGATACTGAAATTACTCCTGAAGAATTAGCTGATACCATCCACGAATACAATGGAATTATTGTAAGAAGTCGAACAAAATTAACTGCAGACATTATTAAAAAAGCGGACAATCTGCAAATCATTGCAAGAGCAGGTGTTGGAGTGGACAACATTGACCTTGATGCTGCAACTGAAAAAGGTGTCATGGTTGTAAACTCTCCTGAATCAACTTCCGTAACTGTAGCAGAACACACAATGGGTTTAATCTTAAGCATGGCCCGTAAAATATCTATTGCAGACAAATCCGTTAAAGAAGGCAAATGGGAAAAGAAAAAATTCATGGGAGTTGAACTCAGAAACAAGACTCTCGGTGTAATCGGTATGGGAAGAATCGGTTCCCAAGTGGTCAACAGATGCAAAGCATTCGGAATGGATGCAATGGCATATGATCCATACTTGCCTGAAGAAGTTGCAAAACAGATGGGCGTTGAATTAACTGATTTGGACACCGTGCTTAAAAATGCAGATTTCATTACAATCCACGTTCCATTAACTCCTGAAACCGAACACTCCATTTCAACTGAACAGTTTGAAATCATGAAGGATGGCGCTTACATCGTTAACTGCGCTCGTGGTGGAATCATTGACGAAGAAGCATTATACGATGCATTAGCAAACAACAAAATCGGTGGTGCCGCATTAGACGTATATGAAGATGAACCACCTGCAGAAGATTCAAAATTATTCGAATTGGACAATATTGTTTTAACCCCACACATTGCCGCTTCAACCAAAGAGGCACAAAGGGATGCTGCAATCATTGTAGCTGATGAAATCATTGAATTAGTTAAAGGAAACAACCCTAAAAACGTATTAAACATGCCACGTATTGACAATAACACTTACCAAGAGTTAGCCCCATACATGGAATTATGTGAAAAATTAGGTAGTTTCATCTCACAGGCCGTAAACGGCAAAATCAAAGAAATTGAAATCATCTACAGCGGAGAATTGGCTGAAATCGACAACCTTGAAATTTTATCAAGAACCGTTATCCAAGGTGCTGTAAACCCATTCTTAAGCTCCCCTGTAAATGCTGTCAACGCTTCTCTTGTTGCTAAAGAAAGAGGCATAAGCATTACCGAAGGAAGAAAAGACAATGCTAAAGGATATGAATCATTAATTAAAGTCATCGCTAAAAGTGAAACAGACACATTCTCAGCAGAAGGTACTCACTTACACGATGCAAGAATCCTAAAAGTTAATGGTTACTGGGTAGATGTTATTCCTGAAGGACACATGTTCATCGCCAAATATGAAGATGTTCCTGGAAGCATTGGTAAAATCGGTACAAAATTAGGCGAACATAATGTTAACATTGGAATCATGCAAGTTGGAAGAGATGAAAAAGGCGGAAGAGCCATCATGGTTCTAACTTTAGATAAAGAAATTCCAAAAGAAGTAATCAAAGAAATCCAAGCTTTAGACAATGTCTACGAAGCTATTGGATTAGAATTATAAAAAACAATTTTTCACCATAATTGTTTTTTATTTTTTATCTATTTTTTTAATACTGCCATCCGGATTTAACTCAATTCTGATAACCTGCTTAGGCAATTGAGTATTGGATATAATCTCCACTTGAGGTTTTCTTTCAAACCTATTTTTCATTTCAGACTCATCATAATAGTCTTTTCGCTCTTCATCAAGAGTTTTAAAGAATTCGTCATCATCCTCATCGAAAAATCCCGGTTTAAACTCATCACTATCTGTTACAACATCACTTTCATCGAAAAACTCATCAGAATTGTTTTTTCTGAAATCCGCATAGTCCCCCAATGTGTAATCCATTGGCTGACCGTAGCGGTCATATGATTTGAAGGTTTCAAGAGAATAAGGCAGGCATACAATCATGTGAAAGTATCCGTTTCTTGAAAATGTCCTTAAATC
>NZ_ONER01000037.1 GCF_900316895.1 uncultured Methanobrevibacter sp. | reverse complement strand
TCAATTGTTTCAAATTTAACTTTCAAGTCGTCAGGCGCTGTAAATACAATGATTTCATCCTGTTCGCCGCCATAAAGTTCATAGTATCTTTTGGTGACATTGATTTCTGCATCAATCGCAGTGACAGTGACTTGAATTGTCCTGTTTTCGGCTGCCGCATACACGTTGTTGCCCTCATAGTAAACGGTAATGTTGGCCTTGCCCGCACCAACTGCAACAATCATGTCGTTTTCAATAACCGCAACATCCTCATTGCTTGAAACAAATTTTAAATCTTTTGGATAACCTGTAGTTATCCTTGCAAAATCACTGACAGTATCGAGTGCCTTCAAATCAAGTGTTTCGTTGACTAAAATGATTTCAGTAGGTTTTTTGCTTACTGTCACGGTTATGTTGGTTGAATTGAAAGAGATTGTTCTTCCATTACCAATACTCACTGTAATAATTGCTGTACCTTCCTCACCAGCCATTATAACACCATAACTGGTGACACTTGCAACAGACGCATTGCTGGAGACATAATCAATTACTGCACCTGTAGGATCTGTTGTGGCACCAATATCAAATCTTCCGCCAACTTCCATATTCACAGTTGTATTTTTAACGATGAGGCTAACATCATATGGTGACACATTCACAGTTATTTTTCTTTCTGAAGCAGTATAATTCTCATTGCCTGCATAGGAGACAGTAATGATGGCAGTACCTTTATCCTGAGACCAAATCTTTCCATCGGAATACACTAGTGCAACGGTTCCGTTGCTTGAAGCAAATGTCAAAATGCCCGCATTGGAAGGATTCAAACTCGCCAAATCGCCAACCATAACATACGGTTTCAAATCAATGCTTTCATTGGTCAGGATAATTTCTGTATGCATCTTGTTAACTGTTAAATTGACAGCTTTGCTTACGGCATTGTGGTCTGCATCAGGAATGGTAGTCACTGTCAAAGTGTAATTTCCGCCGCTTAAACCGGAAATCGGAATGATATATTTATCAACGATAACCTCAACATCACCAATCTTGGCGGTAATGCCTGTAGCACCTTCGGTTTTTACAGTAGCATTGACTGACTCGCCATAAGTCAAAACAATATCCTCAAGAGTTATTGTTGAGTCAGCTTTAGTGATATTGATAGTGCCATTATTGGTCTTTACATTGTCTATTCCGATATAGGAAGCGTTGACCTGATAAACATCATAATCATCAAATGTATGTACTGCCCACCAGGTTCCGTTACCTGAATAACTTGCAGTGATGTTCAAACCGTTCGCTAAGATAAACAGTAATTTACCAGGCATGCCCCCATTAAAAATATTGGATTTTGCAGTGATGTTTACTGTCTTGTTGTTGGTTGTGAATGATGTTACATTTGCAGTTAATTCCATGTTGGTCAATATTTTTTCAGCTCTTGTATAGTATGAATCTCCATCATGGCGAACAACAAGCCAATAGTCGCCGGCATCGTCCAAAACGATTTTTCCATTTTCATCACTGACTTTAGTTGTATTTATAATATTGCCGTTAACAACACCACAGACAGTTACGTTTTGACCTGGAGGATTATATGACCGGATTGGAGCGGAACTGTCAGTATTTACAATTCCTCCAACACCCCAATAGGTCACATTGCTAAACTTAATGACACTGGAAGAACTAATCGCATTTATATAATTATTTCGAACCTCCAAAATGATTTCAGTGTGATTTATATTTTTAACTACCTTAAATGGAGTATCTCCAACCATGTCCGCCCGGTTATCTAAGAAAACACAATTGGATATGCGGTCATCAGCATCGATTTCGGAAAATCGAATTGCAGAACCAAAAGCTGCAGTATTGTGCCTGAAATTAGAATTTGTAACTTCACCTTTGGCCATTTTAACCGCACCACCACCTTCGGCTGAGTTGTTGATAAAATTACAATTTGTCACCCTACCGTTATCATCAAAGCAAACTGCACCTCCTTCGATTGCAGAGTTATTAGTAAACTTACTATTTTCTACAGCACCGTCACGCATCCAGAGACCGCCACCATTACGACCTCCTTTGTTATTGGTAAAATTACAATTTTTTACAGTGCCTGAATACACCCAGGCAGCAGCCATGGTTGCAAAATTATCAGTGAAATTACAATTCATCACAGTACCACTATTGCTTAAAAAAAGTGCACCTCCACGATATCCTCGGTTATGGGAAAAACTACAATTTTCAACACGGCCGTATTGCATCGAGAAAGCACCGCCATCATCCGGAGAACGGTTATTGGTAAAATTACAGTTTGTCACATTAACCATGTTGAGATTGGCGGCACCGCCAAGCCCGGATACTGCATAGTTATCAACAAAATTACAATTTGTCACATTACCTCCCCACTCAATGTAAAGTGCACCGCCCTTATTAGCAGAGTTGTTTGTGAAAGTACAGTTTATCACATTACCACTATGCATCCAAAGAGCCCCACCATCATAGGATATTGCTGTGTTATTAACAAAATTACAATTTATTACATTACCTGGAGACTCGAAGGAGATAGCACCATTATGAAAATGTTTTAAATTTTTAATTGTTAAATTCTTAATGGTTACCCCTGAAGCAATTACATAAAATGCTGTATTATCTGCTCCTAACATGTCAATAACAGCACCGTTACCATCAATGACCTTACCGTTTTCCCTAATATCAATATCACTTCCACTATCATAAACATAAGTCTTATGCTTTAATATAACAGGTCCGGATTGACTGATTTCAGCAGCTAATTGTGAAAAATTACCTACATCATCGCCCAAGATTTCCGAATCCGTTCCAGCAGCCAGACTTTCATCATCATTTTCTAAAGCGTCATTGTCATTAGACACAACATCATCCTGGTTGGAATCTAATGCTAGCTTTTCATCAACCTTATTGGCTGAGTCATCAATCGAAATTACATCAGTATCATTGACGTCAGCAGCGCTTGCAGAAGCAACGAATACTAGTAAAATCATTATTGATAAAACAACCATCGAATATTTTTTAAATCTCATTATTTATCTCCCATCATAAAAAAAACCCAAAAGGGCTTTTTAGTCAATTATAATATGAACTGTTAAAATTACAAACACCACCATCAGCATCTGTATAACAAAACAATATTACATAACTAAATCTGTAAACAATCAAATAAAAATATTTTGAAAAATATATTTAATTTATAAATAAAAAAAAGAAAAAAGAAAATCTATACTATTCATTGTGAGGGAAATGTGTGATACCACCCTACATTCATTAATCTTACAATAATGAAAATGTTTTTATAGGCAAAAATATTATATTATCCTCTTTTACAATTGTTTTTGTTGTATCAGATATGATTATCCCATATGGAGATTTGTAACGTTTCATTGCTTCTTTAATTTGAAATGTATCCTTATCTCCGCGCCCAACCTCAATTGGAATTGCATCACCAAATTCTTTTTTTATAATGAAATCAACACGTTGTTTCTTAACTTTGTATGAGTCATAGAATATGTTGAATTCGAAGAATTTCTCACTATTTTTTAGATTGACCAAACTTGATGCCACCAAGTTTTCAAGCAGTATTCCTTCATACTCACTTAGTTTTATTGAAGTGAATCCAAATTTGAGATTTATTGCATGCATTACGCTTGGTGTTGCGAAGTAATATTGCCATGACTTTTTTGCTCTTGCATTCGGTCCGGAATATGGTTCTGTGTGGAATATCAAATGTGTTTTTTCAAGCAAATCCATAATGGTATTTACTGTACCAATAGAAGTTTTAATTTTGTTTGCAAGTGCATTTTGTGATATATCCCCAGGATATTTTTCTGCCAGAAATTTAATCAACCTTAATGCTTTTGTTTCTGTGTTGCTTGTCAAATTAGTCATTGTTGGCAGGTCTTTAGTTATTACGCTTTCAACTGAGTAATATAATTTTTTAAATGCATTTCTGGGATTTGTGTCATGCATTACTGATGGAAATCCTCCAAATTTAAAGTAATTATCCCAATCCATTGAATTGTAATTTCTTAGATTCAACAAATCATGATTTAACTGTTGTTCTTTTAGAATCGCATTATCTACATTTCCATTAAATAATAAATCCACCAAATCATTTGAAACATCAGTTTGAAAATCATATTTTAACTTCAGATGTTGTGAGTAATTAAGAGGAGTTATCGGATATCTTATCATCCTTCTTGCCGCTTCTGCATGATATTCCAGTTTTATTGCTGATGATCCTGTTAATATCATGAAGATATTTTTTGATTTGTCGTTGATCAACTTTCCGGAAATGGACCAATCCTTGTCAAAGTGGGATTCATCGATTAGAAGGAATATCTTTTTATTGAGTGTTTGCAGTGAGGTGTTGTGAAATTTCTTTAGGTAAAATTTTATTGTTTCAAAAATATCACAATCATATATTTTATCTAATTCCTCACATGAAAAATATAGTATCTCTTCCGGATTGATGTTTTTTTGATTTAACAAGTAATCATATACCTGAAATAGGATTGTTGTTTTTCCAACGCCTCGAAGACCCGGCAATACTATATATCGATTAACATTATTTCCTTCAAGGAATTCATCAATGAATGGAGTTATTTCGTTAAATTCATCCCTATGATTGAATTTTTTACCCATATTGAAAAGTTCATTGTTTAATGATAATGGAGTGTCTGTAATCTGGTTTTGTAAAAAGTTGTAAATTGAATTTTCAATCTCTGGATTCATATTCATCTCCTCTAATAATACATTGAATATTTTAATATAAATATATATTCAATATATTGAGTGAAATTATATAAATATATATTCAATATATTGAATATTTAAATAATCATGTCCAAATAAATTTTACTTCGACTTGATTATTTTATCTTAATTCAATAATTAAGAATAAATACTTACTATTATCTTTAATTGCAAGTTACAAAAAGTTTTTGTTTGAAATGAAAGCAATTTTATTAAGTTAAAGCAATATTACAATGCAAAAGCAAAGAAAGGCCTTTACTCATGATTTCAACTGAAAAAAATATTGATAACATCTGTAAAAAAACTAATAAAAATAACCAATACAAGTAAATTATACTATAAATAATTAAAAATAAAATAAATAAAAAAAGAAGAGTTAAAAACTCTTAAAATTAAAAATAAAGCTATAAAATCACACAATGCCTTGTGCGTTCATTGCGTCAACTACTTTCTTGAATCCTGCAATGTTTGCTCCTGCGACATAGTTTTTGTCCATGCCGTATTCTTCAGCAGCAGCTGCAGCATTTTCAAAGATGTTTTCCATAATGGTTTGGAGTCTGCCGTCAACTTCTTCAAATGTCCAGGATAATCTTTCTGAGTTTTGTGACATTTCAAGTGCGGAAGTTGCTACTCCACCAGCGTTGGAAGCTTTACCTGGTGCGAATAATACGCCGTTTTCCTGTAAGTATTCGGTTGCTTCGATAGTGGTTGGCATGTTTGCTCCTTCAGCAACAGCTAAAACGCCGTTTTCAACTAGGATTTTAGCATCTTCTAATTGCAATTCGTTTTGGGTAGCACATGGTAATGCAATGTCACATTTGATGGACCATACACCTTTGCCTTCGTGGTATTCTGCGGAAGGTCTTGCTTCAGCATAAGCGGTTAATCTTTCACGTCTTACTTCTTTAATCTCTTTGAGCAATTCAACATCGATTCCTTCTGGGTCGTAGATCCATCCGGTGGAATCGGAACAGGTTACTGGGTTACCGCCTAATTGTTGTGCTTTTTGGATAGCGTAAGTAGCTACGTTACCTGCACCAGATACGACAATGGTTTTACCTGCGATATCAATATCATTTGCTTTTAACATTGCATTTGTGAAGTATAATAAACCATATCCGGTAGCTTCAGTTCTTGCAAGAGATCCTCCGAAGGATAATCCTTTACCGGTTAATACTCCTTCGTATAATCCTCTGATTCTTTTGTATTGTCCGAATAAGAAACCGATTTCTCGGCCACCTACACCAATATCTCCTGCAGGAACATCAGTGTCAGCTCCGATGTATTTGCATAATTCGGTCATGAAACTTTGACAGAATGCCATGATTTCCCTGTCAGATTTTCCTTTAGGATCAAAGTCTGATCCACCTTTTCCTCCGCCGATTGGAAGTCCGGTTAAGGAGTTTTTGAAGATTTGTTCGAAACCTAAGAATTTGATGATTCCGAGGTTTACGGATGGGTGGAAACGTAATCCGCCTTTGTAAGGTCCGATTGCTGAGTTGAACTGTACTCTGTAACCGGTGTTTACTTGTACTTGACCGTTGTCGTCTACCCATGGAACACGGAATTTGATTTGTCTTTCTGGGTTTGTTAACCTTTCAAGAAGTGCGTTTTTCCTGTATTCTTCTTCGTTTTCTTCAATCACTACCCTTAAGGATTCTAAAACTTCACGAATAGCTTGGTGAAATTCTGGTTCTGAAGGGTTTTGTTCTATTATAGTTTCAATTACTTCATCTACGTATGACAAAATTATTCCTCCGAATAAAATTATAAAAATTATATCATTAAAATTTAACAATATAGTTAATTATTTGCATCTTCTAGTATTTAAATATTATTCAATTTTTAATAAGGATATATTAATATTATTCATTAAAATCTAGATAAATATTATACAAATTATACAAAAATTCAAATAATTTAAGTATATATAAAATCTTTTTAATTATTTTTTCTACAAATAACAATAAAAATTATCAATACATAAACAAAGTCGGAAAGCATCTTCCACCCCAAAGTTTCCGAATAGGAAGCAACATCAACTGTTCGGGCAAAGCACATTTTGGCCTGAAAAAACCGAACAAAACCGAAAAATACAAAAAAATTTTAAACAAAATTATATAGAAATTTAAAAAGCATATTCCTTTATATACCATAATTTACAAATCAATATTTAAAAATGGGTAAAAATTAATTTTTAATAAACAAAGTGATAAAATATGATAAGCAAAAATCAATATGAAACACTCAAGGAAAATTATCTGACCAAAAACAGGAGTCTGCATTCACTATATGTGGAAATAAATAAAGAAAAAACCGTTCCAAAACCATTATTTTTTAAGTTAATAAACCAGATACGCCAAGAGGAAGGTCTAAGCGAATATTATACAAAAAAAGAAAAAAGAAAAAGTAATATTATAACACATTTGGACAAGTCTCCAAACTGTTATAATTAGTAGTCTACGTAATATCTTAAAACTGCTGCAATTCCACCGAATGCCCTGAACAGTTGCATACCTTCTTCAGTTTCAGTGGAAATGAATTCGACTTCAGTATTCATCTCTTCAGCCAATTCAACAAATTCATCATCAATATCAATTGAATCCTGCTCTTTTAGATTTTCACCACAATCAGGGCACTTCTTATGCAGGTTATCAGCTTCAGCCTGTGACTTGACAGTGATTTTTTCTTCGTGACCGCAGCCTGAACAGACAAATGTCTTACGCATGCTTGACAAATCCTCAGATAATAGCAATACGTCTACAGCGCCCATAATAAGGTTTCTTCTTACCTCATCTTCCCCATAGGAAGCAAGACCCTTTTCCTTGATCAGTTCCTTGATGAACCTTTGAACAAGTTTCTTTTCGTGCATCACGTCAAGGTTTTCCAGATCATCGGCAGATTTTGAGATTACCTCACGGATTCCCTCTTCACCGGTGTATGATGTATCAACAATGGATATTACCTTATCCTTAAGCTCATACTGAAGATAATCACCGTCGTAGAAATCCTTTTTGGTAAATCCAGGACCGCCAAGAATGATTCCCTTCAAGTCATCCTTAAGCGGAAGGTAAGCTTCGTTCATATGGTCTCCGATACGTTTCAAGAACTGGTGAGCAAGATCCTCAATTACACGGTCAAACCTTCTTTGTGATTGTCCCCCTGCTTTGTGTTTTCCTGGAACTCCACTTGTCAAGTGACCGAGAATGTTTTCCCTTTTACCTTTTAAAGTACCGTAAGTAGCTTCGTTTCTGTCAATAACCGCTACACCATATACATCATGCTCTTCAATCATGTACTCCAAAGGCTCTACGAAAAACTCATTGTTACATTTATACCAGTAAGTCTGAACCGGTTCCGGCGGCTCCAAAATATATTTTTCCATCTTTTCAGTGCCCGGACCGCCTTTAGGAATCATTCCCACAAACAGGACGATACCGTTTTCCGGAGGCTGTTTGTATAATTTGATGCTCTCCAAAATAACCGCAATTGCAGACTGTACATTTTTTCTTGTTTGTTTACTCTTAATGTTAGCACTCTGACCCATTTCATCTCTCATGTGCTTACCAACATCACTCAACTGTTTGGATGGTGGGATATAAACGGAAACAAGCTCAGTACCTCTACCTCTCTTATTTGCTAATTCTTTTAATGTCTTTTTAAATTCATATAATTCTTTTGATGATACACTAGCCATGTTATCCCTATAATAATTAAATTAATATAATAGATATAATTATATAAATACAAATATAAATAATTAATGAAAAAACAAGGAAAAACTGCATAATTCAATGTGACTTCTATGAAATGGAAAATCGGAAATGTTAAAATAGACAATCAGGTGGTCCTTGCACCCATGGCAGGAATATGCGATTCAGCATTCAGAAGAATAGCCAAATCAATGGGATGTGGACTGATTGAAACCGAAATGGTGTCAGATAAGGCAATAATGTATGAAAACTCAAGGACACAGGAAATGCTTTATATGACAGATTATGAAAGGCCTATTTCCCAGCAGATATTCGGAGCTGAAGTCAAATCATTCAAAATAGCTGCAGAATACATTGAAAAGACCATGAAACCGGACATCATCGACATAAACATGGGCTGTCCGGTTCCAAAGGTGGCAGTCAGGTCACAGGCCGGAAGCGCACTTCTGAAAAACCCTCCAAAGATTGGTGAAATCGTGGAGGCTGTTGTTGAAAGCGTCAATGTTCCGGTAACCGCAAAAATCAGAAGCGGATGGGATAAAAGCTGCATCAATGCCCTTGAAGTGGCAGGAATTGTTGAGGATGCGGGAGCATCAGCAATAACAGTCCATCCGAGAACAAGAGAGCAGAGATACGGCGAAAGCGCAGACTGGTCAATAATCAGAGACGTCAAGGAATCCCTTTCAATACCTGTCATCGGAAACGGAGACATCTGGTCATGTTATGATGCCAAAAAAATGATTGATGAAACAGAATGCGATGCAGTGATGATTGGTCGTGGCGTTCTTGGAAACCCATGGCTCATAAGGCAGTGCATTGATTATCTGGATGACGGAATAGAACCTGAAGAAGTCACACTGGACGAGAAAATCGAAATGATTAAAAGGCATGCGGAGCTGCTTAGCGAAATCAGACCCGAAAAGGTTGCAATGCACAAGATGAGGACACATACAGCTTATTATCTTAAGGGCCAGTGGAGAAGCTCTGAGATAAAGCCAAGAATATTTAAGATGAATACAAAAGAAGAATTGTTTGATTTGCTTAAAGAATATATTGAACTAGTCAGCTAATTTTTCATCACCGAACTTTTCAAACAGTTCCAAATCACCACTGGAAATCGTATCAACCTCAAGCAGATCCATGCCAGTGATTTCAATCACCTCACGTGCCATGCCAACATAGGTGTCCGGATAGTCATTATATCCGAATATGTGCCATATGATATCGCCTTCAAAAACCATTTCCAGATACCAGTCATATCCCTCCAGGTCATCAGGGTCACGGGCATTTGACTTCTTGTGATACTCATCAAAAATCCACATGTATACATGATATCTCTCAAGCAATCCCAGAATAAGCTCCCTGTCACTGCCGGTCAATTCCTTTTCAATGTATCCGTCGATTCTACCTTCAGAAAAATTAATGATCAGCCGAGGATTTGGAAGTTCATAAGGATAAGTCTGATAATGGCCAAATTCAATTGCTTTTATAGTCAATTTGTCTTCCAGATAAACCCCATCCTTTCTGATGTCAAAATAAAGTGGAGTTACAAGCTGCTTTTGATAGTTGAGGTGCAGAACGTCAAAGTCAAACAGTTCCTTCAGGATTTCACCGAATTCACTCCATTTTGGAGGAAAATTGTTCTTGAAGCTGTATTCCTCAAAATTGTCCGTCGAATAGATTATGACATTGCACGAATAAATCAGCTCTATCTTTTCAAAATAAGTGAACTCTTCTGAGACAAATCCCTCAAACAATTTCAAATCACTGAAATCATGCAGGAATTTATCCTTTTGGGAATCATTGAAATTATGAATCCTGCTGGTCATGTTCTTCCTTAAGTCGACCAGTATGTCAATCCATGAGTCGTCACAAAGGTAATGTTCGCTCAAAAATTTATCGCCGCTTCCCCTCTCGGAGATTTTATAATAGGCATTGTTGTTAACCAAATCAATGGTGAAACACTCATAGTGTCGATTGAGCCTTTTAAAATTAAACCTTTGTGTAATCTCGATTTTTTCAATCATTAAAATATCTATCTTACACAAGCATAATAAACTTAACTAAATTTAAAAACATTTATAAGGTAATTGCTATTAATTATTTAACTAAGTGATAGTATGATTAGAAGATGCCCCCAATGCGGAAGTGCTGCAGACGATATTTATGGTTTTTGTATAAAATGCGGACATGAATTTCCAAAAATAGAAGTGGACCAGGATACCTGTCCATCATGTGGATTCCACAACCCTCCAGAAGCCGACTATTGTGTCAAATGCGGTACTCCATTAGTCTTTAAGCAACAATTTGAAAAAACAAGCACCACTAACTTAGGTCCCATTGTTATTCAAAAAGAGGTTGTGCAGAGACCTCCCGAACAAAGGCAAAACAGGACAAGCAGATGGCTGATACTGTTCGGATACATTTTCTCAATTTTAGGAGGAATTCTCGGATTGATCATTGCAATCTATCTGGCAACCAGAAAGGACCCTGTTGCTCGAAAGCATGGGCATATCCAATTGGCGATTTTTGCATTCTACATTGCATTAATAGCTATCCTATATGCAACCGGAAACATCCCTGCAGATGCAATAACCCAATACAGGCAAATGCTATCTGGCAATTTTACCGGCATTTAAGTGCAGATACATCAGTATGGCACCGGCACCATCCTCATAATATCCTGGGACAACCCTGTCGATTTTAAAATTGAACGTTTTGTAAAATTCGACTGCACCAGTGTTATTTTCATTGACTTCAAGATATATTGTATCCAGATTGAGAAGTGACAATACGGATATTGCCCTTAAAAGAAGTTTTGTTCCGGCTTTAAGGCGACGGTAATTCTTATCTACTGCAATGGAAATTATATGGCCATAATTTTCATATTTGATCCAAAAAAGAACATATCCGATGACATATCCATCCTCTTCTGCAACCAGAAAACCGACACCCATCTCATAAAGCTGCTGAAACATCTTGATGCCATAGGACTGATTGAAGGACATGTTTTCTATTTCATAAACTCTTTTTAAATCAGTTGGCTTAAATTTCCTTACAAGCATAGCAAATTAAAATTTAAAAATCAATGTATTTAATAGTTTTGATGACAAAATATTAAAATGAGGATTAAAAATGTGGGACGATTTTGCCGAGTATATCTTAAGCGAAGCTGAAAGCAAAAATGTCAAAATTGCCGAAATCGCAGTTGGAAAATTTGACAGAATTGCAGATTATTTGGCTTCAAAAGACAATATCGATTTGATTAAAACGGACATTGCTCCAAAAGATGAAACAGTCATAAAGGACGACATTACAAATCCAAATATGGATTTATACAAAGATATCGACATCATTTATTCAATAAGACCTCCAAGCGAACTTCAGCCATACCTTGTCAAGCTCGCAGTTGAAATCGACTCCCAACTCATAATAAAACCGTTGACAAACGAAGATTTAAATACCGGCAGGGTCAAAATGAAATTAAAAAATTTCAAAAGGGCCAGTTTTTACACTTTAAGGTGATGTAATGGAAAATATTCTATCGCAATTTGACACATCAGCAGAAGGACTCAGCAAACAGGAAGTCATTGAAAGGCAAAATGAGTATGGCTTAAACAAGATTGAAGAAAAAAAGCCAACACCATTAATCAAATTGTTCCTAATCCAATTTGTAGATGTCCTGATAGGCCTCCTCATAGTTGCAGCCATTGCAGCATATGCAATTGGTGACGTCATCGATGCATGTGTAATCATGCTTGCGGTTCTTTTGAATGTCATCATGGGTTTCATTCAGGAATACAGGTCACAAAAGGCCGTTGAAAGCCTAAAAAATCTGATTGTTAAGACTGCCGTGGTGAAAAGGGAAAACAAAATCGAGCAGATAAATTCCGAAGAGCTGACAATTGGAGACCTTGTCATACTTGAAGAGGGAGACAAGGTGCCTGCAGACCTTGTACTGATTGAGGCAAATAAACTGACCTGCGATGAATCATCCCTGACAGGCGAATCAGAAGCGGTCAAAAAGGAAATTGAAGACGAATTATATATGGACTGCAATATCCTTTCGGGAAATGCAGTGGGAGTTGTCAAAGCTATCGGAATGAAGACACAGGTCGGCGAGATAGCAAAGGTCGTTCAGGAGGATGACGAGGACACCCCTCTGAAGGCAAAAGTGGGAAGGCTTGGAAAGACATTATCCCTCATTGCAATTATCGTATGTATAGCCATCTTCATTTTGGAACTGTTCAAAGGCATACCTCTTGTCGAGACATTCATGACTGCGGTTTCCCTTGCCGTTGCCGCAATTCCGGAAGGTCTTCCTGCCGTTTTGACATTGACACTTGCATTGGGCATGTCCGAGATGGCAAAATCCCAGGCAATTGTCAAAAGGCTGCTTTCAGTTGAAACATTGGGTTCATGTACCATCATCTGCAGTGACAAGACCGGTACACTGACCGAAAACAGAATGACCGTTGTTGAATCTTATTTTACCAATGAAGACAAAACACTTGAAATTGGAAAGCTATGCAACAATGCCACCATAACAAACGGAGAAGCCATAGGCGACCAGACTGATGGAGGGATTTTAAAATTCTGCCAAAGCCATAAAGGCGACTTGAAAAGAGTTGATGAAATACCTCTTGACAGCGATCGTAAAATGATGACTACCATACATAGCCTAAACGATGAAAAGAATATTGTTTTTACAAAAGGTGCACCAGAAATAATTCTAGACAAATGCAAATACATAGATTATGATGGAAGTATTAAAATAATTGATGCTGAAAGCGAGGAAATTATAATTAAAAAAATTGATGAAATGAGTGGCCATGGTCTGAGAGTAATCGGATTTGCCTACAAGACTGAAGACGAATATGACCCTGAGGAAAATCTGACTTTTACAGGACTTCTCGGACTTGCCGACCCTCCAAAAAAGGATGCCAAAAAGGCCGTGAGCGATTGCCTGAAAGCAGGAATAAAAGTTAAGATGATTACAGGCGACCATGAAAAGACCGCCTGCTCAATTGCAAGAAACCTTGGAATACTTACAACAGGAAGGACAATAACCGGTGAGGAACTGGAAAAACTCACCGCCGAAGAGTACCTGGCCATTGCGGATGACATCCAGGTGTATGCAAGGGTAAAGCCAAAACAGAAAATGAGAATCGTTGAGGCTCTTAAAAGTTCCAACAACATTGTTGCAATGACCGGTGACGGCGTAAACGATGCGCCTGCACTCAAAAAGGCATCAATTGGAGTTGCAATGGGTGACGGTACAGATGTTGCAAAGGAATCTGCAGACATGATTTTAGAAAACAACGACTTTGCAACTATTGTAAAGGCGGTCAAGGAAGGTCGTAAGATATATGACAACATCAAAAGGTTCGTCAAGTTCCAGGTTTCCACAAATGTCGGAGCGATACTGACAATTATCGGAACATCACTGCTTAACCTGCCTCTTCCATTCAATCCTGTGCAGTTATTATGGCTGAATATTGTTATGGACGGTCCGCCTGCACAAACATTGGGAATTGAAGGTGCCGAAAAGGACCTGATGCAACGCCCTCCTGAAACCGGAGACATTCTAACCAAAAAGACACTGCTTGAAATATTGATATCAGGTATTGTAATGGCAATAGGAACAATTGCAGTATTCAGCTATCAGCTGAGCATTGGCTCAAGCGAAAGCAAAGCGATGACCGTTGCATTTACATTATTCGTAATGTATCAGCTCTTTAACGCATACAACAGGAAAGCGAATTCAGACAAGCCAAGCACTTACCTGTATATGGCGATTATCCTGTCATTCATACTTCAATTATTAATCATATACCTGCCCCAACTGCAGATTATATTCAGAACCACAGCAATATCACTGATTGACTGGCTGGTAATCATAATCGTCGCATTTACAATAGTGATAGCTGAGAAAATAATGAACAGAGTGATAAAATGAGGATACTGTTACTCGGCGGAACAAAAGACTCAACAAACATCATCGAGCATATCAAGGAAAATCATGATTATTACATCCTGACTACCACCACCACAGAATATGGGGCAAGACTGGCCAGGGAGGCCGGAAGCGATGACGTGATTGCCCGTCCGCTTCTAAAAGATGAAATCATTGAAATAATCAAAAGGAAAAATTTTGATGTGCTGATTGATGCAACACATCCATTTGCCAAACATATCACACAGACAAGTGCCAGCATCGCCAACGAATTGGAAATGCCATATATCCGCTTTGAGAGACCTACCACCAACCTTGAAAATATAGATACAACACATATCCATTACACAGAATCATTTGACGAAGCGGGAAAATTGATTGAAAGTGAATTCAGTCAAGGAAACGTGCTGCATTTTGCAGGAGCCAACACCATGGAAGACATCCTGAAATATGTTGACGTCGACAGATTCTACCCAAGAATACTGAAGGTGGAAAGCTCCATTGAAAAATGTGAAAAGCTGGGCGTTGATCCGTCCCACATCATTCCAATGAAAGGTGCCGCCAGCTTGGAGGAAAACCTTGAGCTGATTGAAAAATATGATGCAGGAGTAATGATTACAAAGGAAAGCGGCGATGTAGGTGGAGTCATTGAAAAAATCCAGGCTGCAAATGAAAAGGATGTTGCAGTCATAATGATTCAAAGACCAAAAATAGATGAATTAAATAAAAACGATATTGTATCTAATCTTGAAGAATTAGATATCCGATTAAAAACTTTTTTTAAAAAATAGATATAAAGATAAACGCCGAGACTGGGATTTGAACCCAGGCGAGGGCAGACTAGACTATCTCGGCATATGAAAAGGAATATTTAGAAGGATTCTAAATATTTATCCTTTAAGTTCAATTTCAATACTTACATTATCAGGAACGTTTACTTTCATGACTTGTCTCATAGCACGTTCATCAGCTCCAATACCGATTAAACGTTTATGAATTCTGAGTTCCCATTTTTCCCAAGAAGCTTTACCTTCTCCATCAGGAGATTTTCTTGTTGGTACTACTAATTTTTTAGTAGGTAATGGAATAGGACCAGATAAGTCGACACCAGTTCTTTCAGCAATTTTTTTAAGTTGATCACATACGTATGCTAATTTTTCTGGGTCAGTTCCAGTAAGTTTAATTCTTGCTTGATTCATTTATTCTCCTCCAAAAAACAAAAAGAAAGAAAGTAAAATTTTACTTTCTAATTATTGTTTACAAACTTATTTTGCTTCGGTAATGTTAAGACATAAACCTGCTGCAACAGTTTGACCCATATCTCTGATAGCAAATCTACCCATTTGTGGGATTTCTTTTGCGTTTTCGAGACACATTGGTTTGGTAGGTTTGATTTTAACAATAGCTGCGTTACCGGTTTTTAAGAAGTCAGGGTTTTCTTCGTCAACAGCACCAGTAGCAGGGTTTAATTTTTTAGATAATTCTAAGAAAGTACATGCTACTTGGGAAGTGTGACAGTGGAATACAGGAGTGTATCCAACGGTAATTACACCAGGGTGTTGTAAAACAACGATTTGTGCGTCGAATTCTTTAGCTACGGTAGGAGCAGCGTCAGTGTGTCCAGCTACGTCTCCTCTTCTGATATCGTTTTTACCTACACCTCTTACGTTGAATCCGATGTTGTCACCAGGTTCAGCTACATCAAATTGTTCGTGGTGCATTTCGATAGATTTAACTTCTCCGGAAGCTCCAGCTGGTTCAAAGATAACGTTTTCACCTTTTTTCATTACACCAGTTTCTACTCTACCTACAGGTACGGTTCCTACACCAGTGATGGAGTAAACATCTTGGATAGGGATTCTTAAAGGTAAGTCGGTAGGTTTTTCAGGTGGAGTTAATTTGTCTAATGCATCAATTAAGTTGTCACCTTTGTACCAGGTGGTATTTGGAGATGCATCGTTAATGTTGTCCCCTTCAAATGCAGATAATGGGATGAAAGGTACGTCAGCAGGGTTGAAACCTACGGTTTTGATTAAGTTTGAAACTTCTTCTTTTAATTCGTTGTATTTGTCTTCTGAGTAATCAACTAAGTCGATTTTGTTGATTGCAACGATTAATTGGTTGATACCTAAAGTTTTTGATAAGAACACGTGTTCTTTGGTTTGAGGCATTACACCGTCGTCTGCTGCAACTACTAAAACACCAGCGTCTGCTTGGGAAGCACCGGTGATCATGTTTTTAACGAAGTCTCTGTGTCCA
>NZ_ONER01000088.1 GCF_900316895.1 uncultured Methanobrevibacter sp. | reverse complement strand
GCTTATGTCTTCTAACTTTTTTGATGGGCAGACCCTGTTGTGAATTGAGGGATTGGCTACTTCCACAGCACCTGTTATTCCTTTGATTTCTGAGCCGAACTCGGCCAAATCGTCTGTGATTCCGGTATTTAACCAGACTCCGTCTCCGGTAATGTCCTTGATTGTGGTTGCAATCTCTTTGATTTCCTGAGTTGTGAATGATTCGTACCCTCCGGATAAAAATTCAATGTTCCAGTCAAGACGTTTGCACATTTCAGCCTCCGCATAGATGTTTGAAACATTTCGCCTTGCTTTTTTCGGATCTTTTATTTTATCCTTTTGGGTGGACATGTAGCAAAATGCACAGTCTCCCTTATCGCACCACCATGAAAGGAACACCGCTCGTTCAAGAGTGATTAAATCACCGTGATTTTTTAAAGTGCTTTCATTAGCTTTTTTGATTAGGTCAAACATGTTAGAATCCATGGTAGTATATATTGTCCTTAAAGTTTATATACTGGTTGGAATTAATATTTAGATTGTACTTTGATTTTTCCCTGTCGATGGCGCTTTTGGGCCCATAGCTTAGCCAGGTAGAGCGTCCGGCTCATAACCGGAAGGTCATGGGTTCGAACCCCATTGGGCCCATGTTACAAAAATTTCATATGTGTATTTGCTCCGGTGGTGTAGTCCGGCCAATCATTTCGGCCTTTCGAGCCGAAGACTCGGGTTCGAATCCCGGCCGGAGCATTCAAAAAAATTTGTTAAGATTTTTAATGGTTTCTATGTATCCTTACTTTTTATAAGCGGGGGTGCCCGAGAGGCCAAAGGGGACAGGCTTAGGACCTGTTGACGCAGGTCTACCAGGGTTCAAATCCCTGCTCCCGCACTTTTAACAATTTTTTTTATTTAATTTATCATAAATGCCGGGGTAGGGTAGGCGGTCATCCTCCGGGACTGTGGATCCCGGGACTCGGGTTCGAATCTCGGCTCCGGCCCCATTTATAAAAACTATTTTTTTCGATATTACTTTTCAAATGCTCTCTCATTTAGTTTATATAGGGTTAAATTTAGATTATTAATTGAGTGTTACTATGGCAAAAAAAGGGTCTGCTGAAGAAAGGGATTTGGTACATAAATTATGGGAAAGGAATTTTGCTGCAATGAGAGCCCCAGCTTCTGGTGGTGCAACTAAAAGACCTTTGCCTGATGTTTTAGCTGGAAATGGCAAGATTTATTTGGCTATTGAAGTTAAAACGACTACCAAGGAAAAAATCTATATTGAAGAGGAGCAAATTACTTCGCTTTGTGAGTTTTCAAAAATATTCGGTGCAAAGCCGTATATCGGAGTCAGGTTTAAATATACTAAATGGCTATTTTTAGAACCTCAAAATACTCCTAGAACAAAAAGCGGAAATTATCGTGTTGAAAAAGATTATGCGCTTGAAAAAGGCTTTGAAATTGATGAAATAGCTGGCATCGATAAGCAAATGAAATTCGAATAATTGCAAATATTTATATATTATTAAAGTAAAATTTATTACTGTATGTTATGTGGGGTTATGGTGTAACCTGGCAGCATCGGGGACTCCAGTTGTCTTTGAAGAAAATATACGCGTAACTGAACAGTACCTGTTGTGATGAACAATTGGAGTACTGAGGCAAGAGACATCCCCGGATTGGGGTTCAAATCCCTATGACCCCATTTTTATACAAATCTTTTTTTCAAAACTTTTAATTACTTTCTTGATTATATTATCTTTCATGAGTTCTATTGTTTTTATTATTGGTTTTAATTATGATTCAAATTGTTTTTTGATCAACGATAAAATTTTGGTTGATACCGGCGCTGGTCACAACAAGGATTATCTATTCTCCAAACTTCGTGAAAATGGTGTTGATCCGGAGGATATTGAATTGATTGTAAATACCCATTGCCATTTTGACCATATAGGAGGTAATCATTTCTTCCCTGACGCTAAAATTGCGGTTCATAAAGTGGATGCTGCTTCAATGAAAAATAAGGATACCTTGGGAACCTCATTGTCTGCTTTTGAAAATGAAGGCAATTCAAGGGTCGATATCGAATTGGAGGATGGTGATAAAATCGAAGGTTTCGAAGTAATCCACACTCCAGGCCATACCGGTGGCGGGATCTGTCTTTGGGATGGTGAAAACTTAATCTCAGGTGATACCATATTTGCCGGCGGTGGTGTTGGCAGAACCGATATCGGCGGAGATTATCAGGATATGAAAAACAGCGTTAAAAAATTAATGGAATTAGATGTTAAAAACATCTATCCCGGTCATGGTCCGATTGTTGAGAATAATGGAAAAGAGCATATTAAAATGTCTTATTCACTTCTTCTCTAAGTCTTTGGAAACTTTTTTCATAGTTCCTCTTTTAACAAGAATGGAAACTTTTTCCCCAGGGTTAATCACATTTTCAGGTTGAGGGATAATTAGTTTTCCATTTTGATAAGCGGCAATAATGATGTAGTCTTTTGTTGGTGACACTTCTTTGAAGCGTTTTCCGATGACCTTATCATTAGTTATTGTCATTTCGACAATTTCAGCGTTACCTTCTCCAAGGGTTGTAATTTTTGATGCCCTCGGGTTCATAACAAATTGCGCAAGGTCTCTTGCAGCACTGATTTCCGGGCTGATTACCTTATCGATTCCCACTTCTTTAAATGCTTCTTCGTGATCAGGGTTACTTACACGTGCAACAATAGTTTCAACATCGTATTTTCTGACTAAAATACATGATAAAAGGTTCGCTTCATCATTTCCGGTTGTTGCAATGAAGAAATCGGCATCTTCAATATTGGTTTCCTCAAGTAGTTTGGAACTGGTTCCGTTTCCATGAATGACCAATGCATCGAGTTCTCCTGCAATTTCATTGCATAATGTCTCGTCACTTTCGATTAAAGTGATGTCTGCTCCGGTATCAATTAATAAATTCGCAAGGGCAAGTCCTACACGACCTCCTCCCATAATTATCGCATACAAAATATCGCCTCTTAACAATTTATAATCAATATATGTATTTTTACAATATAAATATTATCTTTTAAAAATTTCAAAACCGGCCCTTAATGTAATCAATACTGGGTATATTTCAAGCCTTCCGGTCCACATGTCAAATATGCTGACTAATTTAAGCACAGGGTCTAATGTATAATTGATTATTCCAAGCTCCAGACCGTTGTTTCCCTGAAGGGACATTGCTGCAAACAGGCTTTTAAATGGGTCATATCCGAATAAGCAGAACAGTGCCCATGTAAACATTATGAACATCATGTAAAGTGTTATGTAGCTTCCTGCCTGTGCAATCGCTTTTTCAGGAATGGTGTGTCCGTGTAGTTTGATTGGTACCACTCTTCCATCTGGAGATAGGATTTCCCTGATGTGGCGGTATATTCCCTTAAAGTAGGTAATCATACGCACAAGCTTGATTGCACCTACTGTTGAACCGTTGGATCCTCCAGTCAGCATCAGGCACATCAGACATATTATAACAAATGATGGCCATCCTGCCATTGTGGTAGGTGACGCTACGCTTGCTCCGGTTGTTGTCATTGCAGACACGACCGTAAACAGCAGGTCGATTGGAACGATATTTGAGACAAAATAAAGCATTAATGTAACAATTGCAATCACTGATATGATTATCTGGAATTGCAAATCTCCAAATAAGGATTTTCCTTTTGTTTTTATAACCTTGTAATGTGCCAAAAAGCTTGTAGCCCCTAAAATCATCAGGACGATTGAAATCAGGTAGATTACATCATTTTGATAAAATCCCATATTTGCGTTTTTAATGCTCATTCCCCCTGTCGAAACCATGTGGAACGTATTGCAGACAGAATCAAAAAGGGGCATTCCGGCGAGCAGATACATTATGATTCCTGCAGCTGTATAAATCGCATAGATTTCAATGGTTTTTTCCATTGTCGCTTTGATACTTGGTTTGATACGGTCTTCACGAGCTTCTGAGTGATATAGTTTTGATGAAACAGAACCCGGTTTTGTTAAAACGGCAATGACCATAACGACCACTCCCAATCCTCCAACCCATTGTTCAAAAGCTCTAAAAAATAGTATGCTGTGAGGTAATATTTCCACATCCATGAACATGGTGATTCCGGTACCTGTCAAGGCAGACATGCTTTCAAAAACACCGTCGATGATTGGAATGTGGGTTGATAATGTAAAAACAAAGCCTCCAATAAGGCATGCCCATAGCCATGCGAACGCCGATATAATCATACCATGCTTGAAACGCATCTTTTTGTTGACTTTTTCATCGAAATATTTTAAAGCAAAAACGCCCAATAGTATTGAAATCAATCCTGGAATGACAAAACTGAGAATGTCAAATTCAAAATAAATTAAATCGAATATTAATGGAATCAAGCACATTATGCCTATTCCTATCATTAAATATCCAGAATTTTTCGCAACAATCCGAAGGTCAGTTTTTGTAATATATTTCATTAATTAAATTTTGAACAAATTTCTATATAAATTTATAAGTAATTAAAGAAAAAAATTATATGTGATATGGATAAAAAAACTGTATTCTTTTTGGGAGTGAGTTTAGTAATATTGGCGGTTATGCTTTATTTTGTAGGTATAGATCAGGTAATATCCGCTTTAAAGGTTGCTAAATTGGAATATGTTGCTATTGCCATAGCCATGCAGGTTTTCACTTATTATCTATACACTTTACGTTGGAAAATATTAAATGGTGTGGCAGGCATTGATGCTGGCATAAAAAATCTGCTTCCAATGGTCTTGGTAGGTCTTGCAGTTAACAACATTACTCCTTCAGGTCGTGGAGGGGGAGAACCTGTAAGGGCATATATCCTGTCCCGTGAAAAGAATTATCCTATGGAAGAAACATTTGCAACAGTTGTTGCAGACAGAGCATTAGACACTTTTCCTTTTGTTGTACTTGCAGTTTTAACAATCATCGGTATGACCCTGACATTCAATTTTGACTTATGGCTGCTTGTTTTAATGGTTGTGGCCGTGATTGTCATTGTCATTGTTTTGCTTTTGATTATTTACATGTCCATCAACCCCCGCTTTGGCGCAAGGGTTGACGGCTGGATTATCGGGTTGGTTAGGAGATTCTATAAGAAAAACTCAGATGAACTCGAAGAAAAGATTCACGGAGTCATAAGTGGTTTTCAGGACACCATGAAAATGGTCATTTCAAATAAGAAGGTCCTATATTATGCCTTGCCGTTATCTTTTGTAATTTGGATTTTTGAGATTTTAAGGGTTTATTTCGTGTTCCTCGCATTTGGAGCTTCCGTCAATCCTGTAGTAATCGGTGAAGTATTTATTCTAGCTTGTCTGGCAGGTATGATTCCTCTCCTTCCGGGAGGTCTCGGAGCAGTCGACGGAATAATGATCATATTCTACTCAGCCGCAGGAATCACTGCTTCAATCAGCGCTGCCGCCACTGTAATCGAGAGGCTGATTTCATTTTGGATGACCACCATTATCGGTATGGTTATTTTGCCTTATTACGGTTCATCAGTTCTTGATAAAATCTCATTCGGTTCCTCAGATGAAATTGAAGAATCCGTTGAAGATGAGGATTAAAAAGCTTTTTTTTTTAATTTGGGATATAATCTAAATGAATGCTTTAGCTTTTGGCCAAAGCATCCGGATGATGAAAATAATGCTGTTCAATAATAATTTTTTTGGCATGAAAATTCAGCGTTCAAGCAAAAATAGAAAACTTTATTTTAATATATTATCATAAATTTATTTATCACAAAAAATTAAATTTTAAAAAAATTTTGGTGAAAATATGGAAATTAATGGCGTAGAAATACAAGATACCTTTGCTGAAGGTTTTGGAATTAAAGTATCTAGATTGATTATTACTGCAGCTACTAAACATTTAGCTAAAATTGCAGCTACTGAAGCTACCGGATTTGCTACTTCAGTTATCGGATGTCCTGCAGAAGCAGGTATTGACCAATATATCCCTCCAACTGAAACTCCAGATGGAAGACCAGGTTATGCAATCATGATTTGCCACATGTCCAAAAAAGCTTTAGGCGGACAAATCATGGACAGAATCGGTCAATGTGTTTTAACCGCTCCTACTGCAGCAGCATTCAATGCTTTAGAAAGTGAAGAATCCTTCCCAACCGGAAAACAACTCAAATTCTTCGGTGACGGATATGAAACTGAAAAAGAAGTAGACGGTAAGAAAATGCACGTTATCCCTATCATGTCTGGTGAATTCTTAGTGGAAGACGAAATGGGATGCAAAGACGGAGTAGCTGGTGGAAACTTCTTCATTATGGGTGACAGTCAAATGACTTCCATCGTTGCTGCTGAAGCTGCTGTTGATGCTATTCACGCTGTTCCTGGTGTAATCACTCCTTTCTCTGGTGGTATGGTTGCTTCCGGTTCTAAAACTGGTTCCAAATACTCTTTCCGGTGTAGATGAAGAATCCGTCAAAGCTGCTATGAAAGCAGGTATTGAAGCTGCTTGTCAAGTACCTGGTGTTATTGAAATCGGTGCTGGTAACTACGGTGGAAGCTTAGGTCCTTACCAAATCCACTTACAAGAATTATTCTAGAGAGAGTTAAACTCTCTTCTTTTCTCTTTTTTCGATATTATTGTTTAATATAAGCCATCGCTTTGGTTTTACTATTTTTTTTTAAATTACCTGTCTGATATTTAAACGGTTAAAATTATAGGTTTTTCATCAAATCAAAAAATTTTAGCAAAATTAAAATAATATTTAAATAAAAATAATATTTGGTAATGTATATGTTGGTGAACAGAACTTATTCAATAATTCTATTATTGCTTTTGATATTTCTAACTGTTGGTGTAGTTTCGGCCAATGAAAATATTACGGATGACATTTCACTGAATGATGAAATATCTTCACAAAATGTTTCTGAAACTCCGATAACGGAGGAAATTGAAAGTGATAGTAATGATAATATACAGAATTTTCAGGAAACTACAATAGAAGCCAAAGATGTAAAGACATATTATAAGGAAAAATCTAATTTTGTTGCTTATTTAAAGGACTCCAACAATAATCCCCTTGCAAACAAGAAGGTTGTCATTTCCTTAGACAATAAAAATTATGATGAGATTACAGATAATTTGGGCAAGGTGGTTTTAAAGCTTAATTTAAATCCTGGCACCTACAAGGCAAAAATCAGTTTTGCAGGTGATGATGCATATGCTGCAAGTAGTGCAAACGCCGTAGTTAAAGTGAACAAGGCATCATTGTCCATTCAGACTAAAGATTTTAAGACTTATTTTGAATCAGGATTTTATTTCAAGGCAAAGGTCATAAATAAAGTCACTAAAAAACCTGTTGAAGGGGTTAAGGTGGCATTTAAAGTTTATAAAAACAATAAATATAGGACCTACTGGGCAACTACCGATTCCAAGGGTGTTGCAAAATTGAAGAAA
>NZ_ONER01000033.1:1215-17340 GCF_900316895.1 uncultured Methanobrevibacter sp. | reverse complement strand
AGCAAAGCTTTTTTACCCAGTTTTAAACATAAGTCTGATGTTCCGCCGATTCCAACGCCGATTACAGTCGGAGGGCATGGTTTTCCTTTTGCTTTTAGAACGGATTCGACAACAAATTCCTTAATTCCTTCAATTCCTTCAGCGGGTAAGGCCATTTTCATGGCGTTATTGTTCTCGGAACCAAATCCTTTAGGCAGGATGGTTATTTCAAGATAATCTACGTCAATCAGTTCTATGTCAATTGGAGGGATGTATTCTCCGATATTGATGTTTGTATTTTCACGGGTTAGTGGATCAACAATGTTCGGTCTGATTGGAATTTCTTTTGTGGCCTTTTCAATTCCCTCTTCAATGCCTTCTCTTAAATTTTCAACTTCAACATTGCCCAATTTTACAAAAATGACTGGCAAACCTGTATCTTGGCACATTGGAATGCCTTTTTCTTCAGCAAGTTCAATATTTTTTAATATAGCTTCAATATTTAAGATTGCCAGCTCATGTTCTTCTATTTTAAGAGCGTCTTCAAGTGATTTTTTTACATCATCACCAAGAACAATGACGGCCTGCTTGTAAAGCTCATAAACAGTATCTCTAATAGTTTCTTTAGTAATCAAAATAATAACCTTTTCAAATTTAATTAATTATTATTATGATTTTGAAATATAATAAATATTTTTAAAAATAGTCAGTGAATTTCAATAATTCCGATAGGGCAGACATCAATGCAGTCAAGACATTTATCGCATTTTGAATAATCGAGGGTAATTGCCCCTCCAAGTATCTTGAATGCATTATTCTTGCAGACTTTCATACATGGCGCATCTGATGGTTGGCAGTTCATACAAAATAAAGTTGGAGTGTCAACATTTGGTGTTTGTTGACAACTTCCGCAGGTTGTACAATTTGTACAATTTCCTGTATTAAACATAATTTTTTTATTCGTCTAAAACAAGTCTTGCTCTTGCTTGACTTGTTAAAACATGGACAATTCCGCCTTTTTTACTGTCAGGTTCATATAATCCTGCCATTTTAGCCAAGAATTTTTCTTGGTTTTTGGCTCTGATTTTTTCAGGATCAGCAACAGTAATAGCTCTTTTGGTACATGCTTTTATACATGCAGGTCCTTCTTCTCTATCAGCACAGAGGTCACATTTTTCAGCGACTTTTGATTGGAAAGTCATTGCACCAAACGGACAAACCATTACACATAATCCGCAGCCGATACATTTCTCGGTATCGACACCTTCATCGGTAATCGCTTCTGTCGGACAGATTTTTATACATGGTGCACTTTCACAATGTTGACATACAATGGAATAAAAGGAAGAGTCATGTTCTATTATTTTTATTCTATTAGCATTATGGACTGATGCACACATGCTTTCACAGTTGAGGCATCCATCACATAAACTGCTATTTACAACAATACTTTCCATTGTTTTCCTCCTTATAATCCTAATTCTTTACACTCTGCATCGACATATTTTTGGATTTTTTCAATGTGTTCTTCATCTAAGTGTTTGAATCTTTTTTGTGTTGACAGATAATCTTTTACAGGTCTTCTTTCTTCAGGCCTGAAAGTAATTTCGAAGTTACCGTGGTCGATTTCATACAAAATCCATGAACCGGTTTCAACAGCTAATCTACCCATTTCAATTGTTTTTTCTGAAGGGAATCCCCAACCAGTTGTACATGGTTGTTGCAAGTGAATGTATGCAGGTCCTTTGGTTTCTGCAGCTTTTTTCACTTTTTTGACATAGTCTTCAGGATATGCAATTGATGCGGTAGCCACATATGGAATTCCGTGAGCTGCCATAATCATAGGCATGTTTTTCTTAGGTTTGTCTTCTCCGAAACTTGCGGTTCCTTTAGGTGAAGTTGTGGTACTTGCACCATATGGAGTAGCTCCACTTCTTTGAATACCTGTGTTCATGTATGCTTCATTGTCGTAACAAATGTAGAGCATGTTGTGTCCTCTTTCCATAGCTCCAGATAATGATTGTAAACCGATATCTACAGTTCCTCCGTCACCACCGAAAGCAACAACATTAACATCATCCTTTCCTTGAATTCTTAATGCACTTTCCACACCGGATGCTACAGCACCTGAGTTTTCAAATGCTACATGTATGAATGGAACTTCCCATGAAGTTTCCGGGTATGGTGTAGTCATTACTTCAAGACAACCGGTAGCAGAAATAGCTACAGTGTTTTTGCCTAAAGCATTAAGAGCTAATTTAACAGCAATTGATGCTCCACATCCGGCACAGCCTCTGTGTCCCGGTGCTAATAAATCTTTATCAGGTATATCCATATCTATTCCTCCTTAAGTCCAATCCAGGTGACGTCGTTTTCTGGCGCTTTGGTTTTTTCGTATGCTTCCAGGATTGCTTCAGGTGTAATGTCTCTTCCACCTAAACCTGCAATAAATCCGTAAATTTCTTTATCAATTTTTACTTTCATATCAGCATAAAGTGCTCCACCAATTCCAAATGAGAAGTTTTTATCAATAACAGCTATTTTTTCACAGTTTTTAACAGCTTCGTTAATGGCTTCGGTAGGGAATGGTCTGTAAGCTCTGATTTTAAGTAAACCTACTTTTTCACCTTTTTCTCTTAATTGGTCTACCATTACTCTGAGTGTACTGCATAGTGAACCCATTGCAACAAATATTATGTCGGCATCTTCGGTTTTGTACGGTTCAACAAGACCATATTTTCTTCCAAAGATTTCTGCAAATTCATCGCATGTTTTTTGGATTACTTCCATGGATTTTGTCATTGCAACATCCATGTCATGTCTTGCTTCTGTGTAGTAATTCGGATCTGCGAAGTTACCGATTGACATTGGTTCGTTTGGATCAAGAAATGCATGTTCTGGTACATATGGAGGTAAAAACTTGTCTACACTTTCTTGATCTGGAATTTCAACAGGTTCTACTGTGTGGGTTAAAATAAATCCGTCCAAACATACCATTGATGGAAGTAAAATGTCTGGATTTTCAGAAACTTTATATGCCATTAAAGTTGTATCTAATGCTTCCTGTGCATTTTCAACATAAATTTGCAACCATCCTGCATCTCTTTGTGCAATTGAATCTTGTTGATCGTTCCAAATGTTTAATGGTGCAGAAATTGCTCTGTTGGCGTCTGCTAAAACAATAGGCACCCTCATACCTGCTGCAGCATATAAAATTTCATGCATTAACATTAATCCTTGTGAAGATGTTGCTGTAAATACTCTTACTCCAGCACCACTAGCTCCAACAGCAGCACTGATAGCACTGTGTTCAGATTCTACTTTAACATATTTAGCATCAATTTTTTCATCAGCAACGTATTGTGCTAAGTATTCAGAAATTGTAGTTTGTGGAGTAATTGGATAAACAGGAATAACTTGTGGTTTAGCTAATCTTACAGCTTCTGCAACTGCTTTATTTGAGGTCATTACTTCTTTTACCATTTAATCACTCTCTTTATTCTTTTACCATTTCGATTGCATCGGAAGGACATTCGTTTGCACAAATTCCGCATCCTTTACAGTAATCGTAATCTATATCGTGTTGTTTGTTTACGCTGGAATCTGGACAAAATATTATGCAATTGTCGCAATCAATACATTTTTCTTTATCTAAAATAGGTTTAAATGTTCTCCAACTTCCAGTTTTGTTATTTCTACTATTACCTGGGGTTTTAATTACACATCCTATACTTACCATAATATTCACCCTCTTATCCCATATCATAAGCTTTTTTAGTAGCTTCTACATTTAGCTCTCCGATTTTGCCAGGGAATGTTTCCTTAATCACTTCTAAAAGTGAATCAATACTTACCGCTTGGGTTTTCTTAGCGAAATATCCTAAAATAATAGTATTTACAATGTTTCTGCCTAACATGTCTAATGCAATTCCAGTAGCGTCAATACTGTAGACTTCATGTTCTCCACTGCCTTCAAAGTCAGTGGTGTTGATTGTTACTTCAGTATTGTCTTTGATTCCTGAAAATACATCTACTACATTCAATAATCCGTCATCTAACACTAATACGTAGTCTGGATTATATACTTGATATCTTAAGTCAATTGGCTTATCATCAATTCTTGTGAAAGCCATAACCGGAGCTCCTCTACGTTCAACTCCAAAAAATGGAAAAGCCTGGGAATAATTGCCGTCTTTGAATGCTGCTTTTGCTAAGATTTCAGCAGCTGTTACAGCACCTTGTCCGCCTCTTCCATGAAAACGAATTTCGATCATTAATTTTTCCTCCATATATTTATCATGTATAATCATTATAAATTACAAAATATATAAATTTTATGTTAAATTTTTATTTTTGAATTATTTTGTTTAAAGTTTTTTGTTTTAATCTTTTATTTTTTCTTTATTTTTCTAATAACTCTTTCAACATTTTATTTATTTTTTTATACAGTTTTTACATCACTTTTTTAATAAAATAACAATTTTTAAGCAAATAATATTTTTCAAAAGATTAAATAATATTGACATTAATATAATAATATTGTAAAAAATTTGGTTGGGAAGTTTTATGAAAGTTCTAATAATTACAGGGGAATTGGCTTATCCTTTAATAAAAGAAGTGGTTGCAGATGTAAAAGATGATGTTATTGTTCACATTGCCGACAATACTCAGGTGGCTGCATTCTTAACACCTAGACAAATTATTAAGGAAATCAAAAATTGTTTTTCTAATCAACTTGATGAAATTGACATGATTCTGGTTCCTGGCTTAATCAAAAAGGGCACCAAAGAAATTACAAAAGAACTGGGAATTCCAACTTTTAAGGGGTCTACAGATGGTGCAGACCTTGCAATGGTTCTTAATTTGGTTGGAAATATTGATCTATCAGAAGATAAGCCTGCAGATAAATTAATTGAGGAAGAAAAACGTAAAGAAGCATTCAAATTCATAGAAGAATTTGAAAACGATAAGGAAAATATAGAAAAACTTCTTGAAAAGCCAAATAATATTTTAATTAGAAATCTCCCTGTAGGTGAAGATTTCCCAATGAGGGTCCTTTCGGAAATTGCAAATGCCCCTTTCCTGTCAAAGGAGGCATTGATTAACAAATGCCAGTATTTCGTTGATTCCGGTGCCGACATGATTGATATAGGTATGGCGGCAGGTGAGGACTTCTCGGACAAGATTCCTGAACTGATTGAAACATTAAGGCCGATTGTTGGCGACAGGCCATTGAGCATAGATACATTGAACGCCAAAGAAATTGAAGTTGCTGCCGAATGCGGAATTGATTTTGTTTTAAGTCTGGACTTGGGTAACAATTCCGAAGTTAAGGACATTCTGATTGAAAAGAACATTCCTGCGGTTTTGCTTCCAACCAATTTTTCCCAAGGCAAATCACCTAAATCTCCGGCCGAAAGAGTTGAATCAATGCATCAGCTGATAAAGGATACGGAAGGATTGAAATATGTTGCGGATTTGATTTTGGACCCTGTAAACAGTTCCAGTATTGTCGAGTCAATCATCGCATGCCATGAATTCCACAAGCAAAACCCTGCGCCGATGTTTTTTGGTGTAGGTAATGTCACCGAGCTTATGGATGCCGATTCAGGGGGAGTAAATGTTCTTCTGGCGGGAATCGGTATGGAACTTGGTGTAAGTATATTATTTACTCCTGAAGAGAGCGGTAAAACAAGGGGCAGTGTTTATGAGTTGTCCACCGCATCCAAGATGATGTTTTTGGCAAAGCATAGAAAATCAATTCCGAAGGATTTGGGAATCAATCTTGTTGCCTTTAAGGATAAGCATAAAAGAAACGACATCATTGAAAATGAATTGGACGGCGTTCCTGAAACCAGACGTGAAAAACCGTTGAAGTTTATCAGGGATAAGGCCGGAAGTTTCAGAATCAACGTTGATTATGGAACCACTGTAAAGGACAGCAGAATTATAGCCACTCATTTCAAGAAAAACAAAGCGGATCTGGTTATAGTAGGTCAGTCTGCAAAAGAAGTATACGAAGAAATAATAATAAAAGATTTGGTATCCAGAATGGAACATGCTGCCTATTTGGGTTCTGAACTTCAAAAGGCAGAAATTGCCATGATTACCGGAAAAGAATATGTTCAGGATTTTGAATTGTTCAAAAATCCTGATGAATTTAAAAATTAGTTCTAATCAAAATCTCCGCTGTCAACAGCGCTTTCATCCTGTCCGGCTTGAGAGTCTGATCCTGATTCAACATTACTATCAGAAGCTGTGTCCTGACTTGTGGATTGCGTACTTTGGTCACTGGCTCCACCATTGCCACTATCACTAACACCGCTGCCGTCGCTGCTGCTTGTGTCTGTTCCAGGTGCGACTGCTCCAGTATCGCGAACTGAACTGTTAGTTGAATTTATGGTTGTATGGTTTGAAGGTGTAACGTTTGTCACATCATTACTTTTATTGAATGAAAGTCCAACACCAGTTACAACAATGTATGCTCCAATAGAAAGAACAATAATGATTAGTAATATTATAATTATCGCATTGTCTCTATCCATGAATTTTTTCCTCCTTCAATATAGTATATTTTAATTAATAGTTAATATATATTTAATTATACTACATAAAACTTATATTATTTCACGATATATTTATTTTAATAATGGATTATATGGAAGGTTAAAAACTTGCAAACTGAAAATATTACTATTAAGGACATTGACAAATTACTTTTAAATGCAGAATATGTTTCAAATAATGAGATATCAACAACTGTATATCTGTCACTGTTTCTGGGAAGGCCAATGCTTATTGAAGGGCCTCCAGGTGTTGGAAAAACAGAACTTGCAAAGGTAATTGCCAAATCATTCGAAAGAGACTTCTTCAGGATACAGTGTTATGAAGGAATAACATTTGAACAGATTGTCGGCGAATGGAATTATCAAAAGCAGTTGCTGCATCTTGAAGCTGCAAAAAACGATTCAAACAATGAAAGCAAAATTTTTGCCGAAGAATTTTTCATAAGAAGGCCTTTGCTTAATGCATTTTTAAATGAAAACAATTCTGTACTTTTAATAGATGAAATTGATAAGGCTGACGAAGAGGTTGAAAGTTTCCTGCTTCAGGCATTGGGAGAGAAGGAAATCACCATCAACGATTTGGGGACATTCCAACTTCAGAACGATTTGATTGTTATTTTAACTTCAAACTCACAAAGGTCATTGCTTGATGAAACCAAGGACAGATGCTTGTTTTTATATATTCCATACCCGTCAGTTGAAAGGGAAATTGAAATTGTCAAATCAAGGATACCTGAAGCCGATGAGGAAGTCGTTTCAACTGTTGTCAAGCTGGTTCATGATATACGTAATCTCAATCTCATGAAAAAGCCTTCCGTAAGGGGAACCATAGACTGGGTTCGTTCAGTCACTAATCTCGGAACCAAAAACATGGATGAATCACTTGAAAACAGTATTGGTGTTGCCATCAAAAATGAAAGTGATAAAAAAAGAGTCGTCAAGGATGTTTTAAGCAAAAGATAATATGATAAATAAAATTGCAAATTTATCAGCCCAGCTAAGGCAGGAAGGTCTGCCGGTAAGCATACGAAGCACTCAGGCGGCTGTTAAAATTCATATGGAATTGGGCGAAGCAGACAGGCAGCTTTTAAAAACTGCATTAATGGCAGTTTATGTAAAGGACAAGTATGACATTCCTAAATTCAATAAAGTTTTTGAAAAGATATTCAAAATTGAAATGGAACCTAAAAAAGCTCAAGAACTAAATAAGGGAACTGCTTACAGGGGAAAAGGTCCAAAATCCAATAAGTATATTATTAAAAAACAGAACAATGCCTATCAAAAGGTCAGAAAAGAAAAAATCAACAACGAAAAGTTAAAAATGTTGTCAGGTCAGCCCCTTTTGGAGGAAGTCAAGAAGCTTGAAAGGGATGGCGAATTGATGAACAAGGATTTGACCAAATTGAACAGGTTTGATCCGAGAATGCTTGAAATATGTCAGAGACTTGGAAAAAGAATAGCCAATAAACGTTCCAGAAGAAAAGTCAAATCAAGCTCAAATAAGATAGACATGAGAAGAACCATCCGTGCAAACATGAAATACGGAGGAGTCCCTCTGGAGCTTGTCCGGGCAAAGCCAAGGCCGCACAAGAACGAACACCTGTTTCTGAATGACATAAGCGGGTCATGCGAATGGATCAGCAGCTGGTTTTTCATGTTAATGTTTTCAGCCCAGACAGCATTTAAAAAATCAAGAACTTTCGAATTTGACAATAAGGTAATTGAAACCACACAGGCCCTAAAAGAGGAATATCTCATAGATTCATTCATTAAAGTCAAGGACATGCGGATAAAGAATATGATGGTTCACGGAACTTCAGACATGTATTCCGCATTTACAAAGTTCCAGAACATGGCCCATATAAACAACAAGTCATACGTAATTATTCTGTCTGACTGCAGAGACTGGGCAGGACCTAAGGTAAAAGGAGTCCCTGCCAGCGTGGAAGTAGTTGAAGAAATGGTGAGGGACGCTAAAAAGGTAATCATATTGAATCCTGAAGACAGGAACAAATGGGATGTTGTGGACAGCTGTGTTTCGTTATATAGGGAGGCTGGAGCACAGGTATTTGAAGTTAATACCCTTAATCAATTAGCGCAATTTGTAGAACAGATGTAGGTAGTAAATATGCAATGCAGTAAATGTGGTAATCCTAAAGTAATTTATAAAAGAGAGCAATCCGGCCAGATATTGTGCAAGGACTGTTTTATAGAATCAATAGAAAAGAAAGCCATCAGAACAATCAAAAAGGAAAAGTTACTTGACAAAGGCGATAAGGTTCTGGTTGCGCTTTCAGGCGGAAAGGACAGCGTAACCACATTGGAAATATTGGACAGTTTCAGGCAACGCAACATTATAGACATATGCGCAGTAACTGTAGACGAGGGAATAGCCAACTACAGGCAGGACGGAGTTGATATAGCTATTCGCCATGCCGAAAGATTGGGTATCGAGCATAGGGTGGTTTCACTCAAGGAGGAATACGGAATTACTTTAGATGAAATCATGCAAAGGGAAAATCATAAAGGCTCCTGCACATACTGCGGTGTGTTTCGAAGAACAATCATCAACAAAGCGGCACGTGAAATGAAAGCCACCAAAATTGCAACAGGACACAATCTTGATGATGAAGTGCAGGGAATCATGATGAACTATCTTGAGGGAAACACTGACAACTTGACCAAATTGGGTCCGAAATCAGAATCCAAGGCAGAAGAGTTCACAACCAAAATCAAGCCATTAAGGGAAATTCCCGAACGTGAAATTGGACTTTACGTCGTTGCAAAGGAATTGGAAGTTCACTTTGACAGCTGTCCGTATGCAATGCAGTCATTCAGGGGAGAGGTTTCGGAAGCCATCAACCAGCTTGCCGAAAAACACCCTACAATCAAATATTCAACATTAAGAGGATATGATAAAATAAAAAACATACTGAAAAATGAACTTAAAAAGGATTATTCACATGGAAGATGCAGAAGATGCGGCGAACCTGCCTCAAATGAATTATGTAAGGCATGTTCATTTTTGGAAGAATTAGGATTGTGATAACATGAAATTTACTTTGAAATACAAACAGATAAATGAAGAAAGAGAAATTCCTGATGAAAATTACTCCATTAAAGATTTACTTGATGATTTGGAACTGTCCGCTCAAACAATCGTATCCAAGCAAAACGGCGAACTTGTCATTGAAGATACGGTAATTGAAGACGGTGATGAGATACAATTAGTTCAAATTATTTATGGTGGTTAAGTGAAAATAAGTTATGAATGCGGACCATGTTTTTTAAGACAGGCCAGGGAAGCACTGGATTTATCAACAGATGATGAAGCGCTTAAAATGGAAGTCATAGGAGATATTTTCAAATTTCTTTCTGAAAATTTTACCCAGGGCACCAATTCGAACAGTACCGGTTCTGCAATGCATACATTAATCAAGCAAAAGACAG
The DNA here is from genome assembly GCF_900316895.1 of uncultured Methanobrevibacter sp. Taxonomy (GTDB): domain Archaea; phylum Methanobacteriota; class Methanobacteria; order Methanobacteriales; family Methanobacteriaceae; genus Methanocatella. The sequence continues at coordinate 7,345 of NZ_ONER01000033.1, read as the reverse complement.
GCTGTACAGATCCATATTATGCGGAAAAAATAGAAAGCAACAGGCTGGCCCTGAAATATTTGGATGATGTTAAAAAGATATTGGATGAGGATGACAGCTTAGAAAATTATGTGAAAATAGCTATTATAGGCAATATTCTTGATTTCGGAGCATTTACTTTGGATGATGATATTGAAAGCGTAATAAAGGATTCCCTCAAAAAGGATTTGGCTGTCAAGGACATCGATGAATTTGAAAATTCCCTTAAAACCCAGGATAAGGTACTGTATCTGGTGGACAACACCGGCGAGATAGTATTTGATAAGCTATTGCTTGGAAAAATAAAAGAATATGGTTTGGAAATTACAATTGCGGTTAAATCAGAGCCAATATTAAATGACGCATGCATGAAGGAAGCATTGGATGCCAGTTTGGATGAATTCGGAGAAATTGTTGAAATCGGTGCCGGAACTGTGGGTTATGTGGACAGCGAAATCTCAGATGAATTTAGGGAGATATTCAACAGTCATGAATTCATAATCTCAAAAGGTATGGGCAATTATGAGGGGCTAACAGAAATTGATTTATCAGATAAGGATATCTACTTTATGTTGTGTGCAAAATGCAATACAATTTCATGGGATATCGGTGTTAATTTACATGACATGCTTCTTTTCAAAAAATAATTCACTGTGATTTTATGATAATAGGTTTTATTGGTTTTGGAAAGGTTTCCAAAACCCTTTTCAATTTATTGGATTCTGAAGATATTGTATGCATCACTTCACCCGAGCAGAGGTCGGATAAGACTATTGAAAGCATTAATGAGTCCGGCATTGAGGTTTTTGAATCCATAAAGGAAGTTGCAGCCGCATCTGATATTCTGATTTCGGCAACATCCCCTAAGTCAGCTTTGGACGTTGCCAGAAAATACGGCAAGTATTGCAGGGGAATTTATTTGGATTTGAATAATATTTCTCCGGATACCACTAATGAAATAAGCTCTCACATTGATAATCTGGTAGATGGGGCAATCATCGGCAAAATAGATTCAGACAATCCTATCTTATACATTTCCGGTGAAAATGCTGACGATTTACTATTTTTAAATGATTTCATCAAAACAAAAAAAATAAGCAGTAACGTCGGCGATGTGGCCACTTTAAAGATGCTTAGAAGCAGCTATACAAAAACCCTTTCAGCACTTTTGATTGAATCAAGTGAAATCGCCCAAAAACATGGTCTGGAAGAGGAATTCTTTGACATACTGACATTAACAGAAGGGGAAGATTTCACTCAAAAATCCCTTTCAAGAATTGACAATACACTGGCAAATTCCCAAAGAAAATGTGAGGAACTGGAAGAAATAATTAACTGCTTCAGAGATTGCAATTTGATAATGGTCAGGGCGGCACTTGAAAAACTCAACCGATAACCACTTCAACCTTAAAACCCTTTTTAGCTTTTTTTATGCTGCCGGTAACTGGAATAAAATGAGAATCCATAATATATCTTAAGTAAGTGACTTCAACCGCCGGAAGCCTTAGGTTTGTTTTGATCTTTTTGCCTTCACTTTTAAACTGAACAGAAATTTTGCCGTTTTTATCGACATATAAATCGGTAGCTATTCCCTCTTTTGTAATCTTTGTTTCGAATTTGGTTAAATTAAGGCCGGCCTCCAATCTCAAAGGCGCATCTACATTGATGTTTTGGCTTCTGAATTTTTCATTTGCCTGGCGGGCACTCACGCCCTTTTCACCTTCGCTTGCAACATACCATGCCCTGTCAATAACCCTTTGGACCTTCTGATTATCAGGTATGACACCCTGAGATTCGTAGCTTTTCATCAAATCCATGACCTCTTTTTTGGTGACTTCCATTTCAATTGCACTGATGGCAAGTCTTGTCATTACCGGTCCGTAATCTGATCTTCTAAAGACGGCCCAAATTGATTCGGGGTCTCTGTAAACCCTTCTTTTGATTATTTCATTAATTGTATTTCCATTGAGATAAGCTATTTTTTCAAGGTTTCCCCGGGAGTACGTATTCATTCTTTTGTAAATGTCACTCCAGTTTCTCTCTCCAGGGACTCTGCCGGCATTAATTTCGCGCTGCAGGATTTCAACAGTGGTTTCCGGAAGCAATTCTGCAATCTCGTCAGTGATTATCATGTCATTGTCAATTATTGACTGTCTGATTAGTCTGCCAGAATATTTGTCCTTATTGAATTCCTTCACGACATGATAGTCAAGTTTGGACCCGAGAAATTCATTTATGGCATACCATCTGATTTCATTCCTGTTTGTGTATGATTTCGGCATCCCCACAAAGTTTCCTTCATCAATGAACGGCTGTGCTTTTTTTCTGATTTCATCAAGTGAAATGCTTGCGGAAGTTATATAATCTGTCACTCCGTCATCTATCATCTGTTTTAGTCTGATTGGAACGCTGTATGACAGGACTAATCTGTGATGAAGTCCTTCAAATGATTTTACATCATCTGCTCCCAGAGCCAGTGCCATTTCACGGCGGGCTTCAAAATTCACAAAAAAAGGAGCGTGATTTGCACTGAAACCTTTATTTAAATAAACAACTAATTTTTTATCTTCCTTATCAGCAAGTCTGCGAGCTTCGCTGATTAATTTTGCATGACCTTTATGAACGGGGTCAAAATCTGCGCTAATTCCAATCAAGATAAACACCAAAAAAAGAAATTAAGGATAGTTTAACCATCCATTAATTTTAAAATACCACTAATAATTAACCATAATCCGATTAATGTTCCGAGAATAATCGGATCTGCAACGTAAGTTCCAATAATAATATACAGTAAACCTAGTACGATACCTGCTATTCCAATATAAAATCCATATCTGGACTGGCGATTATTTACAAGGGAAACAAGTCCGACAACAATCAATGTTATTCCTGCAAGATAAAATGTTATCTGTGCTAAAACTCCGATTATGGAAACATTGAATATTAAACAGATACTCAGTATAAGCAACACGACTCCCAAAATCAAATCCAATATTGCTCCACTTTTATTATAGTCAATTATTGCAACTCCAACAACAAGCAGATAAATTGATATTAATAATAATGACAAACCGATTAATGCACCTGTTTTAATGAGTCCCATTACTGGAAATATGATAATTATCAATCCAAAAATTATGGCAAGTATGCTAATAAATTTAGTTTTCATTTTTTCCTCCTAATACTAATTAATATTTTTTAATATTTCAATATAATGGAATATGTTTTATCTCAACGGTAGAGTTATTCATGTCTGAATTGTTGACTTCAGCCAACCATTCGTTTTTGCATTCGCATTCATATTCTATTTTGCTTTGGGTTAGATTGTTGGCTATAATCATATGTTTCAAATCTTTGTTGCATTTTTTACAATTGTACGGGCCACGTCTTGAACCGAAACCTGATGTGTCCATAAGTGCAGGTATGTCAAGCTCATCTCTGACGGTATTTATTATTTCAATACATGACCAGATCCATGGCGGCTGATATGCTCCCTTTCTCCAAAAGCGCTCGATAACTGTTCCGCTATGTATTGTTGCAGGGCAAAATGAAAGTCTGTTTACTCCAATTGAATCACAGTATCTTGCGGTTTCTATGGCCTCTGTGATTGCTTGTGATTCAGACACTAGAATAGGTTTAACGAAGATATATGCTTTTGATTTCAGATTATATCCTTTATTTTCTTTTAAGTTTTGCATCAATCGGACTGCATCTTCAAAGTCCTGGCGTGTAAATCCCTTGTTGATTTTTTTAAGGCGGGTATAATCATTGGATGTTTCAAGACCGATACTCACTTCGAATAATGTGTCTCCAATTATTTCAAAAATCTCATCCAAAACTTCCTCTTTGACAGATTCAGGTCTGGACTCAACGATTATTTCTGTAACGTTGCCCAATTCCATTAATGTCCTTAATATTTCATCACGCGCATCCTTTGGAAGCTCATATGGATTTAAGAAACTTCCTGATGCAAACAGTTTTACAGAAATTTTATCCTCTTCGGATATTGGATGTCTTTGGAGGTGTTCATTAAAGATTCTTAGAATTGTTTCAGTATCGATTGGTTCTAATGTACAGTCTGAAACATAACTGCACATTGTGCATCCTCCGCTGTCTCCGAGTGCCCATGCACAGCCTGGTGTGGGTAGAATTATAAATAATGTTTTGGCAACGCCATCGTAAGTCAAATCATCATTATACCAGCTGGCTCCCACCTGTTCGGGGGTTTTCGGGTCTTTTCGATCAAATGCTCTTTGTCTAATGTCTTTTGTTAAATTTTCGATTTCCATTATAATACCTGCAATAATATAATTATAATATTATATTATTAGGATTTTTTTATAATTAAAATTGTTGTTGAAAAAATAGTATGTTAATAAGTTGTGTATAAAGGTTTAAAAAAATAAAAAAAAGAAAGAGTAAGCAAGTTTAGAAACTTGCAATTACGTCTCCTAATAATTTAATGGATTCTTCTACGTTTTTACCAACAGGGGAACCTGCTACGTATTGAGTTACACCCATTTCAGCTAAGCCTTCAATTTTTGGAATGAACTCATCAGGAGTACCACATACGGAGAATGCGTCGAGTGCTTCATCGGTTACAGCACCAATAGCTCCACCGAAGTCACCTTTAGCTAAGAAGTCACCCATTTGGGTGTTGAATCCGTCAGGTAATCCGTGTCTTTCTATAACTGGAGGTGGGGAACCTGCTGCAATAAATGCAACTACGATTTTAGCTGCGTTTTTAGCTGCGTCAGAGTCTGGTCCGATAGAGGTTGCTGTGTATGCACCAACATCGAATTCTTTGTCTCCAGCTTTTTCGAGACCTGCTTTGATCATAGGCATAGCTGCGTCGTAATCTTTAGGGTTGGATGCGTTAATTAATACACCATCTGCGATTTCTCCAGCGGTTTCTAACATTTTAGGTCCTTGTGCACCCATGTAAATAGGGATGTGTTCTTGGACAGCTTTTACTCCGCCTAATTGTGCTCCGCCTTCAGTTTTGTCTCCAGCTAATAAAGTATTAATGTCAGCGATTGCTGCTTTAATAGTGGATACAGGTTTGGTCCATTCGATTCCTAAAGCGTCGAAAGTAGCTTTGTCACCAGGTCCAATACCGAAGGTTGCTCTTCCTTCTGAGATTTCGTCAATGGTTGCGATTGCAGAAGCAGAGATTGCAGGACTTCTTACGTATGGGTTGGTTACACCAGGACCCATTTTAATGGTTTCAGTGTTAGCTGCAAGTAATGCTAAGGTTTCGTATACGTTTTTATTGTTGTAGTGGTCTGTGATCCATGCGTATTCAAAACCGACGTCTTCTGCTAATTTTACTAATTTTACAATTTCATCCAAAGGTTGATTTGGTACGAATTCTATACCGAACTTCATATTTTATCACCAATTAATATTTTAGTTAGCAATATATAAAGTAATTTTTATTTGAATTAGATAGAAAGTTTTAAATATGAATCATGTTTCGTGTTTCCATATGTTATAAAAAAATAACTAGTATTAAAAATTTTATTTTTTGTAATATTGGTATGTTTGGTATTTTACTTATGATTTTTCATAATAAATTTGTTTTACTTTATCTTAATTTGCAGATTTATTTCTAAAATTAAAAATTTTAAGCATATATTTTTCAATAAATAGAATTAATATTTGTTTTTATGTTATTATATTATATTTTGCAATGTTTTTTAATTGAATTTGTTACTCAAACTTGTCTATCTATTAGATGTGCTATGTGTTTTATGGCGTTGGTTTAAGTCATATTGTATTTACAATTCTGACTATGATGACTGCTTTTCCGCATGTAGCTATAATTTATCATGTTTATCGTATTAATTAAATTATTAATATCATGAATGTGCTTTTTGTGAGTACTTGAGTTTCTTCAAGTATGATGTAAGTTTTGTAGATGTGGTGAAATTTGATTATAGAATCTTTTATATCAAATTTAATTAGTGTATTACACTCGTCTATATTTTTTTAGTGTACTTCAAAAATAGTACTGTTATGTGTTCAATTCTGTTTGATCCTGGCAGATGCTACTGCTATTGGGATTCGATTAAGCCATGCAAGTCGAACGAGTTTAGGCTCGTGGCGTACG
>NZ_ONER01000086.1 GCF_900316895.1 uncultured Methanobrevibacter sp. | reverse complement strand
TTTTCATTTAACATTTCAGCTAATTCTCTGTTTTCATCGTTTCTGATTCCACCTTCGACAATAATGATATCTAAATCTGGTACTTCATCATATTTAGTATCCATGAGCACAGGGGAAAATTCAAAATCTGCAAATTCCATTACATCAATTAAGGATTCGTGGAAATCCGCAATGGATAAGTGGCAACCGGAACATCCGCCTAACCACATAGTTCCTATTTTAACTTTATCTGCCATATTAAACTCCTCCAATTTATCTTTCAGCATCTAATTGTTCTTTTAATGGAGCTGGACCTAATTCTTTGATTCTGTTAACCATCATTTTAACAGATTCAGAGAATTTTTCACCTTCGGATGCAGAAATCCAATCGTGGTGAACTCTTTCTTTTCCAATTCCCATATCTTCGACTAATCTATAAATTAATCTCATTCTACGATCTAATTTGTAGTTACCAGCATCATAGTGGCAGTCACCCATGTGACATCCAGCTACAAATACCCCATCAGCACCTTCTTGGAATGCTTTTAAAACAAATTGTGGGTCAATTCTTCCAGAACACATTACACGAATAACTCTAATATTCGGTGGGTATTGCATCCTTGCAGTACCTGCTGTGTCTGCTCCTCCATAGGAACACCAGTTGCAACAAAACATTACAATTTTTACATCATCAGCCATAGAGTTTCTCCTCCTCTATAAATATTTTTTCACGTTTTCGAAAAACTTATGTCTTTCAAAAACCCAATTTTAAAGTTTTTTAAAAAATTTTAAAATTTTCTTTTTAAGGAAATACTGTTTAGGTATACCTTAAAAACACAATTTTACGTACGTAATGAGCTAGCTCAGCATTACATTATGTACTGATTAATATATTTCATTTATAATTAATATAAAGGTTACTTAGAAAATAAAGCCAAAAGGTTTATATACTATAAAGCGATTCGGCGTAAAAATAGATTAAATTAAAAAAAAAGAAAAATTAGATGGAATTACATTCCATCAAGACTCATATCAATCATTCTTTGAGTTTGCTCAGCCAATTCATCAGGAAGACCTGTGATATCCATGTTCAAGAAACCTCTGACAATCATGGATTCGGCATCTTCTTCAGCAATTCCTCTTGAAGTCAAGTAATTAATCTCATCTTCAGAAATCTTACCGACAGCAGCTTCGTGAGACATTTCCAAGTTAGCAGAACTTGCCTCAAGTTCAGGAACCGCATAAATAAAACTGTCATCAGATAATACGAGTCCGTGACATTCCAAGTGTCCTTTAACTTCAGGAACTGTACCTGCAAGATGACCTCTTGCATAAATCTGTGATTCGTCCTGTGCAACAGCCCTTGAGATGACCTCTCCTCTTGCTCCTTTAGCATTCAACAAGACTCTTGATCCGACATCAATAATGGAATCTTTTTTACCACCTTGGATACTTTGGAAAATGGCTCTTGAGTTTTCACCATCACAATATGCAGTCGGGAAGGATTGAATAGTACTTACAGGACTGGTCAATATGTAATTATTAATATAAGTTGAATTATCCATTAATTTAACACCGGTTCTTGGACGCACTTCAACCTGCTCCGCCCAATTGTGAACCATGGTGAAAGTGATTTTGGAACCTGGTTTGAGATACATTTCAGATACACCAACGTGCATTGCAGAACCTACATCGTCTCCTGTTGCACAGCCTGTAATCAAATGCAATTCAGAGTTTTCTTCAGCAATAATGACATTGTGAGCGGTCTGCATGATGTCCTCATCACTGATGAACATGCATGCCTGAACAGGCATGACTTCCTTAGTTCCAGGAAGGGACCTTACAAAATAACCGCTTAAAACACCATTTTCCTGTTCATTCAAAGCGGTTTTTGCAGTATATTTGTCTGCATCCGGCTTTACAACATTCCAAAGATAATCTTCAAGCCAGCTATACTTTTCTAATGCAACACCCATGTTCATGACTTCAATGGAATCAGACATTGAGTTATTGGTGAAAATATTACTTTGGTCAACCTGTAAAAATGATCCTGACCTGTTTTTCTCTTCAGTATCCACACCAACTTGCAATAAATCTTTTTTAGTCTGTTTGTCTAAATCATCCAAATCATCAATCATGTCTAAAGCATTGACTGTTTCATCAGAGAAATTTTCAATTGTAATATCAGCACCTAATGCTGCCTTTTTATCTTTTGCCCTTTCGGCATCATCATAAACATTGCGCACACTCAACACATCCATTAAAACCGTTTTTCCTAATATCCTCTAAAATTTCTATTGGATTTCCGGAACAAGAAATTACTCCGTCAATTAAAACATGTGCCCTGTCTGCACTTACAAAGTTTAAAATGTAACCCAAGTGAGTAATTAAAAGTCCGCTTCTTTTTCTGGAACCTTGTGGCTTATCCTTATCCAATAATGTACCTATTTCAGAAGCTAACAATTCTACATTTTCAATATCTACACCAGAATCTGGTTCGTCAAACATGGTGAAATCCGGCATCTGAGCAAGCAGCTGCAATATTTCAGAACGCTTTACCTCTCCGCCAGAAAATCCTAAATTAACATCCCTGTCCAAAAATTCGTCACTGAACTTGAGTTGTTTTGCCAATTCCTGCATTCTAGGATTTAATTCCTCATCCATATCCTGATGGGATTCTATTTTAAGAAGATCCCTTACAGACACTCCCCTGATTGCAGGAGGGGTTTGGAAACTTACTCCAAGTCCTAACTTTACTCTTTCAGCAGTAGATAATTTAGTAATATCCTGACCTTTGAATTTGATGGAACCTTCAACCACATCATATTGTGGGAATCCCAATATAGTTAAAAATAAGGTACTTTTACCAGCACCATTCGGTCCTAAAAGAACGTGAGTTTCTCCTTCAGCAATTGAAAGATTAACATCTTTTAAAACTCTTTTTCCGGCTACTTCGACAGCCAAATTTTCGATTTCAAGCAACATATAATCACCTTTTATGAATAAATATGAATTTGTTATACTATAATAAATATGGATTTTATAAAATAAATAGTTAACACTAAATAGTACAAAAAATCACAAAAAAAATAGATAAATAAAAAAAAGAGTATAACTGAAATTATTCAGTTACAATAATGAATTCACCGACTTTTTCAACTTTAGCGAAAGGAACTAATAATAAGTCTCCATTCCTTTTAGCGCCTTTAACATGAATATTGCGGTCACTTTCAATTCTAATAGCGATATCAACAATTTTACCAGTTTTTTCATTGATGATCAGTTCGTCTAATACACCAAGGATACGTGCATTGTTGGTAGCTACTTGATAGTTTTTAATTTCACTCCATAATTTCTCTTCTCTTTTTGGAATTTGTTGTTTATTATCCATTTAATCACCGATAAAAATAATTACTTATATTATTATTATAACTTCATTATATTTAAACATAATATTTAGAATATAACTTTTCTGCAATTTTACTGTCTGGAATCGTATTAATGTTTAATGCCAACTCCACTTTTTCAAGCACCAACTGGGTTTCCTCCTGGATTATATTTTCACTCCTGAGAATATTCAATCCTGATGGAACACAGCCATTGAACTCATATGAATATTTCAATCCAAGACTTTCAAAAACCTCAACAGGGACAATGACAGATAAAGCATCCTTATCATTGTCCAAATAATAATTTATGACATAATCTATAGTTTCTGTTGAAATGAATGGTAAATCGGCATTAATGAAAAGCAATATGTCTTCTTTGGATTTTTTTTCAAAGTAATCCAGAATATATGACAAATCCTTAAGGTAATCATCGCCGGAAGTGTTCAAAATTATAAAATCATCATTCAGTGATTCCAAATATTCGGTGGTTTTGCGAGTATTTGGACTGACTGCAATAACGATTTCATCAATTAATTCAGATGATTTTAAATTGTCTATGACATATTTAATCAAGGGTTTATCATGTAATTTGAAAAGAGGTTTTTCTTCGGGAACTTTAAGTCTGGTTCCCATACCTCCAGCCATCAAAATTGCATAAATCATGAAAAACCACAATTATTTAAGCGAATTTTCCACCCATCATTTTCATACGATCTTTAAGAATGCATCTTCCACCTTGCTTACCACCAATAGGCACCCTAGGTGTTCCCATTGAGTTCATACAACGAGCCATAATTGCAGATCCTAATGCAAGACCATCTTCAACAAATACGACATTTTCAAATTTGTCTTGAACAGCTTCTAAAATGAGTTCAGGCTTACGTCCGGTAATTCCTGCCCTACCTGTGATACCTAAAGCGGAACCTGGAACGATAACATTTTCCTTAAACGCCACATCAAGCACCCTTTTAACTATATTTGTACTTACATAGTCGAGAGTTGAAAGCAGAGTTGGAAGACCGTCAGCATCATAGAATTGTGCACCCAATTCCATCAATTCACCTAATTTATCACCATTGAATCCGACATCACAACCAATTAAAGTGGTTCCTGCATTTTCCGCAGCTTCAGGATTTACTGGCACGGTACCGAATCTGTCAACATCCTTAGGCACTTTAGTAATGTTAACCAATTTATGAGCTTCCAATGCATTGGCTTCAGCCTTTTTGTGGTCGGCCTTTTTCATTGCCTTATCTGAATATAAATCTAGGGCAGCACCATTTTTCTTATCGATTTTTCCTGAACCTCTTGCTAAAGAGTCGCTTACAACACCTGCAAGACCCAGGAAGTTACCAACAGTATTTGCATAAGGTTCATTATCATTAACGATACGGCCTGCCAAAGTGGAACCGAAATCCAGGGAAACACAAGGGTTTCTGTAATCAACCTCAGTCCATTTAGCTCCCAACTTAATACCTGCAGTAACAAGTTCCCCTTCCATTTCATTTGCAACTGTTTCCTTACCTTGAGGAGGAACTACACTTACAACAGCACCGTCAAACATTATGTTTTCCAAAAGGGAATGTTTCTGCAACCTTTCAGGAAGCTGTGAAATAGTCATTGCAGGAGACATTTTCCTTGGAGGAATATCAGCTTCAAGACAGCCGTCAGCCAAAGCGATAATCAATTGACCTGCCTCTTCCGCAGTTGCAAAACCTGCGGTTACACCGGTTGATCTGACAACAAAATCCAAGTCTTCATCCTTATCGACCTGACATTTTCTTAAAGATTCCAAAACGGTATCCCTGATAAGCTCTGTTACGGATTCCTTGGAAAGTTCAATACCCCAAACGGTTTTACCGAATACCTCTTCATTAGGTTTAGGCGGGCGTATATCACGAGTCATTTTAACTGTTTTGTTCAATAAATAAGATTCACTTGTGTTTAAATTAGTTGCCATTACAATGGATTTTGTAGTGGTGTTACCTAATTCAACAGAAGCAGTTACATAAAAAGTATCTGGCTTTTGAACTGCACCAGGACTTGCAGGACCTGCCCTTTGAGCTCTTAAAGATGCTAAATTACCTTCTTTGGAATGAGCAATGATAGGCTTAGGACCTTTATTAAAAAGTTTACTTAAAAAAGACATTATCTAACCTCTCCAAAAATATTAAAGTTAAATAATAATATCTTTTTATGATAATATAAATTTTATTAAAAGTTTTTAAAAAAAAGTTGAAAAAAAGAAATATAGATTAGATGAAATGAATCATCTAATCGGGACCCCATTATTTATAATAATTTGTTAATTGGGTGGTCTTCTACAGGTTCGGTACCGATATCTTTTGCTGCTTCAGCAATCATGATATCTGCCATACCACATGCAGGGAATGCAAGTCTGGAGTTTTCGATAGGACCGAAAAGAACGAAGTCTCCACCAGCCATTTGTTGAACGATGTTTGAACCAATATCACAAACAGGCCATGCTTCTTTGTGTTCTTTTTTGTATCCTCTTAACCAGTCCCATGCGGAAGGTACGTTGTGAATACCGGATCCTACAGGGTATCCCCATTTAGCTTTTACTGCGTAAGCAGTTCTTACAGCAGGTCCTGCACCTTGACCTAATGGAGTTACAGCTACGTCCATCCATGGTTTGGTAATTCCACATTCGTCAGCCATTTCAAGAATACCTTGGTCGATTACAGAACCACCAGTTTCCCAGGTTGAAACCTAAGAGAATGGATGCGTCGATGTCTGAGTTTTTAACAGCTTCGATTTCACCAGGTTCTGCAGCCATACTTAAAGAGTTGTAAACAGCTCTGTCAGCTAAGCCTGCATCTTGAACGTATTCTACACCTGCAATTTTTGCAGCAGCTGCGGTTGAATCTATAAGGAAAGGTTTGTCACAGACGTCACCTACAAATTCTAGGTATTTTACCATAGCTTCACCGGTAGCACCGAAAGTTTGTACTACACAAGGGTTTCCGGTTACATCAGACATTTCTTCCATAGTTTTAATTAATCCGTCAGCAGCATCTTTATCAAAGTCACCTGCTTTTTCATCACTAATAATTTTGTGTCCGCCGTAGAAAATAGTTCCTGCTAAAACGGTAGGGTATTCACCAGGTTGGCCCCCCATTTTTACCCCATTCATATCTACAACGAGTTGTTCTTTATCAAATCTAAACATAAGTATAAACCTCCTATAATAAGGTAGATAACATTGCAGCTACGCCGAATTTTATAGCTACAATTAATATAATTAATCCAAGTATAATACCATACAAAATACCAACATCTCTACCAGTTTGTTGGCCTAAACGTTGGTAATATTCACCTACAGTGAAATCAACTTTTTCTTCTGCATCATCTAATTTTGCAGCGATTTGGTTGAAATCATCTGAGGATACCATTACTTGAGGTATTGAATCTTCACTCATAAATAACACCCCTTAGAATCCTAAAGCTTTTGCAATAAAAGGAATGATCACGATTAAAAGTAATGCTATGCATGCACCGATAGCAAATCCTTTAAATCTGGTTGCAAGTAAACCTGCGAATAGTTTACCTTCTCTTGCAAGGAGTTTTGAACTGTATTCAGCATCATCTGCTGCAGTTTTCATCCCATTTATGTTTGGTTTATTTGAAATTTGTACCATATTCATCTCCTCCTTAAATCAAGAATAGAACTCCAACTATTAAAGTAAAAGCTAATCCGATCATTATACCTTGGACTTTACCAGCATAATTACCTGCCATGTTTCTTTGAACAGCACCGGCCATATCGATTTTAGTGTTTATATCCCTAATTCTAGCTTCGATAAGAGCAGTTTCAGCAGAAACAACTTTCATTGCTTCTCCTTCTTCTTCTTCGCCGCCATCTTCATCAACAGAGATAATCATAGCTTCTTCTTCAAAAGCACCTGGATCTTTTTCTACACATTCATTGATTTTTGATTGAATTGTTCCAATATCTTCAGTATCAATTAAATCAACAATTTCTAATTGTTGTTGGAATCTTTCAATACCATCGAGAGGAACATTTTCTACGAAAGGAATAGCTCCAGTAGCACCGATAATTTTCTTTTTATCAGGGTCTGCACCATTATCATATAATGCTTGAATACTTTGACCAGTAATGTGGCCTTGTACTTCAGCACCAGCTAATATTAAGAAACGAATATTAGGATTTGAGATAATGTTAGCAACTACTTTTTCAATTCCTAAGTTTTCTGTTTTACATGGGCCTGCAATAGCAGCGCCGGAAAGTTCAGCTTCAATGTGAGAAGCTAAAGTGGTAACTGCAACTGGGCTTTCTGGATCACCGACAATGTAGTCTCCACTGATAACCGGCCAGCCGTCTGCAGGAGCTTTTTTATCAGCCATCTATAAAACCCCCATCATTTGTAATAGTGGTAATGCAGCAAATATAATAAATGTAGCTAATAAGAATCCATATACTGTGTTGGTTAATAATCCTGCAGTTACGTAGGAACCTTCCCTTCCAGGGTATGATCCAACAGGACTTGTGTATGGGTCTAATGAAGCCATTAATTCATCAGCAGCTAATTCCACTTTTGCTACTTGTTCGTTAACATCATCCATAGAAAGGAGAATAACTCCACCACCTAAAGATGATCCGATAATCCCTGTAGCAGGGTCTAATGCGAAATTCATTTCAGGTACAATTTGTACCATAGGTAACATTTGAGCCATTATTAATCCTCCTAATCTATTGTTCTACTTTAGGCCATAAACCAGCCCATTTGGTTGAAGCAGCATCATTACATGAAGCTAATACAAATGCTCTGAATGAAATAACCCAACCGATTAAACCAACGATGAATACGACAAACCAACCAAGTCCTCCAGTAGTGAGGGACATGAGACCTGTAAGAGTCATGGATAAGAATGCAGTAGATGCTGCACATTTGAGAGTTCTTACTTGATCTTCGTTTGGTCCTAAACATGCGTTGAATGGGTGTTGGATAGCCATAGTACACATAATAAATAATACAGCAATAAAACCAGTTGCGACAACATTTTTCAAAATAGCTGTCATGTCGTAACTACCTGCAATAGCAACAGCAAATCCTAAGATGGATAAAGTAGCTGCACCTGCAATTTCAATAGTACATTGAAGCATAATAGGGATTTTCATACCTACAATTTTAGTTGCAACAATAGCAATGATAGCTCCAATAATTACAGCAACTACAAAAGAAGCAACAGGTCCAAGAATAGCCATTTTTAAGATACCAGCTAAACTGAGACCAGCTAATGCAGAAATTACACCAACTGAAAGAGACATATAACCGATGGATGGTACACCAGTACCTAAACCATAACTTGCAACTCTACGAATAGCATCTGCGCCCCAAATGATAGCACATACTGCTCCGAGACCTGCGATAACTGGGCCGATTAAATCTCCTAAAAATCCTGATAAATAAATACAAAGTAATCCTCCGACGATACCTACAGCTAATAACATAGTTGAACTTACTGCACCTGCAGCTGCACCGTCAGCACTTCCACCAGCAGACATTTAGAAACCTCCAGTTAAAATAACACAAAATATTCCGACAACAATAGATGCGATTGCACATGCAAGAGCTCCAGTACCAATTCTTTTGAATTTTGGATCGTGCATACCTTCAATGGTACCACCGATGTTATATGAAGCAATTACAGAGTTAATAAAGAACACACCTACACCTAAAATAGCAGCTAAACCAATAGCAACAGCAGGTTCAAAAGAAGCTTGTACTTTATCGTAAATTCCGTAGTAGACTAATCCACCACCGAAACCACCGAGAAGACCTCCGATTAAACCACTTACGAAAGAGGTTAAAGGTACACCGTGACCTTCGGTACCAGGAGTTTTATATACTTCTTGGTTACGTTTGGTAATCCAGTCTACAGGTACTTTGGATGCAGCAGGAACAATACCTACACCGAAGATGTAGATTAAGTTAGCAATGAGCATGGTAATACCCATCATGATCATAGCACCAATAGCACCACCGATACCTACTATATAAAATGGTTCACCTGTCATAGTTGCAGCAGTAATTAATCCTGTTAAACCAGCACCAGCAGCTAACATAGCAGTACCAGTACCTACACCAGTAGCTGTTGCCATAGCTGCAGGAGCTCCTCCTACAGGGATAAAGTGCACACCTGCACCAATCATAATACCGCCTATTGCGATGAATAAAATTAAAGTAATTGGATCCAATATACTCCAAATACTACTGTATTCCAGAAACTAAAGAATACAACGAGACCGAAACAGAAACCAGTTAATGGTCCACCGAATTTAGCACAGAAGTTTACAACATCCATTGAGTTTTTAGCACCTAATGGAGCTTTAGTAACAATATCCCCTTGAATAGCTACAGGGGTTCCTCCACCAAATTCGAATTTTTGATACTCACTTTCAGCACCATAGTGAACGTCCCCAGTTGAAGAACCGATAGCACCTAAAGCAATACCCCAAAGCATTGCTAAGAGTGGTAATGGGAATACGTGTAATGGGGTACCATTCAATGGAATGGTCATTAAGTAAGAAATTCCAACAATACAGAAACTAGTTATAAATCCGTGACCTACGATAGGTCCTAAAGATTGAGTTAATACATCCATAAATAATGGTTGTTCAAATTGGGATTGTCCGACAATCCTTCCCATGTGGGATGTAACAGTATAAATAGCGTGAACAAAAGCAGCGACACAAGCACCGATTGCAATAGCTACAACAGGCATTAAGCCTAAAGACATAACTAAGTATGCAATAGCACCAGCAACACCACACCAAACACCATAAGCGATTCTAAGTCCTCTGCAGCCCCTCCGATAGTAGCAACTGCACCCATTAATGCAACTACACCTAATGTTACAGGGTCCATAATTTTTTTCCTCCATATTTTTTATTAAATTGATCATTTAATAAACGTGAAATGAATGATTTTTGTTCCATCAAAAATCTTGGATTTATAATATTATTATTACAAATATCTTGTAATATTTCAAGTAAACTTGACTCAATATATATATTTTAGATTATCTTTATATAAATGTTTTGGAAATTTTCAAGTAAACTTGAATTATATAAAGTGGTAGATAGGTGAAAAATCACCTATCTCCGTGTTTATCTATCTATTTTGCTGGGGTAATAGCAGTTCTTTCACCAGCAGGTTCGAATTCTCTTAATGCACCTTTAGCAAATTGAGCACGTACTTGACTGAAGTCAAAGACTAAGTTTTTGTCAGCAAATGCGATTTTTACTAATGGGTTGAAAGCCCAAGCGTCTCCACGAGCGGAGTGAGGTGCTTGTGCGATACCAGCGTATTCACCTTGGTGACCTACGTTCATTGCGTAGTTAGGATAGTTTGGTCCTCTCATTTCGAGTGGTAATCCTTCATCGTTTCTGATGGAG
>NZ_ONER01000026.1 GCF_900316895.1 uncultured Methanobrevibacter sp. | reverse complement strand
ATTGTCTGAAATGAGAAGGGGTCATTCAGTGGAACAATACAAGAATATTGTATCAAAATTTAAAGAGGAAATTCCGAATGTGACATTGGCTACTGATATTATTGTGGGTTATCCGACTGAAAGTGATGAGGATTTTGATGAAACTGTAAAATTGCTTGAAGAAATCAAACCTAGTCTGATACATTTATCAAAATATCAGCACAGGAAAGGAGCGATTTCATCATCACTGCCTGAGATTCCTCGTGAAATCATGAAGAAAAGATCAAAATTTTTATCTCAAATCAAAGAAAAAATAACTGAAATGGAAAACAAAGAATTAGTTAATTCTATTCAAAAAGTGCTTGTTATTGAAAAGGGCTCTAAAGGTGGATACATAGCAAAAACAAATTCTTATATTCCAGTTATTATAGATGATGTTGAGTTAGGAACATTTGTTGATGTAAAGATAACAGAAGCGACCTCAACATATCTTAAAAGCGAATTATTGTAAGATAAATTTTTTAATTTTCTTATCATTCTTATTTTGATAATCTTGCTATTTTGTATCCTTTAAATTTTTGTAATATCTATATTTTTTTCTAATATTCGAAAGCATATTCTATCAATTACTATGGTATAATATGAGGGATTATTATTCGGTTTTACCGATACCATGAGTGAATTACCAATCGCACCAGTCGGTCGTATCTTAAAAAATGCTGGCGCACAAAGAATTAGTGATGATGCAAAAATTGCATTAGCTGAAGCATTAGAAGAAAAAGGTGACGAAATCGCACAAAAAGCTGTTAATTTCGCACGCCACGCTGGTAGAAAAACTGTAAAAGCTGAAGATATCAAATTAGCAATCAAATAGATTTACTAATTAGTTATTTTCGCAAAAAAAGCTTTATATAATAAAATCTATTGGCCATTTTCTTGGTCAATTTTTTTTATTTTATATTTAAATTTATTTTTTTCACTACTTGTTCTGTCCAACTAAGAAAACTTTATATATTACTTTAATCTAATAATAGTATGTTGTATAGGAGTTCGAATCTCGTTCGGTCCATATGCCATGGTAGTTCAGATGGGAGAACGCTAGACTGAAGATCTAGATGTCGCTGGTTCAAGTCCGGCCCATGGCATTTAATTTTATCTTATTTTCTTAATCCTTGAATATTTTCGTGTTTGATTTTTTTAAAAATAGTTTTTAAATAGATTAAAAAAGGTGATGGATTTTTTTTTAATCTAATCTTTTGTTAATGTGATTGGTTTTGGGGTTACTTGTGTGTTTTCTCTTAGTTCCTTATATTTTTTGACTATCTCATAACCGTTGTCACTGCCAATCAAATCTGCCCCTCCGGTCAATATCTGGTTTGCAAATTTGTATTCGTTTATGCCACCATATATTTCGATTTTGATTTTTGGAGCGTATTTTTGGATGATGTTGATGTCATTGACATTTTCAAAGATGTGGTTTGGACTTACAAATCCTGTTGAATTTTTAATGAAGTCTGCTCCTGAGTTTTCAGCCACCTTTGCGGCATTTGCCTTTTGATAGTCCTCTAATGCTTTGGTTTCCATAACGACTTTTAAAATTTTGTCTCCCACAACTTCCTTGATTTGCTTTATTTCATTTTCAAGCAGATCATACCTTTCGTCTTTCAGGTAGCTTAAATTTATTACTACTTCGATTTCATCTGCTCCTTTTTTAATCAGTTCTTGAGCTGCTGCGATTTTACTTTCGCTGTCTTCAAAACCTAGCGGAAATCCCACTACACTTCCAACCTTTATGTTGGTGTCAGCCAATATCTCTTTAGCCAATGGCACGTAGGTTGGTGATATGACGACTGAATGGAAGTTCAATTCCTTTGCTTTTTCGAGAAATTCCCTCATTTCACTTTCAGTGATCATGTTATTCAAATTGGTGTAATTTATTAGGCTTGCCAATTGTTTTGAATTTTTTATATTATAAACCATAATATCACTCTCTCAATTAGTTAGTATATGTACGAACATTATATTTAAATATTTTCATATCAGCTTCTTCATCATGTAAGGCCCGACTTTTTCATACCCGAATTTACGATAGTAGTTTCTGGTGCCTATTCCACTTATTATTGCCATTTCATCCTTTCCATTGTCAACAGCAATGTGTTCAGCTTCTTTTAGAAGTTTTTCGCCAAATCCTGTGTGTTGACCGATTTTCGGATTTTTGCCACCAATCTTAATCAGGTTTCCATAAACATGCAATTCACGGATTAATGCGGTGGTGTCTGTAATTTCATCTCTAAAATGATTTTTGGAAGGCAATCTCAATCTTATGAATCCTGCAATGCTTTCTTCATTAATGTCTTCAATTGACAGGAAATATTCCTCACCATTGCATGCGGTGTAGTTCTCGCGGAATAGCTCAAATTCATCTAAAGTATATTCTCGGGATGTTTTCTTATGGCCGATTTCACGGCAGCGAATGCACTGGCAGTCAATATGCTCCTTTTCGAGGTTGTTGTAAACCAGTTCTCCAAGGTTTGATTTCTTGACTCCGGCTTCAATAAGTGTTGACGGAATGTCCCTTTGAATCCTCATGGTTCTGACCCATTTCGGAAGAATCGCCTTTACTTTGGTTATCAGTTCAACGGCCTCATCGTCGTTATATGGTTCATATCCTCCCTTTTTCCACAAATCATAAAGTTCGCTTCCCTTAGTGACAAGGCAAGGATAGATTTTGAGCATATCCGGTTTGAAATTATCGTCACTGAACAATTGCTTGAACATTTTCAAATCTTTGCTCTGGTTTGAAAAGAGTCCAGGCATCATATGCATGGCCACTTTAACGGCTGAATCTCTTAAAAGCTGATTTGCCTCAATGACATCTGCTATTGTATGGCCGCGCTTGATTTTGGCGTATAATTCGTCTGATAATGTTTGAACTCCGAGCTCCACTCTTGTAACTCCAAAATCAAGCATCCTGTTGATATGCTCTTTTTTGCAGTAATCAGGTCGTGTTTCAAAAGTCATGCCGACACATCTGACTTTTGAATTCTCATTGACCCTTTGAGCTTCATCAATCAGGACATAATCATTTGGAGGGTAAGTCTTCAACACTCCATCTTCAAAAGACCTTATCTCTTCATAGTCAAGATTATAATCGTAATTTGTTGGTTTGTTTTCCATTATCAGTCCAAAATCACACATTGCCTTGAGGCACTGTGATACAAACCATTGCTGATAGCACAAGTCCCTTGAAGGGAAGGTTCCGCCCATGATAATCAATTCAACCTTATCGATTGGATGGCCGATTTTTTTAAGCTGTTTCAATCTATTGAAACATTGGACATATGGATGATATTCATACATTCTGCCCCTAAGTGCTGCAGGCTCTTCTCCGGTGTAGCTCGGTGGTGCAATATCGCTTTCCGGACAATAGAAGCATCTTCCATGAGGGCATTTGTGGGGATGGCACATGACTGCAACAATTGCAACTCCGGACATTGTCCGGGTAGGTTTTTTCTTCACAATCCCCGAAACGATTTCCTTTTCTTCAGGTTTTGCATATTCTAAAATATCTGCATTGCTCATGAACTTGGATAGCTTCAAGTCACGGCACAGCTGCCTTTTTTCGACTTCAAGTTCCCTTCGAGTTGTGATTTTGCCATCAAGGATATCATTAATAATTATTCTACATGCTTTTTCCATTTTATTTCACCATAACTACAATAGTTAACTTTATATACTGGTGTTATTTAAATACTTAATGAAATAAAATATATATTAATAACATATTTTATGAGGTGAAAAAATGCAAGTAAGACAATTTATCGGATCAACCGTTTTAGATAAAAATGCAAATGTAGTAGGTAAAGTTGAAAATCTTGATTTTAACACTGAAACTGGTAAAATCGAAACTATTACTTTAACCTTACAAAAAAATATCTTCTCTAAAGACGAACTTGAAATCTCTTTCGAAGATATTGCAACTATCGGTGCATACATTATCTTAAACAAAGAAATCACCAAAGAAGAAGAAGTTGAAGAAGAAGCTGAAACCGTTGAAATAGAAATTGAAGGCGAAGAAGAATAAATAGGTATTAAAATGGTTTTTGATGCAAGAGGATTAGAAATTGCTCTTGATTCCTATGTCAGATATGTGGATACCGGAACAATCGGAAAGGTTGTTGACATTAAAACACAGGATGGCATGGAATGGGTAAAACTCGATAAAACCGAATTATGGTATCGTTCTAATTTAGTTGAATTGCTTGATGATAAGGACATTAAGACATCCACTCTATATGATGATAGAGACAATCAGGATATTGATGTCGAAGCAATGAAAGAAAAAGCAACTGCATTGGAAGACATGCAAATGGATTCCAGTGTTGCTGAAGGTGGAGGTTAAATCCCACCTTTTTTATTTATTTGCGAACAATCTGATTTTTTCTGCTAATTTAGGACCGATTCCTTCTACTTTTTGTAACTCATTTTCAGAAACACCACTCAAATCATTTCCAAAGATTTTGACCAGATTTCTTGCTCTTTTTCTTCCGAGTCGTTTAACGCTGACGACCAGAGGAATAATGTCTTCTTTCACGCCATAGTATAATCTGGCAGATAGGATGTCAAAGTCTTTTAAGTTGGAATAGTTGCCTAGGACTTCTGAAGTGTCCTTTGCGAATTTGACAAGTCGTGATGCTTCATAGGCAGATCTTCTGGTTGAAGCGGAATAGACGCTGTACCTGTTTTCAATTTCATATTCGTTTCTCTCGTCAATCCACTCCATCAATGATACTGCAGTCGCTTCAGGATTGCCGATATCGACTGCAAACAGCCCTGCTTCAGATAATTTTTCGCGAACAGGATCTTTTGATTTTCTGCCCTTGAATGAAATCAGTGGCACGTCAGGTGTTTCACATAATGCATATATGAATTCATTGACATTGATTTCTGTAATTCCTGAAATGTATTCCTTGATTTTGACTGCAGTTTCAACAGAATAATTGGATTTGGCAATTAAGCTTCCAAAATCAGTTGTTTTTAATCCTTCCGGGGTTGCCCTTATTATTCCATTTTGAAGCAGGAATTCCAAGGAATTTTCAAGTTCATATCTTATGCTGTCGGCAGCAAACATAGCCATTGAAGGATTGTTTGCCATTTGGTATCCATATAATGTTTTTGAGAAAAATTCAGTCAATTCATCCAGATTTTTGGATAGTGTTGAAGCGATTTGGGCAATGATCTGCTTTAAGATGGCATCCTTGTTGTCAACAAGCTTTGAATTGGTTAATTCAATTTCACCATCGATATAGTATGCCTCCAGGTTCATGGCTTCATCCATTGTTTTTGCAATCAGATATGAGTATCCAACATCATCGTACTGTGGCCTTCCGGCTCTTCCGGACATCTGCTCATAATCAAAGACTGGAATCGGCTGAGGACCCTGGGCGGTCCAGCGGGTATTGTCCCTTATGACAACAGTCTTTGAAGGCAGGTTGACTCCATACATCAAACTCGGGGTTGCAGTAATCATCAAGATATTTCCGTTTCTGAATTCGTCTTCAATAATTTCCTTCTGTTCATTGAAAAGGCCTGCATGGTGGAATGCCACTCCATGCTCTATGCTTTCGGCCAATTTGAGACATGTTGTTGTTGGAAGTGAACCCTTTCTTTTTGGAACGTCAAGTATTTTTTCCGCAACCTCTTTAAAGCTTTCCCTTTGCTTTACATTAATCTTTTTGTCAATCTTTTTGGAAACGTATGTTGCAAGGCTTTCAGTAAATCTTCTTGTTGAAACAAAAGCCAATGCCTGTGATGAATCTTTGATTGATTTTTCCAGCACCTTTACAATGACATCGTTTTTGTTTTTTGTATTGAACATCTCTGCATCCAATACTTCCTTATGCAACGGCACGGGCCTATAGTCATGCTCAACGCATTTTCCTTCAAGCCATCCTTCGATTTCTTCAATATTCCTTAATGTAGCGGATAGCGCGATTATTCTCATAGATGGATTTATGATTTTAGCCCTTGTTATTGCAGCTTCAAGAGTAGGACCTCTTGTGAATTCCCCAATCATATGGAACTCATCAATTATTAATGTGTCGACATCCCTTAGTGTGTTCCAGGAAAATCTTGTAAGTGCGTCAAATGATTCAAAAACCATGACTGACAAATCAGAACTTGCAGGATGCTTTCCGACACTGATTCCATGTTCCTCAAAAGCCTTGAACTCTTTAACTTTTTCGTTTTGAATTGAAAGCAGTGGTGCTGCATATACTGCCTTTCCGCCATCAAGTATTGTCTTCAGGGCAGGCAACACTCCCAGAACTGTTTTACCGCTTGCTGTTGGAATGCAGATAATATAATTTGATTTGTCTTCCAGATAACCTGATTCAATCACCGCTTTTTGAGCAGGATTGAACTCTTCAATGTAAGGGTAAGCACTGTTAATTATTGTTTTGATGTCGTCTCTTAAATTTTCCATTTTAATCATTTAATTTTTATTTTCTTAATATATATTAAATATTTCCAGAGAGCATTTGAAAAGTATTTGGGTAACAATTATATATAACTAAATTATAAAATATTTACAAATTAACTTTTTAAAGGAGACATAAATTATGGCAATTAAAGTAGAAGTATTTTCAACTAGTACCTGTCCACACTGCCCAGCTGCAATTGATGCGGCAGAAAAAGCTAAAGATAAATTGGGTGAAGCAATTGATGTAGAAGCAATTAAAATTGATGATCCGGAACACCCAGAATACAGACAAAGAGCAGTTGATTATCAAATCATGGCAGTTCCTACAATTGTAATTGATGGTGAAGTAACCTTCGTAGGCGCTCCTTCTGAAGACGAATTGATTGATGCACTTGAATCTAAATTATAGATTCTCTCTTTTTTTATTTTTAAAATGATTAATGATAATTATATGGGTGTTACAACCGGAACAATAGCTACTGCTTGTTCTCTGGCCGCTTTGGATGCAATTTTGGACACTTCCGATATCGCATGCGTTAAGGTCGAAACCCCCAAGAAGACTTTGGACATCATCATCGATGAATGCAAGAAGCTTTCACCAACCAAAGCATATGCTGTAGCTCATAAGAACCCATATAATGATCCTGATGTTACGGTTGACCTTGCTATCGTGTCAACTGTTGAAATATTTGATAAAACCGGTGAGGATGATGTTGTCATTACCGGCGGGGAAGGTGTGGGCATAATCACAAAGCCGGGCCTTCAGATTCCTGTTGGGGATTATGCTATAAATCCGGTTCCTCGCAGTATGATTTTAAAAAACCTGAAGGATAAGATACCTGAAGGCAAAGTCGCAAAGGTTACCATTTCCATTCCTGAAGGTGAAAAGATAGCCAAAAAGACAATGAACCCTAAGTTGGGAATCGTTGGTGGAATATCCGTTTTGGGAACCACTGGCATTGCAAGGTCAATGTCCAGTGAGGCATACAAGAATTCCATCGTTACACAATTGGATGTTGCATTGGCTTCAAACATTGACAATCTAGTTTTTGTTCCAGGCAACATCGGTGAAAAATTGGCATTGAAAAAATTAGATGTTACCAAGGAGCAGATTGTTCAAACTGGTAATTATGTAGGGTTCATGTTTGAAGAGGCTGAAAAAAGGGGAATTACTGAATTCACATTCTTTGGACATATGGGCAAGTTGATTAAGGTTGCCGGAGGATTATTCAACACCAAACATGCCGTTGCCGACGGCAGACGTGAAATAATGGTTGCCCATGCTGGAATCTGCGGGGTTGGCCAGAAAGACCTTCAAAGATTGTTTGATTCCAAAACAACCGATGACATGATGGATATCCTAAATGAACTTGATGTTTCAGTTGAAGTTTCAAACAGCATTGCAAATGCAATCAAAGACAGATGCAAACAGCGCTTTGATTTGGATTTGAATGTGTTTCTGGTTGATATGGAAGGAAATTTCTTAAACGATAATATGGAAATTGTCACTAAAAGATAATTATATTTTTTTCAAATGATTATGCTTTTTTTTATTTGATTTCGGCGGGTATAAATGATTAAAACTGCCTATAACTTGAAATTGAAAGAAAATAACCTGCCTAAGATGTTGTCATTTGGTGATGATTTTGATATAGTTGATGTGATTTTAAGAATCTGTTAAAAAATAATTATAACTTGAATTAATTATTTAAACAATAATCTCATTATATAATTATAGTGAATTTTGGAGTTTTATTTTATGAAAATAGCTATGGTTGGTCAGTTCCCTCCACATGTCGGAGGGGTTGGTGTTCATATTCATACCTTATCAAAAAGATTGGTTGAGATGGGCCATGAGGTTTATGTAGTTACTTATCCTCACAAGGAAATCAAGGATATTGATGGAATTCATGTCATTCCAACAAAAGGACTTAGCATTAAAGGCGTTAGAGGATTGATGTTTAAGAAGAATGCTAAAAAGGCATTGGAAAATCTTTTGGAAACCGAAGACATCGATATTATTCATGGCCATTACTTGTACCCTGCCGGAGCCGCTGCAGTTGAAGTTGGGAAAAAACATAATATTAAAACCTATGTCACTGCACACGGTTCAGACATGTTTGAATTGTATAAGAATCAGTCTTTCATGCGTTCTACAATCAGAAAGGTATTGGCAGATGCAGATGGTGTTTTTGCAGTAAGCAATGCATTAAGACATGAAATAATTGCAACAGGCGTTGTGGGAATAGCCAACAAAACCAAACTTTCATGGAACTCCGTTGACATCAATAGATTTTCAACCAAATCTAATGATTCATTTAAAAAAGAATATAAACTTGAAGATAAGCCTATTGTTCTTTTTGTCGGCAACCTGATTAAAAGGAAGAATGTCGATTCACTTCTCGAAGCCAAAAAAGTCGCAAACAGTGACTATTACCTGGTTGTTGTTGGAGACGGCCCTTTATTTAAAAAGCTCACAAAGAAAGTTGAAGAGGAACACATCCGTGATGTGATATTTACCGGCTCTCGCGATGATGTGGAGGACATCATCCCAAGCTGTGATGTTTTGATCTTGCCGTCATTTTCCGAAAGCTTCGGTTTGGTATTGATTGAAGCATTGGCATGTGGCAAACCGGTTATTGGAAGTGATGTTGGAGGAATTAGTGAAATTATCACTGATGATGTTGGGATGCTGATTGATCCAACTAAGGTTTCTTCAATTGCTATGGCAGTCGATAGGATGATTAATGATGAAAACTTAAGGCTTATTTTATCTATGAATGCAAGAAACAGGGCATTGGATTTTTCTGTAGTTGACATTCCATATGAGGAGCTTAAACAATGAAAAAGATAGTAAGGTCTCCAGGTTCAGCAACAATAATCAATGCGATTGCCACGGGTTTCGGTTCAGCATTCGGAATAGGTTTGGACATCAGATGTGAAGCAAAATCAATTTCAAACGGCATTGAATGCTCCAATGATGTTGGTGCAGACACAGGATTAATGGATTTGTGTGTTCAGAAGGTATTTGACCATTATGATATTGATGAAAATGATTTTGGAATCAGTCTGAAGACAGAATCCAGCTTGCCTATGGCTTCAGGTCTTTCCAGCAGCAGTGCTTCCTCAAATGCCATTGTAAAAGTCACATCTGAAATTGTCGCAGAGGAATTTGATTTAAATCATCTCAGTGACTTGGAAGTAATCAATATGGCGATTGATGCCTCTCTTGATGCAGGCGTTACAATTACCGGTTCTTTTGATGATGCAACAGCTTCATACTTTGGAGGGGTTGTTGTAACCGACAATAAAAATAGGAAATTCATCATTAAGGAAAAGATGGATGAATATGATATTCTAATATACATGCCTAATTTCCATTCAAAATCCGGCGATTCGGATGTCGAACGTATGAAAGTTCTCTCTCCATTGGTTGAAACCGCATATGATTTTGCATCCAAAAAGGATTATTTCAAGGCAATCAACTTGAACGGTTTGATTTATGCATCCACCTTAGGCTTCAATTCATCAATCGCAATTGACGCTCTGCAGGCAGGAGCATTTGCATCAGGCCTGTCAGGGACAGGATCTGCCTTTTTTGCAGTTGTTGATGAAAATTCAACAGGTGATGTCCAGGATGCATGGAGCAGATATGAGGGAAGGGTAATCGAAACTGTCGTTGACAATGATGGATGTTGTTTGCTGTAATCAAATAGTTTTTTTTACCGTAATTTAAAAAATAAACATATAGTTTATATACTATGATTTTAATAAATTATATTATTATCAATTTGGTGATTTTTTGAAAAGTAAAAATAACGAAATATCTTTTGAAAATGAAAAAGAAGCTAAAATACTTCTCGAAGAATCAAGAAAGCGTATTGATGAAATTGATAATGAGTTATTTGATTTAATTTCTGAGAGAACAGCTCTTGCAAGTGATATTGTCTTTTCCAAGGAATATCTTGGAATGCCAATTTATGATGAAAATCGTGAAAAGATTGTTCATGACAAAATCAGGAGTTGGGCTCGGGAAAATGATCTTGATGTTGATATTATTGATCAAATCGTAGATATGCTAACAATTTTAAGTAAGAATGAGCAGAAAAAAATTTTAAGGAGGAATGTTGATGGGCAATATTAGAACTTCATTTGTTAAACGTTTAGCAAAAGAACTTATTGAAACTCACAAAGGTGTTTTCACTACTGATTTTGAAGAAAATAAAAAATTAGTACAAGAATACTCTACTGTAAGTACTAAACATTTAAGAAATAAAATTGCAGGATATGTTACAAGGCTTGTAAGGTTAGAACAAACCCAAGACTAAGCTTTTTTCATATTTTTTTTACTCTTTTTTTATAAAACTCTTTTTTTTAATTTACATCTTTTTAATTATCTACATTGATATTTTAATTAAAGTATATTAATACGATTAAATAGAAATATATATGAATATTTTGTTTAGTTGATATGCTGAACAAAATTTCCATGAATACTTTTTAAGAAATAGGTGAACTTAATGGATTTGATAGTAGCAAAATTTGGTGGAACCTCGGTTGGTGATGGTTCCAGGATTAAAAAAGCGGCGCAGTCCGTTGTAAATGAGTATATGAAAGGAAATCAGGTAGTAGTAGTTGTTTCAGCAGTAAACAAGACTACTGATGAACTCATCGGATTATC
Organism: uncultured Methanobrevibacter sp.; assembly: GCF_900316895.1. Lineage (GTDB taxonomy): Archaea > Methanobacteriota > Methanobacteria > Methanobacteriales > Methanobacteriaceae > Methanocatella. The sequence goes on along the minus strand of NZ_ONER01000026.1, from coordinate 6,972 downwards.
TGATGAAGCTGTTGGCGCTAGTTTGACCGATAAGCAGAAGGCAGAAATAATGGCCATGGGTGAATTAACTAGTGTTAGATTATTTTCAGCAACTATTGAATCTTTAGGCGTCAAGTCAGAATATATTGATCCATATCATGAATTATGGCCAATTGTAACTGACTCCAATTCCTTAGAGGCAAGCATTGATTTTAATACCACCACTAAAAAGGCAGAAGGTATTAAGAATCTTGTCAACCAAGGAATTATACCGGTTGTTTGTGGATTTTTAGGCCAGGGTCCAAGCGGCGAAGTCACCACTCTCGGAAGGGGTGGAAGTGACATTACAGCATTCCTTCTCGGGCACTGTTTGGATGCAACTGAAGTTGTCATCGTAACCGATGTGGAGGGCGTAATGTCAACTGATCCTAATAAAATTGAAGAGGCTCAATTGTTAGATGAGATATCAGTTGAGGAAATGAGGGATTTGGCCACTCATGGAGCGCAGGTCCTGCACCCTCATGCATTAAAATATAAAGATCCATCCATTTCTGCAAAGATTATCAATTTCGCTCATGGAGACTTGTCTTCAAAGGGAACACGTATTGTTGGCCCTTTTGAAGGAGACATGTTGAAGTGTGTAACTATGTATAATAACCCTATTTCACTTATAGCCATTGTTGGTGAAGCAATGCTTAAAAAAACCGGATTGATTGCTCAGTTATCTGGAAGCCTTGCTGATTCAGATATTAATATTTTCGGTATTTCAGCAGGTCAGAATTCAATTACAACATTTGTGGATAAATCAGATTCCAACAAGGCATATCATTTATTGCATCAGGTTGTTGTAGAAACTGATGTATTAAGTTCTCTATCATTGGGAAGAGACACAGCAATGATTACATTTGTAAGTCCTGATATTATTGACACTCCGGGAATAATTTCAGATATTACAGAACCACTTAGAAAAAATGAAATCAATATTGTCGAGATTATTTCATCACAAACAGCGATCGTACTATTTGTCAACTGGGAAGATGGTGAAAAAGCACGTGAATTAATTAACGAGGTTTTAGAATGAAATTTGAAGGAACATATGTTGCAATGGTAACCCCATTCACAAAAGATAAAGAAATTGATGAAGAAGGTTTTAGGTCAAATATAAATTATCTAATCGATAAGGGCGTATCAGGTTTGGTTGGTGCAGGTACCACCGGTGAATCTGCTACAGTAAATCATGAAGAACATCAAAGAATCATTGACATCCTTGTTGATGAAGTCAATGGAAGAGTCGAAACTATAGCAGGAACCGGAAGTAATGCAACTTCAGAAGCTATTTCCTTAACAAAATATGCCTTAGATGCTGGAGCTGACTCTGCATTATTAATCACTCCGTATTATAATAAACCACAACAGCATGCTTTGATTGAACATTATACAACAGTTGCTGAAGCGGCTGATATTCCAATTATATTATATAATGTACCTTCACGTACTGGAATAAACATGGACGTTGAAACAATTGTCGAATTGGCAAAAGTTGATGGTATTGATGCTGTTAAAGAAGCTAGCGGAAGCGTTGACAAAGTGTCAGACATTTACAGGGCACTTACCCATGAAGGACTTGAAGATGACTTCAACATCCTTTCAGGTGAAGACTCATTGACCCTGCCTCTCATGGCAGTCGGTGCAACTGGGGTAATTTCAGCTTCTGCAAATATTGACGCAAGAAGAATGGTCTTGATGGTTGACAGTGTTTTGAATGATGATTACACAAGAGCAATGGAACTTCACTATGAAATGGTCGAATTAATCAGGGCATTATTCATCGAAAGTAATCCTGTACCTGTCAAAACTGCAATGAATCTTATGGGATTACCATCCGGACCTTTAAGACAACCTTTAACTGAAATGAAACCGGAAAATCTTGAAATTCTTAAAAAAGCATTAAAAGATTCAGAATTAATTTAATTAGGTAATAATATGATTAGAGTAGCAGTAACTGGAGCCGCAGGAAGAATGGGCTCCGGAATTATTAGAAAAATTACAGAACAAGAAGATATGGAAGTAGTTGCAGCTATTGAAATGCCAAACACTCCATTAGCAGGTAAAGATGCGGGTCTTCAGGCTGGAATCGACGAACTTGGAGTTGAAATTACTGGCTCCGAAAATTTGGAAGAAACATTAAAGGCATCAAAACCTGATGTTTTGGTTGATTTTACAATTGCTCACGCAGCTGTAGAAACAATTAAAACCGCAACATCCTGTGGAGTGGGCATAGTTGTTGGAACTACAGGATTCAGTGATGAACAGATGCAGTCAAACATTCAAAACGTTAAAGATAACAATGTTCCTGCGGTCATTTCATCAAATATGGCTATTGGAGTAAACGTATTCTTCAATACTTTAAAGAAATTGGCTCCATTATTATATGATTTTGATATTGAAATTATCGAAGCTCACCACAATCAGAAAAAGGATGCTCCTTCAGGAACAGCTATGACCGCTTTTGAAGTAATAGCTGAAGAGCTTGGTCGTGACACTGAAGAGGTTGGAGTTTACGGCAGACACGGTCTGGTCGGAAAAAGAACTCCTGAAGAAATCGGTGTTCATGCTATCCGTGGTGGAGACATTGTTGGAGACCACACTGTAATGTTTGTGGGAGATGGTGAAAGATTAGAGCTCAAACACCAGGCACATACAAGAGAGGTATTTATTGCAGGTGTAATCAGAGCTATCAGATACATTCCAAATGCTGAAAAAGGTATTGTCAGCAGTATGAATGATGTTTTAGGATTAGAATAGGTGTTAAATATGGTAAATGTAGGAGTACTTGGCGCAACTGGAATGGTTGGTCAAAGATTTATTCAATTGCTTGAAAATCATCCAGATTTTAAAGTGACTGCACTTGCGGCCTCTTCCAGATCTGCAGGTAAAAGATATGAGGATGCTACAACCTGGTATATGAATAATGAGATGCCAGAGTCTGTAAGAGACATTGAAGTTATTGAAACTGATCCTAAGGCTATGGATGATGATGTGGATATTGTATTTTCATCTCTTCCAGCTGATTTTGCACTTACTGTTGAAAAGGAATATGCTAAGGATTATGTTGTTGCAAGTAATGCCAGTGCACACAGGATGAAGAAAAATATCCCATTAGTGATTCCTGAAGTCAATCCTGAATGTTTAGACATGATAGATGCTCAGCAAAAGGAAAATGATTGGGATGGATTCATTGTAACTAATCCAAACTGTTCAACTATTGCTCTTGCATTAACATTAAAACCTATTGTTGATAATTTTGATGTTAAATCAGTTAGAGTGTCAACCATGCAAGCTGTATCCGGTGCAGGTTATAATGGCGTTCCATCTATGGCTATTGTTGATAATCTTGTTCCTTACATTGGTGGGGAAGAAGAAAAAATGGAAAGCGAATCATTATATCTGTTGGGTAAATATGATGGTAATGATGTAATCAATGCAGATTTCAAATTAAGCGCATCTTGTCATAGGGTGCCTGTTATTGATGGTCATACTGAAGCGGTATTTATTGAATTGGCAGATAATTTTGACATTGCGGATGTGGCTGATAAAATGTCAAACTTTAAAGGTTTGCCACAAGAATTAAATTTATTCTCAGCTCCTGAAAATCCGGTTATTGTTAAAGAAGAATCAGATAGACCACAGCCAAGAATGGATAGAAATGCAAGTAATGGTATGGCCGTTACTGTTGGTAGACTCAGAAAAGATGCTGCATTTGACAATAGTTTCAAATATGTTTTAGTTGGCCACAATACTATTCGTGGTGCTGCTGGAGCATCAATATTGAATGCTGAATTGATAAATGATAAAATACTCTAATTTTATCCATTTATTTTTTTTATTTTTTTTAATTTTTTCCTATTTTTCTATTTGTTTTCTATATGTTATTTGTTTTATTTTTTAGTTAATTTAAGGGTTTAATTTAAATAGTATAAAAGAAATATTTTATATCAAGGAATTATATTGTACAATATATCGGAGTTTTCAAATTAATAAAAAATTAATAATTTGAAATCGATATTGGGATAAAATGTTAACTAAGGGATAAAATGGAAATAGGAATTGATGCTGAAAAAGATACTCTACAATCTTTAATTCGGTCTTGCCTATTAGAGCTTAATCAACTAAAATATGAATTAACTGAGCTTGAAGTGGAACGGGCAAATGATAACACTCCGCAAAGGATAAAAGAACTCGAACAAGACATTGTAGATAAGGAAAAAGAAGTTTCTGTTATTAAATTTAAAGCTGAAGACGAAATAAATCTTTTGAAAAAACAGATGCAAGAGAAAGACATTCTAATCAAGAATCAGGAAGATAGGATCTATGAACTTGATTATGTAAACAATTCTCTTGACGAAATTAAAGAATATTTTGCAGAACAGCTCCGTGATTATAAGAAAAAAGAGTTGTCTGATGTTAATGAAAGATTAAATGAGTCTTACAGAAGTATTGCAGAAAAAGAAGCCCAAATTAATACTCTTTCTAGAACTATTGATGAATATAAAATCAAAGTGCTCAAATTAGAAAATGATGTGGAATCACAGGCGCAAATTTTGGAGCTTGAAAAACAGATTGAGCTTAAAAATAATGAGATTCGCATTAAGGAAAGTGAAATTGAGCAGATTAATGGTGAGTTAGATATTTTAAAACAGCAAACAATTCCTAAAGATGAATATATATCCCTTCAAACTCAATTCGAATCTGAACTCAATGCTATGAATGTCGAGATTGATAATTTAAGACAGGAAACTATCCCTAAAGCTGAGTATGATGATTTGCAGTCCAAATTCGATTCCGAAATTAAGACATTAGATAATCAGATTATGAGTCTGCAAGAAAATACAGTTCCTAAAGAAGATTACATTTCCCTTAAAACCAGATTTGACAATGAAATTGATGCAAGGGATAGTGAAATTAAATATCTAAGAGAAAGATCTATTCCTAAAGAGGATTATGTTAATCTTCAAAATCAATTGCAAAATGAGCTTAATGCCCGTGAAAGCGAACTTCGCTATTTGAAGGAACAAACTGTTTCACGTGAAGATTACTTGAGACTTCAAAATGAGCTTCAAAGAAAAGATGATAAGATTAAAAGATTGGAAGAAATCAATGATTTCTTCAATGAATTGCAGGAAGAACAGGAAGCTTATGAAACTCAAGAGACCACTCCTCCATTCAGGTTGGAGAAAAAACAAGGTAGATAACTCTACCTAATACTCTTTTTTTATTTTTCTTATTATTTTAATGCCAACATCTATCTACATTAATATTATTCTCAAATTTTACAGTCCACATTCCATTTAGTTAAGTTTCCTATTGATAATTTTATAGGTTGTGGTGCAACTTTCAATATAATCAGTCAAGATTTTGATAATAGTGGAAGATATTTTCATTGCATTTTTCCTTTCTAATCTTTTTCTTACTTGAATTTACTTTATACCACAAAGTATTTATATAACCTCAAACTCATGTATTAAGTAGAAAGGTTTTGTCAACACTAAAACTTATTTTCTCATGTTGATATTATAAAACTGATCTAATTATTTAAAAATTAAAAAAAGGTGATTATTTATGGCACAAGGACAACCAATTTTTATTTTACCGGAAGGTACCAACAGGTCTGTCGGCAGAGATGCTCAAAGAAATAACATTTTAGCTGGTAAAGTATTAGCTGAAACTGTAAGAACAACTTTAGGTCCAAAAGGAATGGACAAAATGTTAGTTGACGGACTTGGAGACATTGTAGTAACCAACGACGGTGTAACTATCTTAAAAGAAATGGATATTGAACACCCAGCAGCAAAAATGCTCGTAGAAGTAGCAAAAACCCAAGAAGACGAAGTCGGTGACGGAACTACTACTGCAGTTATCATTGCTGGAGAATTATTAAAAAAATCCGAAGGATTATTAGACTCTGACATTCACCCAACTATCATTGCTATGGGATACAGAAAAGCAGCAGAAAAAGCACAAGAAATCTTAGACCAAATTGCAATTGATGATGTCGATTCCGAAATCTTACTCAAAGTAGCTATGACCGCTATGACCGGTAAAGGAACCGAAGCTGCACGTGAACCATTAGCAAAATTAATCGTAGAAGCTGTAGAAGCTGTAGCAGAAGAAGACGGCACAGTTGACACTGACAACATCAAAATCGAGAAAAAAGATGGAGCTGTTGTTGAAGAATCCAACTTAGTTGAAGGGGTAATCATTGACAAAGAAAGAGTACACCCAGGTATGCCATCTGAAATCAAAGACGCAAAAATCGCATTAATCAACACTCCATTAGAAGTTAAAGAAACCGAAATGGATGCTGAAATTACAATTACCGATCCTGCTCAAATGCAAGCTTTCATCGAACAAGAAGAAAAAATGGTCAAAGACATGGTCAACAAAATCGTTGATGCTGGAGCAAACGTATTATTCGCACAAAAAGGTATCGATGACTTAGCACAACACTACTTATCCAAATCTGGTGTTTTAGCAGTAAGAAGAGTTAAAAAATCTGACATCGAAAAATTATCCAGAGCAACCGGCGCTAGCGTCATCACCAACTTAGATGACTTAACCGCTGACGACTTAGGTATTGCTGGAACCGTAGAAGAAAGAAAAATCTCCGGTGAAGAAATGATTTTCGTAGAAGAATGTTCAGGTGCAAAATCCGTAACCTTATTCGTAAGAGGAAGTACCAAACACATCGTTGACGAAATCGTAAGAGCAATCGAAGATGCAATCGGTGTAGTAGCAGCTACCGTAGAAGACGACAAAGTTGTTGCTGGTGGAGGAGCTCCTGAAATCGCAATGGCTAAAAAACTCAAAGACTACGCAGAATCCATTTCTGGTAGGGAACAATTAGCTGTAAACGCATTTGCAGAAGCTTTAGAAATCGTACCAAAAACCTTAGCTGAAAACGCAGGTTTAGACAGCATCGACTCCTTAGTGGAC
>NZ_ONER01000089.1 GCF_900316895.1 uncultured Methanobrevibacter sp. | reverse complement strand
AAGTCATCATCAATTATTGATTTCAGTTTTTCAATGTCTGAAATCCGGCTGATTTCATCTATGTGCTTCTGGCTGTTAATCCAGTCATCAAATGTCTTTTGAGCAATATAGGAAACATCACTGTCTCCTGATGAAATCAGTTTTTTCAGTAGAAGTTCATTATCAATACGCTTAATATCTTCAAAAAGAGAGTTCAACCTTCTTTGGGCAATTTCAGAATCATCCTTTTCAAGAGAGGAAATATTGTCCAAAGTTTCCTTGTCATCAAGCTTGGAAATAGCAATATGTCTGATTTCATCATCCACTTCATTTAAGGCCAATGATTTTAGCTTCTGCTTGAAGTTCAGTGACTGCCTATTTGAATTATGAACAAACAAAAAGTTATCCAATAATCTGGAAGTTGGAATAATCTTTAATGCCAATGATCTTATATCACCATCATCATTTTTATCAGCTATCTCCATCAAATCATAAGGATTTGTTATCGCCCCAGTCGCTTCAAGACATACATCCTTATTTTCATCTGTCAAAGCAATATCCCTTAAAATGGAATTATATTGATCTTTGAAATTATTCGTAAATGATTTGACTGCATAAAGACGTATTTTTGGATTTGAATGCATTGACAATTCCTTTAACAATTCAACATCATTAACCTTCAAAATTGCCTGTAAAGTGGCCCTGCCATCATCCAAATTTGTTCGGATATATTCTATCAGCACATCCTCATCCCTAATTTTTGAAACCGCACAAAAAACAATATCCCGATTGTCTTCGCTTAAAATCAATCCTTTTAAGATTTCATGATTTGAAAAATGCTTATTTTTTATAGCATGCAGTCTTATTTTATCATTAGAATCATTTAAAACAATATTGGCTAAATAGACTTCATCCTGAATAAGATATGCTGCAACAAGGCAAGAATATTCATCATCACTATTTTCATAAATTTCCTTAAAGTACTCTTCACAATTCAAATTAGAATTAAGTGACAAATCATCCAAACGATGGTAAAATGACTTATTAAAAATTAGCTTGACCAGATAATCATTATCATTTATCTTTTCACATGCCCAATGGCGATTGAATCCGTCATCATCATTTCTTATCACTTCACTCAAAATGTCAAAATCAGATAAATTAGGGTTTAAGATGGCCTCCCTTCGTATGAAAACATTTGAATCATTTAATGCAAAATCAGACAAAACCTTTTCATCAGTGATTTTGGAAATGGCCAATTTTCTGATTTCAACATCGCGCCCGGACTCGGCAATGGTCATTATTACTTCAGGATTATTAAAATTAGTGTTTTCAACTGCAAGCTTAACAATGAATTCATTTGGGTCATTCAAAGCAACATTATTTAAAAGATTTGTTAAATCAGACGTTAAAAGTAGAGATTCATCGATTATGCGATTTAGAGTTGCAAGACGGATATGTGAAAATGGATTGTTTAAGCAGACGTCTATTAAAAAATCTATGTCACTGATCTGCTCCATAGCCTTAATGGATACGGAATTAATGGAATCATTGATTAAAATATCTTTTAATGCCTCTTCATCTTCAATATAGGCAACTGCAAATTGGCGGATATGCCAATCGGAATCATTTTGAGCTATATCAATTATTTCTTCTTGATTGTTCGAACGTTTAATGAGTTCCATAACATCATAGGATGTCATAATACCTTATTCTATGTATAACTCATCCAATCTATCCAAACAAGCTTTTTTAACCTCTTTATCCTCTTCATCTTTAGTAATTATACTGGTTAAAACAGCAGGATTGACGATTTTTTTAATTGCAGCTATCCTTACATGAGGTTCCGGATGATTCAAAGCAAGATCTATTAATGGATTTTCATCCTTACCGGTTGTGACCCTAAGTTTGACAACCTTTACTTCTTCGGTTTCAATATCTCCGCCGTGAGCCTTTTGTCCATCACCAGGCACCTGACGTTCAACAACTGCTTCGCCAAGATATTCATAAGCCCAATTAGCATCATCACATGTTAAATGGTCTAAAATTGATTCATTGCCTAAATATTCATCTTCTTTTGGCCAATGAACATGAACTTTATTATCCAATGATTTTGAAATGATTTTCTGACCGGAATTAACATTTTTAATAGAAGTTTTAACTAAATCGATACGTCTTTCATCAAAATCCATCTTATCACCAATATAATATATTTAGCATTAAAAGTTAAAAAGTCTTTTTAATTTTATTGATTTTTTGAAAATATCTTTGCAAAAGAAAAAAACGGGAAGTTTAAAAAACTTCCAAGTTTAGACTTTATCCAATGCCTGGTCAACATCAGCCAGGATATCCTCAATATCCTCAATACCCACTGAGAATCTGATTAAATCAGGAGTTACTCCAGTGGACAATTGCTGTTCTTCAGACAGTTGGGAGTGAGTGGTTGACGCAGGATGAACCACTAATGATTTAGCGTCTCCAATATTTGCCAAAAATGACAATAACTCGACATTTTCAATGAATTTCAAAGCTCCATCATAACCTGCCTTAAGACCGAATGACACTATTCCTCCGTAACCCTTTTCAGCATACTTTTTAGCCACTTCATGGTTGGGGGATGATTCCAAACCGGAATATGTTACCCAAGCAACTTTAGGATGAGCTTCAAGGTGCTTTGCAACAGCCATTGCATTTGAAGCATGCCTTTCAATCCTCAAACCTAATGTTTCAAGACCCTGCAATAGTAAAAATGATCCGAACGGAGATGGAACAGCACCGGTGTCCCTTCCGACAACTGCTCTGATTCTTGTTGTAAAGGCAGCTCCCTTGAAAGTCTCAGCAAAGACTAAACCGTTATATGTTGCATCAGGTTCTGACAATGTTGGGAATTTGCCGTTCATCCAGTCAAAATCGCCTTTTTCGATAATAATTCCACCAAGAGTAGTACCGTGACCTCCGATGTATTTTGTTGCAGATGATGATATGATATCTGCTCCATGGTCAAAAGGCCTTACGGAACCTATTCCAACGGTATTGTCAGCAATCAATGGAATTCCATGCGAATGTGCAATTTCGGCCAACCTGTCAAAATCAGGAATATCCAATTTAGGATTTCCAATAGATTCCACATAAATGGCTTTTGTCTTATCGTCTATAGCCTCTTCAAACAATTCAGGAGATTGTGAGTCAACAAATGTAACTGTCCGTCCTAATTCCTCTAAAGTATTTTCGAATAACTCATATGTTCCACCGTACAGGTTATCCGCTGAAACTATATTATCTCCAACTTGTGTCAGGTTAATGATTGCATAAAAAATTGCTGACATTCCGGAAGCTGTTGCATATGCTGCAGTTCCTCCTTCAATAGCAGCCATCCTCTTTTCAAATGCCTCAGTTGTAGGGTTGGTTAACCTGGTATAAATGTTTCCTCCCTCTTTAAGCGCAAATCTGTTTGCAGCCTGTTCAGGTGAGTCAAATACATAAGATGTAGTCTGATAGATTGGTGTTACTCTTGAACCGGTTTCATCAACTTCTTCCTGGCCCGCATGTACACCAATTGTTGATATATTTTTTTTGTTTTTAATTTCATAAGCCATAATAATCACTTAATAGTTTTGTTTCCACCAAGTATAAACATTATCAAAATCCGAACAAATCCTGCGAATCCAACATCACATCGACTATATGAACATCGAACGGACATCTAGGTTCACAATCACCACAGGCGATACAGTCAGTCGCATTATATTTTAGATTATTATAATGTTCCTGTACACTTGCCGGAACTTCATCATGGTTTTTTGCAAGGTCAAACAGTTTATTCACCATTGCTATATCTATTCCAGAACTGCAGGGCTGACAATGCCCACAATATGTGCATTGGCCTTTGAATGAATGTTTTGGTGCATTTTTCAGAACTTCAGTGTAATCCTTTTCCGCTTCGCTTGCTGTGCAATATTTTAAAGATTCAATTAATTCATCAACTGTCTTGACACCGACAAAAATGCTTGAAACTCCTTTTTGTTCCAAAGCATAATGAATACATTGGACAGGTGTCAGCGCCACCCCAAATGGAGAAGTATCATCAGCCAGCAAATTTCCTCCGGCAAATCCTTTCATTACAGTTAATGCAGTGCCATTTTTTTCGCATAACTCATAAATTTCTGCCCTTAAAGGATTGATTGAGGAAAAATCATTGTCATAGGCATCCTCTTTGCGATACTCTTCAATATCATCCATTGCTCCAAACATGTCAAATGCAGGATTGATTGAAAACATCAAAAGCTCGATTTCAGGATTTCTGGCTGCCAAAAGCCCAACTTCAGGATTATGAGTGCTGAGTCCAATATGTGCTATGGTTCCTTCATCCTTTAGTTTTCTCACATATTCGATGAACGGACCATTCATAATGTTGTCATAATCCTCAATCTGGTCAACATAGTGAATCATACCGAAATCAAGCGTGTCGATTTGAAACCTTTCCATGAAATCCTCAAATGCCGGAATTACCTTATCCATATCACGGGTTCTTACATACTGGTTGTTTTGCCATGTCGAACCGATATGTCCTTGAATCACCCAGTTTTCACGATTCGGCTTGATTGCACGGCCCAGGTGTGAGCGCACGTCAGGCTCGCTCATCCAACAGTCAACAAAATTGATTCCGTTTTCCTCACAGGCTTTAATTAATACCTCTGTATCCTCATATGGCCTTTCCACTAAAAATTCGGCTCCAAAAGCTATTTCAGATACTTCAATATTGGTGTTTCCTAACTTTCTATATTCCATTTAGTTCCCTCTATGTAATATATGTTTTAAGAAATCTTTAAAAGTTTCTAAATTAAAGATAATTATTATATGTATACTAAAGAATTTATTTTGAATGAAGTAAATGCCATTAGAGCTGAAATAGGTCATGATGAAGTGAATATTTTCATTGAAGAAATTTACTTTGAAGATAATGAACTGTGGATTATCACAGAAGACAGGCCAGATAAATCAGCGATAATTGGAAAAGGAGGCTGGGTTGTCGGCAAACTCAAAGAGAAACTGGGCCTTGACAGTATACATGTTGAGTCATATGGGGACTTTTTAAACAAGAAGTATAAATTGAAATTATCCAAAAAGACAGTGCATAACATCGATTTGGATTCTGTTGGACTGAAAAACCTGGAAAGAACCATTGATTACAAATTGGAAAATATCTACAGTTTCAATTTTGACAAATATTTCGGTGAAAACGAGTTTGATGAATCTTCAAAAATTGAAGCTGTCGTTGCACTTTCAGGTGGTGTGGACAGTAGCTTTTCACTTATTCTAGCCAAAAAGCTTGGTTTTAATCCTGTGGCAGTTACTGTTGATCCGGGAACCATAATTCTTCCAAACCAATTTAAAAAGAACATCAAGGTTTTGGTTGAATCATTAGAGGTCAAACATGAGTATATTGAAGCCGATTATTCAGATATCATCGGCGAATCTTTCACAGGCAATGTGCATCCTTGCGGAAGATGCTCCAAAAACACCGGCCAGCTAGTAAAGCAATATGCAAAAGACAATGAAATTCCAATAATTATCTTTGGTGATATGCTTGCAACTGGTAGTCAATGCATAAATTTACAGGAGGATTCATTATATCGCTTGAACCTTCCAGCAAGTTTAAGTGTCGGCAAGCAAGAGATTAAATCCTTAATCAGAAACTATGATTTACAGACATTCAAAGGATTTGGCTGTCCTCTACTTTATGAAGTTCACAAGAAATTTCCGCATATGAGAAAATTCTCGATTCAAAGGATATTGAGGGAAACTCGTTCAGGTGCACTGGAGCCTGGTGAAGCTCTTGATTTAATTTGGAGTTTCAACAAGGTAAAATAATCAAATGTGAGATATTAATAGAAGCTGAGCCTTACTTATGAATTTATCTTTAAAATGCAAGAATACCACAACTTCTGCAAGTTGTGGATGAATTGCACTATTGGGTGTACTGTCTTTTTTAATTAATTTTATTGTGTTTTA
>NZ_ONER01000063.1 GCF_900316895.1 uncultured Methanobrevibacter sp. | reverse complement strand
CGTTGACAACTCAACTCCACATTACGCAGACACAGTCACATATACAATCACAGTCAGCAACAACGGCCCAAGCGCTGCAACCGACATTACCGTGACAGCAGCCATTCCTAGCGGCATGAATGCACACTCAACCGATGCATCATATACCGGAAACGGCATCTGGAAAATTTCCAGCCTTGGAGCAGGCAGTGAAAATGCAATTACACTCTCATTAAATGCAACTGTGGAAAGTCTCGAAGCTTTAACAACCGAATTTACAGTAACATCCCGTGAAAACGACAGCAATGCTGAAAACAACAAGGCAAGTGCAAACTTAAAAGCCATTCCGGTCATTGATTTGAAAATAAGTGGTGTCTCAAATCTCACATCATTTGAAAACATTGGAGACCTCATTGCATTTACAATGACTGTTGTAAATGACGGGCCTTGTAATGCAAGCGGCGTTAATGTCCATGTGGCCTTAAGCGAATTTGTAAAATTCATCAGTGCAGACGGAAGCTTCGACAACACAAGCAATATCTGGGAAATCGGCAATTTAAGCTCTAAAGATTCATGCAGTCTGGTTTTAACCCTAGAGGTTATCGAATACAATGATATCATAAACAGCGTATCCGTCAATGCCAATGAAATCGATTTAAACGAATCCAACAACAACTTAAGCATCAGCGTGACTGCCAAGAAGTTCCCGACAGTGATTGTTGCAAACAATATGGTGACAACTGCCATCGATGCAGCTGTTGACGGCAATAAAGGACAGTATTTCACCGTGACCTTAAAGGACAGCAACAATAATCCTTTGGCCGGACAAACCGTTAAGATTACATTGAATAATGTCGTATACACTGTTCAAACCAAGTCAGACGGTATTGCCAGCGTGCAGGTCAACATCAAAAAGGCAGGTACCTATAAGGCAACAATTTCCTTTGCTGGAAGCAAAAAATATTTAGGTTCATCCGCTTCAGCCAGCATCAAGGTCAACAAGCAGAAACCTAAACTTACAAGCTCCAAAAAGACATTCAAGGCTAAGGCTAAAACCAAAAAGCTTACTGCAACACTTAAAACCAGCAGGGGCAAAGTCCTCAAGGGCAAAAAAGTGACATTTACCATCAAAGGTAAAAAATACATTGTGAAAACCAATAAGAAAGGTGTTGCAACAGCCAAGATCAAATTAACCAAAAAAGGAAAACACGTCTGCAAAATCAAGTTTGCCGGAGATTCAACATATTCGGCAATCACAAAAAGCATCAAAGTTGTTATAAAATAGTTTCTTTGCTAGGTTTGATTATTTATAATCAAATCTAGAACTTTCTTATTTTTTTTAACGTTAAATCTTTTCTCGACTCACCTAAAAATTCAACTGTCCATACCTGAACCAATATTGATTTCAGCTATTAGTTAGCTATTTAAAACATAAAATAAAAAGTTAAAAGCATGGCAGAAGTTTCATTCATAAATCCATTATCCGATGAAGGAAGACTAATTATAAGGGAATACGGAGATCTCAATCAGATATTTGATGAAGACGAATCACTGATAGACATATGCATCCGCACAACCAACCAGAGGTTTTCAGATGATTCCCTGATTCCAAAATCATTGTATGACCTATGCATGAAACGAATGCTCTGGGCAATCGAGAAAAAGAACAACACCAATTTCACACAGGCAGAATTTGAATACCTCACCAATCAGGACCTCTATGCCCAGGATGTGGTGACATTCCATATATTATGCCAGGCAATCGCCATACAGTTCAACCTAGGTTCACGTGAAACAAGACTCTTCATAGAATCCCAGGGAGCACTTATTTTAGAGCGTTTGGCTAAGATACCTCCAATGTCAAGGGCGGAAATAATCGACGAAGTGCTTGATGAGGTCAAAGTCGACGGTGCAATTGGATGGAAATCCCTAAGCGAAGTGATTGCAAGCAAAAAGCTCAAGCTTACTGATTTGTTGATAGATGAGGGAGACATTGTATTGCAGCAGGAAGATTTCCTGTACCGTTTCGGTGATGAATTTACAGACAGAAGCCCTGAGAGAATGTATAATATACTTATAGGTGACAGCGTCAAGGAACAGATTCTTTCAAGACTGATAATGCAGAAAACCGAGGAATACCTTGCACGAATCAAGGAAATGTCAGCAAGAGTCGAAATGCATCCTGCAATTATTAAAATCGGCGAGGACCTAAAGGAATTCATACCTGAAGAAATCAGCAAATACAACCAGTACTATGCAGGAAGCGGAGGAATATACGGAACAGTTCAGGCAGGAAAACTTAACCCTGACGCATTCCCGCCATGCATAAAAGCAACAGTCGAAGGAGTCTCTTCAGGAGGACGTAACGATGCAATCGTACTTCTTTTAACATCATTTGCATCATATGCAAGGCTCTATCCGAGAATTTTCGCATCCGATGAAACAGTCAAGGTATCCGATATGGATCCTGATTTGTCAATCACTGAAAATGAGATTTTGCCTCTGATTTTTGATGCAGCAGACAACTGTAGTCCACCTCTTTTTGACGACCAGCCACAGGAAAAGATAAACATCATATCAAAATTAGGTTTCGGAATGCATGAGCGCGTTGACATTAACCATGAGGGTGAAACAAAATGGTACACTCCTATGAGCTGTGAAAAAATAAAGATACACCTTCCTAACCTTTGCCATCCGGACAAGTCCTGCAAGGGAATAAACAACCCATTGTCATGCTACGGACGAAAGAAGTTCCAGCTGGACAAGGAAGCTCCAAAGGAAGAATAACTTAAGCCCCAAAGATTCCGAGCATCGCCATTATTAAAACAAATGCATCAGTCATCAGATGTGACAGGTATGATGCAAAGAGATTTTTCGTTTTCAGATATACATATAGATGGAACAGTGAACCTAAACCCTGAATCAGAAGCACTGACAGTAAAGAAACGCCAGGTTCCAAATGAATTAAAGCAAAAAAGACCAGTGTAATTGCAGACGATACAATTATTGACAATCTGCGGTTGGAAGTGTATTTAAAGAAAACCCTCAACAGAAACATCAGCGGAATGAACTTCATCAACTCTTCGGCCATCATGGAAAACACCAATGATATGATAGGAACAATATCCGCATCACCGCTTCCGATGCTGGCCAAGCCGCTTGCATCCAAAAGAGGAGTCATGATAAACGAATAGATAAAAAACGCTAAAAACATTACTACAGCAAGTATTACCTCATCTTTTGTAGGCTTTTTGAAAAACAGCGAATAGTCCCAATCGGAAAAATAAAGCAGTGGAATAAGCATTATCAAAAGGAAAAATATGCTTGCCACTAATTCATTTGTAAAAAAATCGGCATGATGAAAGGAAAATAAAGCAACAGGCACGCTGATCAGCAATACCAGCCATCCGATTTTTGACATCCTTGGAATTTCATTGTAAAAGGGAAAATCCCTGTTTTCATCAAAATTCATAATATGACCTACAGACTTGACTGGGAAAACTCGAAAGGATTATGATTTTCATAAATCGCATCATAATACTTGTTTAAAATCTTTGATTCCCACATGTTATAGTTTGCCTGTTCACTTTTTTCGAAGTTATAGGCCAGAACGCCGATGGTCCTTTCATACTCATCAATTCCCTTCATTTCACAGAAGTCGGTTATGATGTCAGGAATGTATTCGCATGGATCATCACTGCTGAACTCCAGAAACTCCTCATATTCATGCTTTGAAAAGAAGTCCTCCTCGTTGACGGGAGTTTCATGGGACTCGATGGTGAAGAGTTCTATATATATTTCATCCGCCAATGGAAGCTGATTAAAATCAATGCCCAATCCATAGACATTGCCTGTTTCAAGGTTCAGTACGGTATGGCCTGTCTTGATGCCGCCCATCCAGTTGTCATATGCGGGCTTTACGATTTCTTCTGGTGTCAGACCTGAAAGCACTGTCTTTAGGTGTTCAACTCCAATGACTTCAACAAATTCTTCCATGAAAATATTTTATACATCCTGATTAATATAATATGTGCAAAATCGCAAAATCACACTTGGCGAATAAATAAATACTTTAAAAATAAACCTATTATTATGTTTTCCAAAGCTACAATAAAAGAGCGAAGACAATACTATCGTGAGGAATGGGACCCTAAAGACTTGCCCGGCTTCATATCAAAGGACATCAAGAAAAGGGAGTTCGGTTTTGACCACAACGGAAGGGGACCAAATGACAGGTACAAGGTCTTTGGCGGAACAGAGGCCCTTCGCAAATTCCTCAGATACAAGGCTCCGTTTGCGGCATACATTTCAGTTGCATTCTACAACAACCCACGCCGCCGTGAGGACTGGCTTAAGGCAGAATACATTTTCGACGTTGACGCAAAGGACATTCCGATAAGGTCCTGCCAGTGCGACGGCGTATGTGAAATCTGTCTTGGGGAGGCTTTGGAAATAGTCAACAATCTTATTGATACTCTTGAAGGCGATTTGGGACTGAAAAACATCCATCTGATATACTCCGGAAGGGGTTACCACATAAGGATCATGGATGAGGAGATGATGACCGCCGGAAGCGAGCTAAGGTCTGAAGTCCTTAAATATGCTGCAGGCGCTGAGGTTCCAAAGTCACAGTTCATGAACGCTGAAATATCCAACCAGAGCTTTAACTTCGAGCATTTCACAATACCTGTCGGATACCAGAAGATTTTCACAGACAGGGTCAAGTTCAACATCCAGCATCTTGTGGGCAATGAAAAGCTTGACGGAATCAACCCTAAGCTCATGAAGGACATCATGGCTTCAAGGCATCATCTTGAAAATGACAACTGGGGCCTGTTCAAAAAGGACATCGGCCCTAGAAGATACAAGAACCTTGTCGAGGCAATGGCAAGGGTAAATCTTGCAACAATAGACGCAAAGGTATCAATTGACCTTAAAAGGATTTTGAGACTGCCTTCC
This sequence comes from uncultured Methanobrevibacter sp., assembly GCF_900316895.1. GTDB lineage: Archaea > Methanobacteriota > Methanobacteria > Methanobacteriales > Methanobacteriaceae > Methanocatella. The sequence continues at coordinate 3,534 of NZ_ONER01000063.1, read as the reverse complement.
TCACTTCACTCAAAGGTGAGCATGAAGTGCATGGAAGTCAAAGACAGGGAAAGCTTCGACCCGTTCGACAAGGCCGTTCCTAAATTCGTTTATGAAAGAAAAGGTGTATGATTATGGATAACGTTTTAAGAGAAATATTGAGAAAAAACCCATACTTTGAAGAAATCAATGAAAACAGATTTGTTCCCGAATACCTGGGACTGATAGTGAATGGTGTTGTCGTCTATCATGTAAACTGGATTGACATCGTCGGAAACGAGATAATATTCATGCACAAGGACATCCAGACCCATCCGATCGTTTCTCTTGTTCTTGAAAACCTGAATTCCCTGATGATAATCACAAGCGACGGAATAAAAGAAGTATTATAATCTAGTCAGTGCTGAAGCACTTGGCAACTATTTTTTCTGAAATCTCTTCGGGGGAATCATCTGCGGGAACCACATTCCAGTTGTATGTGAACTTCCGTGACTTTTCACGGTTCTCCCTTAATGACTCTATATTTTCAAACATTTCGGTTTCCTCATCACGGGAACCTATTCTTCTGAGGGACTCCTCCGGTGTAATGTCCAAAAAGAACATGCAGTCGGATGTGGGAAGAACGAAAGCAACAATCTTGTATACTATAGTATTGACGACATTCGGAAGATACATCACCGCCAGGATATACCTTGAAAAGATCACCACATCAACATCCTTGTTATAATAGTACATGTGAACGGACCTTATCGCATCAAGCCCGAAATAGACCGTTGCCTTAATCTTATTGTATTTGCCTGTCTTTAAAAGTGCCTGCTTTGACTTGCGGCCGAACTTATTGTCGCTGCATGGATGGGACCTTACGGTAACCTTTCGACCCTTATTCTCATAGGCCTCCGCCAGGAGGTTGACCTGTGTGTCCTTTCCTGAACCGTCCAATCCATCGATGACAATAAATTTCCTCATAAGGCACCTGGCTATTCTATTTCATAAAACTCAGTATAAGTGGAATTCCTCTCAATAGGATGTCTACCCAAATCCCTGACAATGCGGGCAAAGGTATTGATTGATGCATTAACTCCATCAGGCGCACCTGAAGCTTCAGAAAGCTCATCACCACCCAATGTTCCTCCAAGGTCATTTGTACCGGCTATAAGGGAAACCTGTGCAAACCTGAATCCCATTTTCACCCATGAAACCTGGATGTTCGGGACCAAATCCCTAAGCATAAGCCTTGAAACCGCATAGAGCTTCAGGTCCTGTGTTCCGGTGGCTCCAAGATCTGACTGGCCTTCCAGAAATATCGGTGAATATTCATGCATGAATGTCATTGGGATGAACTCGGTAAAACCGTGTGTGTCCTGTTGGATTTGTCTGATTATATCGATATGCTCTACCCTTTCCTCTAAGGTCTCCACATGCCCATACATTATGGTTGCTGAACCCTGGATTCCGACTTCGTGAGCGGTCTTGACGGCATCGATCCATTCAGCCACGCTGACCTTTTCAGGACAGATTATTTCCCTTGACCTGTCGGTGAGTATTTCGGCAGCGGTTCCAGGAAGAGTGTCCAAACCGGCATCTTTGAGAAGTTCGAAACCTTCCGCCATGTCCATTCCTGAAGCCAGACATGCGTCCCTCACCATGGTCGGTGAAAATCCGTGAATTGTAACATTCGGGTAATTGTCCTTTAGAAGTCCAAGAAGATGCAGGTAATAGTCAATGTCGGCATCCGGATGCACTCCACCCATCAGTGTGAATTCGCGTGCTCCATTTGCAACGGCGCCTTCAGCCTTGGCAAGTATCTGCTCGTCATTCAGGATATATGCATCAGGGTCATCGGCATCCTTTCCGAATGCGCAAAAGCCGCATCTGACCGTACAGATATTTGTAAAGTTGATGTTACAGTTATTAATGAATGTTACGTTGTCCCCAACGATTTGGTGTCTTAAAAAATCAGCAGTTGCAAGTAAAGGGTACAGGTCATGCCCTTTTATATTCATCAAATGGTTTGCCTCTTCAACGGAAATCTCCTCATCCAATGATTTTGTAAGAATCTTTTCTGTTTTAGAGGAAACGGGTAGTTTATCAAACATGATTTTATATTGGATTTGAATAAATAAAAAGGTTACTATAAATTAGAATTGAATTAAAACTTATGAAAATTTAAATATAGGAAAAAGTAACTTTAAATACCTTTTAAACATAATAATATTATCAATGGAAATGAAGTGATAAAATGGATAGTACAGAAGCTATTTATGACGGGCTTAAGGATGCCGGAATCGACTTCATCGTCAGCGTTCCATGCGTCAACCTGTCAAAACTATTGAACATGATTGATGATGACCCGGAAATTACACACATTCCGGTTACCCGTGAAGAGGAAGGAATCGGAATATGCGCAGGAGCATATCTCGGCGGAAAAAGAACAGCAATTCTCATGCAGAATTCAGGTCTTGGAAACTCCATCAATGCTTTAAAGTCACTGATGGAACTGTATGAGTTTCCTCTTTTAATGATTATGAGCCACAGGGGAACAGAAGGCGAAAGCATATGCGGCCAGGTACCTATGGGCGAGTCCACCGCACTTATTCTTGAGGCAATGGGCTTCAACTTCTTCACTCCAGCCACCCCTGAAGCTGCATATGATGACGTGAGGCTCTCATGGGAGCTGTCCGAAGATGAAGGAAAGCCGGTGAGCATTCTATTGGAGATCAAATATTGGTGATAACATGGCAAGATATGAAGCGATACAGGAAATAATGGAAAGCATTGAAGAGGAACTCATCATCTGCAATATAGGATTTCCATCAAGGGAGCTCTATGAGATAGATGACAGGTCAAAAAACTTCTACATGATAGGATCAATGGGCCTTGCATCCTCAATCGGATTCGGGCTTGCAATGGCAAGGCCGCATAAGGATGTTGTCGTCATTGACGGGGACGGATCCCTTCTTATGAATATGGGTTCACTTGTGACAGTCTTTGCAAACAACCCTTCAAACCTTACATGGATTGTCATTGACAACGGAGCCTACGGTTCAACCGGAAACCAGGACACCTACGCACAAAAAATAGATCTGGTGGATGTTGCAAAAGGAGTCGGGTTTAAAAACAGCTTCGATTTCAAGGACATCAACTTGAAAGATGTGATAAGAAGTGACGATGCGAGTTTCGTTGTCTACAAGACAGAACCGGGCAATTCAGATGCACCAATAATCGATTTGGATCCTATCACCATCAAGGAAAGGTTCATGAGCTCTATTTAATTAGAAAATTTTCTAATTAAATAACCTCCAACCCTGCATATGCCGTAATACAGCACAATCTGGAAAAAGCAGACAGACATTGTCATGAAAAACGGCAAAACACCACTTCTCAGTGAACTTGGAACAAGAAAAATCAGATACCCTATAAATATCGCCAATCCCACAAATACGCCAATCAGCTTGGCCTTTGAAATCCTTCCATCGACATACAGAATGTCAGCAATAAGTTCCTCATATGATGCTTCAGCCATTAATATCACACATGCCATTATTTGAATTTTAT
>NZ_ONER01000083.1 GCF_900316895.1 uncultured Methanobrevibacter sp. | reverse complement strand
GATGATTATGAAGGATATTTTTGATGAATGTCAATTGGGAGATTTAAAGCTTAACAGCAGAATTGTCAGAACTGGAACATGGGAAACAGAAACCGAAGAAGGAGGATTTTTATCCCCTGCAATCTATGATAAGTATGAAAGGATTGCAGGAAGCGGAACAGGTCTGATTATATCCGAGATGTTTGTGTTTGACCGTAAGGACCGTTTTGCACAATATTCAGCAAACCTGAATTATTTGGGTTTTGTTAAGGAATATAAGATGGTAACCGACATCTGCCATAATTTTGATGTGCCTATTCTCGGTCAGCTGGCGTTTTTCTACTATGATGACGGTGACAATCAGAAGGCAGAGCCAAATGACCTGACCACTGGTGGAATAAGGAAACTGCAGGCTGAAGTGATAATGGCTGCCAAGAAGTTCTCATTTGCAGGTTTTGACGGAATTCAGATTGACATGGGTAATAATTTCTATTTGGCACGCTTTATAAATCCTTATTTTAACCAAAGAGATGATAATTATGGGGGAAATACTGAAAATCGTGTGAGAATTGCCTCTGAGATTATCAAGGTTATCAAAAAGACAATGCCTGGTTTTCATGTAAGCATCAGAATAAACCCGTGGGATGTAAGAAAGGATGGAATGACTGCGGATGAGAGTATCAGGGTTGCAAAGGAATTGGAGATAGCAGGTGCAGACAGCATACAATTGACTGCACGTACAATATCCTATCTTTATGACGGCAAGGAAAAGAATCCATTTTTGGTATATGCCGATGAGCTGATTGGCTCTTTAGATATTCCGGTTATTTTGGGAGGATCTTTAAGGGACATGAAATCAATGAATGATGTCTTGAACCATTCAAATGTGGAGTTCTTGTCAATGTCCAAGCCGTTTGTGGCACAGGCAGACTTTTTGGCCGACTGGAAAGCTAATGGCGAAGGTGAATCAATCTGTCAAAGCTGTAATAACTGCTACTCTAAGAAAACTAGTACCTGTTTTAAGTATTAGTCGGTGTGGCAAACCCTAAACTTTCGATGATTCATGTTTAATCTCCGGTTATTTCTTTTTTAGTGTTGAAATGGTATGTGTATGTTGAACGTCGAAGTTTTCTTGCATTTTCTACTTGCGTCTTTTCTTTGGAGCGGGAAGCTCTTCATACATTGCTTTCAACAGCTTTTCAAGGAACTTTCTGTTTTCCACATCATCAACGAGCAGCATTTCCTTTGCGCCTTCGTATGGCAATTCCATCTTTGCATCGGGCATTATTTCCTTTGCGGATTTCACTGGCTTTACAAGAAAACGGTCATCATAGATGCCTCCAATAATCTTTCCGCGATAGTATATGATGTATTCTCCCATCATGGCCCTATATGAGATGTCATCCAATAATGATAACTGCTCAAGGACATATTCTAGATAGTCTTTACTTGATCCCATGTATGCACCTTATCTACTGTATTGATATAATTTTTAATATATGTTGAGGATATATTTTCAAATGTTGATTAGGTCTTAATCATTAAAAAAAGTTTTCATGAAATAATTAGGTATAAGTTATAAAATTAAAAAGAAAAGGTTCTTTAAAGAATTATAGTATAATCCTTTAAAGATTGTTTTTTATTTTCCTATGCTTTCTATACCTTTCGTAGCAAGTAATTTTGTAAATGAACCCTCAGGTTGCATTACAATATTTCCTTTTGAATATTCTTCTAAAGCGGCATTTGCCATTTTAGCCTTTTTATCCGGATCGGCAGCGGCTTTTGCTAATGCTTTTACCAATACCATAACTGCGTCTCCTCTGGACATTGTTCCGCTTACACCTTCATTACCTGCATATCCAGCATATGCGTCGTTTTCACGGATAATGTCTGCTGCACTAAGGTTTGTTACTTCCCCATCAATTTTTATCGGTCTGATGGTATTAATAACATTGTCTACACCTTCATCGTAGACTAAAACTACTGCATCTGGAGTAAAGTTGGTATTTGCTTCTACAATTTCTTTTGCATACTGCATACCATCTTCTACACCGTCATACAGGCTGTCGTGCATAAACATCTTTCCGCCTCCAATTGCGCTGGATGCGGGCTGTGTTGGGTGTGTCATGTCACCTGGATAGATTGGAGTGTAGTTTGCAAAGCTTCCATTTTCTAGGTGAATCATGAATGCCATGTCTACTCCTCCGTTAGATTGCTCGTATTTGTCTGCAGCCAATATAAGAATATCTTTATCTTCTTGTGTTAAATCTGGACCGGTATTTAATGCTCCATAAATTGAGGCCAAGAGTCCCACAAGAATAACTAAAAGAATAGCTATTATTAATTTCTTTGTTCTGCTCATTTTCAGTTCCCACACGATAATAATGTTTTTATAATATGATTTTTAACTAGTAAAAATCAATTAAGATACAATATAACTTGTACTCATTTATTATTTTTCGATATCAAATTATATAAATATTATTGAAATTATTGTCATTTGAGCTTAATTTTTGGTTTTGATTTTTTTAAGGTTGGGTGGTTGATTGCAATTTCGCAAATAAATCAAAAAGTTTTTTATACACAAAGTGTTAATAAAATATAATATGGCAAAGGATGATAGAAGTAGCATAAATCCATTTACCGGAAAATCACATTTTGACATTGTCAATGATGATAATTTCCTCCAGAGTTCATATGATGAGTATTATAATATGATTAATCAGGCGCAGCTTCTGGATAATACTCCCGATGGGCAAATTGTCAGAGGCGTGGCCATTAGGTTAATTCAGGCTGTTGAAAATTATCTGTCTGAAATAGGTCGGCACGATTATGTTGAGGATTATTATGACTGGGATTTTCATCTGGTGGCAGACAATACAGTAAACGCCTTTTGCATGCCTGGAGGAAAAATTGTGATGTTTTCAGGCATTTTGTCAATTGCAAACACTGAAGACAAGGTTGCATTTATTTTAGGTCATGAAATGGCTCATGCGCTTCTGGACCATTCAAGAACAAGGGCCAGTGCACAGACTGCAAAAAATGCAATTACTTCCGCCGCTTGGCTTGGAAGCATTGCCATGGATCTTGTGGGATTGGGTGAATTCGGCTCTTTAACCCGGGCGGCCACTTATGCGGCAGATGTAGGTTCGGAATTTTTATTGATGAATCCATGGGGAAGGGACCAGGAACTTGAAGCCGACCGACTGGGCATGATGATAATCCATTGGGCAGGTTATGACATTTCCCCTATTCCTGCGTTTTGGCAGTCAATGGCAAATCAAAATTCTAATGAGCATGATTTCTTCTCAACACACCCTGCAGATTCAAAGAGAATTGCCGTGATGAATGAGCTGATTCATGAAATTGAAAATGAAACTGATTTTCATTCCAAACCGGTTATAGGCAAGGCCCCTACTCCAAAAGAGGAGTTTACAGATTCTCATATTGCAGAGACTAATGTGAAATATTGTCAGGAATGCGGGGCCTCCGCTGAAATGGACAGTAAGTTCTGCACAACATGTGGAGCCAAATTTGATGTTGAGCTGAAATGCGGCAATTGCGGTGCTTTGGTTGGTGAAGGAGATAAATTTTGCATGAATTGTGGAAATAAACTTTAAAGATGATAATATGGATGAAAAAACGATTAAATATGTTAACAGATCAAAATATAGAGTTAATACTTTACAAGCTATTGGGGACGGTGTAAAGATGCCTAAAGAGATTGCTAAGGATAGCGGCATTCTGCAGAATCATATCTCCAATGTATTGAGGGAACTTAAGGATAAGGACCTTGTGGAATGCTTGAATCCTGATGTTAGAAAAGGACGTCTTTACCGTTTGTCTGATGACGGTTTGGAAATGCTTGATAAAATCAAATAACTTTTTTTCACTTATTTTTTTCACTTCGTGGAAACCTTTAAATACTATAAGGTGTTAATATATTGTGTGTAAGTTATACACAACTTAACAACATAAAATCAACGGAAGTGAAAAAACATGAAAGAAGTACCATCAACTGAAAACTTGGATTTGATATTTGTAATGGACCGTAGCGGATCCATGAGCGGTTCTGAAAGCGATACCATCGGGGGATTCAACTCATTCATCCAAAGGGAAAAAGACAAAGACTTGAACACTCGTGTAACTACAATCCTTTTCGATGACCAATACGAAGTGCTATACAAAAGAAAAGCAATCGGTGATGTGGCCGAACTGACCAGAAACGAATACTGGGTAAGGGGATGCACCGCACTTCTTGACGCAATCGGAAAAACAATCAATAGTCTCGATAAGGAAATAGACAACAAAGTCCTCTTTGTAATAATGACTGACGGTTTGGAAAATGCCTCACGTGAATATTCAAAAGAACAAATCAGGAATTTGATTTCCAGCCACAATTGGGAATTCATCTACATCGGTGCAGATATCGATTCATACACCGAAGCGGGAAAGATTGGAATCAAACGAACCCATACTGCAAACTATAGAAAATCAAAAGAAGGATTTGATGATGTATACTGTTCAGTAAGTGATGCTGCAGATTATATGAGAAGTGATGTGAAACTGAATAAGGTAAACTGGAACAAGAGACTAAGAAAATATGATGACTAATCATATTTTATATTTAATTTTTTAAATGCTCTTTTCCGCCTCACACAACTTTCACAAACTCCACAGGGTTTGTCATCTCCTTTATAACAGGAATAACTCAACTCCATTGGAGCACCGACCTCAATGCCAAGTTCAACAATTTCCTCCTTATTCAAATCAATGGCTGGTGCTTCAATTCTTATTTTATCAGGTGAACCGACATCAATCAGTTCATTGAATTTTTCCATATACTGTTTGGAATTGTCCGGAAAAGTGGCGCCTTCCTCACCGTTCCATCCGACGATAATAATTTCTGCACCGATGCTTTCAGCATAGGACAGTGCAATTGATGTAAAAACGGTATTTCTTGCAGGAACCCAAACGTTGCTTGCAGTTTCACTGCTTTTATCCAAATCGTCCAATTCGTCTTCTCCAAGTTCCGGAATGTCTGCATCGGTATTCAGGCTTGAAGTGCTGATATTTGAAAGCCAAGGCAAATCAATCACTTCATGGGTCCATCCCATTTTTTCACAAATACTTTTTGAAGCATTGATTTCCTGTTTAACGGCCTTTTGACCATAATCAAATGTTATTGCATGAATTTCATATTCCTCATCAAAAACGCATGTTGCAACAGTGCAGTCAAGTCCTCCTGATAAGACTGAAATGGCCTTTTTCATCGGATCATCTCCTTAATGTCCCTTAAGGCAAGTCCACTATCCTTTGCGATTCTTTTCAGATCCTCATATTCCGGCCTTCTGGAAATGACTTTGCCCGCAACATACCCTGTCTTGAATGTCACATCATAATCCTTGCCGTTTATGGTGAATGTTTCAACCTCAAATTCTCTTTTTGCAACTCCTCTGTGGAGGTGTGGTGCGATTCTGATGCCCAAACTGCCGGTTTCCTTAAAGATTATATCCAGAATAGTTTCCCTGTTTTCTTTTCGGGAAATTACTTTAAGAAGGTTTCCAGGTCTGTTTTTCTTCATGATTATTGGGGTGATTGACACATCACTGGCGCCGGCATCCAGGAGCACGTCAAACAGATAGCCCATTTCTTCGCCGGTGAGATGGTCGATATTTGTTTCGATGACATCTATCTCATCGCTTTTGGCGATGTATGAACTTTCAATTATTCTTAAAACGTTAGGATGGTCAAAATCTTTCCTGCCTGCACCGTAACCTGTTTTTTCAGGCTTTGCCATTGGAATGAACTCTTTTATCTCATCACACAGTTCCATATATATTGCACAGCCGGTAGGTGTTGCAAGCTCGCTGTCGACAGGGCCTCCGATGATATTGGCATCCTTTAGGATTTCAACAACGGCAGGGGCAGGAACTGGTATTGTTCCATGAGCGGTTTTGACTCTTCCTCCTCCAACAGCTATCGGAAGCCCAATAATCTTTTGTGAATCAAAACCCAATTGATAATATGCATAAACGGAACCTATCACATCAGCAACAGCATCGCTGGCACCCACTTCATGAAAATGAATGTCCTCCAATGTTTTTCCATGAACCTTGCTTTCGGCTTCAGCTATTCTTTTAAAGATATTTATTGAAGTTTGCATTACATTTTCATCCAAATCCAGATTTTCAATTTTGGAAATGAATTCGGGATAATTGAGGGGAGGTCTGTTTTCAAGCATCTCGACATGACAGAATGTTGAGTCGATTCCGTGCTTTCGGATTTTGTCAAAAGTCACCTCAATCTTTCCAAATTCGAGTGCTGATTTTTCCATTATCTCTTTCAATTCATTGGCATCTGCTCCCAAATCAACAAATGCTCCGATTATCATGTTTCCGGCTATTCCACTGGATTGTGGGTCAATAATTACTGTCATAATGATAAGTCCTATTAAGTGGTATAAT
>NZ_ONER01000082.1 GCF_900316895.1 uncultured Methanobrevibacter sp. | reverse complement strand
TTCGGCTCAGAAATCAAAGGAATAACAGGTGCTGTGGAAGTAGCCAATCCCTCAATTCACAACAGGGTCTGCCCATCAAAAAAGTTAGAAGACATAAGCAATATGCTGGACGTTGCAGACGATTTGGGATTTAAAAAGGCGATTACAATAATATTAGGTCTTGGTGAAACTTTGGATGATGTTGACTACGTTATCGACTACATCAAAGAACATAAAATTGACAGAGTAATCTTTTATTCTCTCAACCCACATAAGGAAACCATCTATGCCAACGCTTCCCAACCTGCCTCACTTTACTACGCACAGGTTGTAGCTCAAGTAAGGCTTGCTTTTCCTGATATAGAAATAATCTGCGGAACATGGATTGACAATCTGGCAAACATTGGAATATTGATTCTTAGCGGAGCCAATGGAATAACCAAATTCCCATTATTCAAAATGTTCGGTACAAAATACGGAAAAAGGGTTGAAGAAGAAGTTAAATGGGCAGGAAGACAACTGAAAGGAACATTTACCGATAAAACACAATTGGGACCTGAAAAAAGTGAAGTTTCACCCGATTTGGATAAATTCATTAAACGATATGTTAAAGAGTCTTTAAAAAATAAATATTAATTATCATATATAGTATTATAATAAATTAAAACAAGGTGTAATAATGACATTAAAAGTAGGCGTTATTGGTGCTGGTTCTCTAGGTACTGCACTTTCACAAACAATCAGTGAAAATGTTGACCAATTATTATTACATGTCAGAAAACAGGAATTATGTGACGACATTAACAATATGGGATACAATACGCACTATTATCCTAACAGGAAATTGAATGACAACATTAAAGCGACAACAGACTTGAATGACCTGAATGATTGTGAAATCATATTTTTAGCGATTCCTTCTTCCGCATTTAGGCCAACTTTAAAAAGCTTAAAAGAAGTGATTTCAAATGATACAATACTTGTTACAACCGCTAAAGGAATTGAATATCCATCCCTAAACACAATGGGGGATCTTATCTCAGAATATTTCAATAACGAATATGTTGTATTGTCAGGACCTAACTTTGCATCAGAGATTATGATAAAGCAACCTACCCTCACAAATATCGCATCAAGAAACCCGGAAAATTCCAAAAAGGTTAAGGAAGTCCTAACCACCAAACATTTCAAAGTCAAAATCATTGATGACATCAGAGGAATCGAGCTTTGCGGCGTTTTGAAAAATATCAATGCGATTGCAAATGGAATCTGTGAAGGTATGAAGATTAATGAGAACGCAAGATATGGAATCTTGACAAAAAGTTTTGAAGACACCATCGCAATTATTGAGGCATTCGGCGGAGTTTCAGAAACCGCACACGAATATTGCGGATTCGGGGATTTGATTCTGACTTCAACTTCTACCGAAAGTAGGAACCATACCCTGGGAATTCTATACGGCCAGAGATTAATCATCGATGAGGCCGCAAGCGGAATAGTGTTTGAAGGAAAGAATTCAATCAGAGCGGTGAAAGACATTTGCGCCAACAAAAACATCAACAGTAATATTGTGGATTTCGTTTATGACGTTATTATTGAAAGAATGAACCCTGTTAAAGCATTCGACATATTATGGGAGAAAATAGAATAGAAGGTGAAAAAATGATTGGAGTAATTTTATCAGCAGGAATGGGTACAAGATTGATGCCCCTTACAAAAGACATTCCAAAACCTTTGCTTGAGGTTAACGGAATGACTTTGCTTGAGAGAATGATGAAAAACTTGATGAATGAGAATATTAAGGAATTCATCGTAATCGTCGGATACAATAAGGAAAAGGTAATTGATTTGGCCCCTAAATTAGAAGAAAAATATTCAATTAACATAAAGATCTTAGAAAACGAAAAGTACGACGTTACAAACACCTCAGTTTCAACATATATTGCAAGCAAATACATTGAAGAAAATCAGACAGATGATTTCATATTAATCAATGGAGACAATGTCGTTGACCCTGAAATCATAACAAGAATAGCTGAAAGGGAAAATACCAGTCTGATTGTAGATAATTTCAAAGACCTGAATGAGGAATCATTTAAATTAATAATTGAAAATGAAACATTCAATGAAGACAAGACAATTGCAAACGGAACCATTGCAGAAATCGGAAAAGGAATTGACATTGCAAGTTCCACCGGAGAATTCATCGGTGTTTCAAAAGTATCAAAAAATGATCTCTCCAAATTCAATGAAATTCTTGAAGACCTGATGGATGAAGATAAACAAAACTACTACGATTTTGCATTTAAAACATTAAGTAAAGTCAGTCCAATTGATTATGTCCTAACAAATGGACTTAAATGGACCGAGATTGATGACCACAACGATTGGAATCAAGCTCAAAAATTAATTGATGAATTTGAAAACTAATTCATTAATTTTTATTTCTTTTTTTATTTTTTCAAATCCTTGAAAAACATGCTATTTTCAACAATATTTATAAATTGATATAAACAAATATAATGATAATATAAAAAATTATCCTATAGAGGAGGAATTATTATTAGTGACGATGTCGATATGATGTGTGGACTCGAAATCCACGTACAACTAGAAACCGAATCAAAATTATTCTGTGATTGTCCTACAAACTATCAGGACGCACCTATTAACACAAACATCTGTCCAGTTTGTCTTAATCAACCAGGTGCCAAACCACATCCTACAAATGAAAAGGCTCTTGAAAATGCATTGATGATTGCTTTAATGCTCAACTGTGAAATCGATCAAGATGTAATCTACTTTATGAGAAAACATTACGATTATCCTGACTTACCATCCGGTTATCAGAGAACCTCAGTTCCTATCGGAATCAACGGTGAATTGAATGGAGTCAGAATCAGGGAAATTCACGCAGAAGAAGACCCAGGTCAATTCAAACCGGACAGAGGTACTGTAAACTTCAACCGTTCCGGAATTCCATTAGTTGAAATTGTAACAGAACCGGACATAAAATCCCCAGAGGAAGCAAGGAACTTTTTAAAAGAGTTAATCCGTGTTATACAATATAGTGGAGGAGGCCGTGGTGAAGGTACCATGAGAGCAGACGTAAACATTTCCATCAATGGAGGAAACAGGGTGGAAATGAAAAACATCAACTCCATTAAAGGTGCATACAAAGCATTGAAATTTGAACTCATAAGACAAAAGAACCTTGAAAAAAGAGGAGTTGAAGTTAAACAGGAAACCCGTGCATACCTCGAATCCCAAATGATTACTGTAGGTATGAGGATGAAAGAAGATGCTGACGATTACAGATTCATCACAGATCCTGACTTGCCTCCAATGAAGATTTCTGATGAAACCATTCAAAGAATCCTGGACACAATGCCTGAAGCTCCACACAATAAAGTTAAAAGATTTGTTGAAGAATATGACATTGATGAAGAATCAGCAAAAGTACTGACTTCAGAATTGGATTTGGCTATAGCATACGAGGAAGTTGTAAAAGAAGTCGATTCCAAATTTGCTGCAAAAGTAATGAGAGACGAACTTAAAAGGGTATTGTCATACAATAAGTTAGACTTTGCAGACAGTGGAATTAGCTCTCAGGATTTAATAGAATTTTTAAACATGCTTCAAAATAAAGAGATTACCGCAAAGGCAGGTCATAAAATTATCGAACAAATGCCAAACAATGAAAAATCCCCAAAAGAGATTGCTGAAGAGTTAGGATTGCTTGGTGTTGTTAAAGATGACGAAGTGCTGGCTGCGGTAAAACAGGCTATTGAAGAAAATCCAAAAGCTGTTGATGATTATTTAGCTGGTCAAAAAGCTTCTTTAAACTTCTTAGTTGGCCAAGTAATGAGATTGACTCGTGGAAAAGCTGATCCAGGAGAAACTGTTAAACTTTTAAAAGAAAACATAGAATAGGGGGAAAGCTAAAATGGGAAAAAAATCTTTTGTTAAAGATTATATGACTAAAGACGTTATTAGCGTTTCTCCAGACACTAAAACTGACGACATTATAAAGTTAATGCAAAAAAGTCACCACAACAGTTACCCCGTAGTTGAAGACGGAAAACTGGTAGGAATGGTAACAGCATTCGATATCGTTGCCAAAGAGCAATCAGATACCGTTTCTGGAATAATGAGTACAAAATTAGTCGTCGCTAATCAAAACTTATCAATAAATGACGCTTCAAGGGTAATGTTTAGAAGAGGCATTTCAAGAATGCCTGTTGTGGACACTGACGGAACATTGGTGGGCATTATCACAAATACTGATATGGTCCGTTCACACATCGAAAGGTCAACCCCTAATAAAGTGGAATACTTCAAAAAAACAATGGAACAACTTTATGGCATCAAAACAACATTAAAGCACATGCGTGTTGAAACCAAAAAGTTAAGGCCTACACAGGACAGGGTTTATGCTGACGAACTCGAAGGAAGAGCTTATGAGTTGGAAAAAGGATTGGCAGAACCTGCAATTGTTGTGAAAACCGGTGACAGGTGGATTTTAGTTGACGGTCACCACAGAGCTGTTGCTTCAGCACAAAGAGGCTATGAAACTGTTGATTCATATGTTGTTGATTTAGGCAAAGACATCAAGCTAGGTATGGAAAAAACTGCGGACAAGGCAGGAATCAGAACCTTTGACGACATTGAAATCATTGATGATGACAAACATCCATTGATTGCACTAACCGAAAGTATGCAAGATCAGGAATCAAAAGGTGACCATTAATGGATAACGATAAAATCATAAGAGAAGTTTATGAAGTATTGGAATCAAGAAGGGACAATCCCATTGATTCATACACCTCAAACATCATGAAAGACAGCGATAAAAAAGCAGAAGACAAGATACTTGAAAAAATAGCTGAAGAATCAGGGGAGGTGTTGATAGCTTCCAAAAATGATGAGAATCTTGTATATGAATCTGTTGACCTGATATTTCATACATTGCTGCTTTTAGTTTATAAAGGCGTGGAACTTGATGAAATATTTGAGGAATTCGCCAGAAGGCGAAAATAATTTAAATTATAATAATAGAATGTAACATAAATTTAGTTAATTGAAAAATATTGGTAATTACAATGTTTGATACGATTTCGCAAAAAAAATTTTTACTAACAGAGTTAGTTAAAAAGAATCTAACTTCAAAATATAAGGATTCAGTTTTGGGAATCCTTTGGAGTTTCTTTAACCCACTTCTAACCATGTTAGTATTCACAGCAATATTTTCCATGCTGTTCGGACACAATATTCAAAATTATCCAGTATACTACCTAGCGGGAAGATTAGCATTTGATTTCTACAATCATGGTACCAAAGGAGCTATGAATTCCATCAGAAAGAATGCAAATCTCATGAAAAAGATTTATGTTCCGAAAAGTATGTTTGCCGTGAGCTCAATCTGTTATGAGTTCGTGAATTTCCTAATTTCATTCGCCATATTGTTCGGCGTTATGATAATAACAGGCGCACCTTTCCATCCGACATTGATATTTACAATCATACCGATTGTATTGTTAGTTGTGCTTGTATTTGGTGTGGGATTGATTTTAGCAGTATGCAATACCTATTTCACTGATATAGGTTACCTGTACAATGTATTTACATTAGTATTGTTATATGCATCCGCAATGTTCTATCCGATTGAAATCGTTCCATCCCAAGTTCAAATCATATTTACATTAAACCCGGTTTACTGTGCAATGTCCTGTTTCAGGCAATGTGTTTACGGAGCCGTGCCTGACATTTCAATGCTTCTGTATTTAGGTGCATTTGCATTTACAACATTAGGAATCGGATTATTATTATTCAATATTTATGACAAAAAATTAGTTTTAGAATTATAGGTGTTATTATGAGTATAATGGGAAAAATAAAAAGATTGCTTAGTAGATCCTCAGGTGACTCATATAATAACCAGCTTGAAGATAACGTTGCCGTAAGAGTAGAGCACGTATCAATGGAATTCAAAATCAGCAAGGATAAGATTGACACTCTAAAGGAATATGTTATCAGAACCCTGAAGCGCAACAAAAAGGAGAAGGAAAAAATCAGAATTTTAAATGACATCTCCTTCGAGGTGCACAAAGGGGACAAACTTGGAATCTTAGGATTCAACGGTGCCGGAAAAAGTACTCTTTTAAAATGGATAAAGATTTCCTTGATGAAAAGTTCGATGAGATAGTTGAGTTTTCAGAACTTGGAGAATTCATCAATTATCCCGTTAAAAACTATTCTTCAGGTATGAGGGCAAAATTAGGTTTTTCAATTGCGACCTTAATAGAGCCGGACATCCTGATTGTCGACGAGATATTATCCGTTGGAGACATCAAATTCAGGAAAAAAAGTTCCGAAAAGATTAATGAGCTTATGGCAGAAGGAGTTACAGTACTGCTCGTATCTCATTCAATCAATCAGATCAGAAAGATCTGCAATAAATGCATTTGGATTGAAAGCGGAAGAATAGTCATGGAAGGGCCTTCAGATGAGGTTTGTGACGCATATGTTGCAAATGCCGAAGGCGGCAGCAATAAAAAGAAGAGAAGGAGAAAATAACCTAGAGGTAAAAGTATGGATAAACGATGGATAGGAATTATCATTATATTAATTGCAGGATTAGGATGCATGTATCTTATTGTTGACAATTCAACAAGCGTGGGAAATGCCGTTAATGTAATTAATGACGTTACAATAACATTGCCTCCGGGATATATCAATACCGAAGATGGAAGCAATTATTGCGTATTATTCAAGAAAGAAACCAATGAAACAATGCGTATTAAATGCCTGAAGGATGCAAAAGGATATATTGAAGAATATAATAACAGTTTAAATTCTCTTAAAAAGCAGTATGACATCATAATCAAAAAGAACTTCACAAATGATACAGTGGGCATGATTGAATATGAAAATCAGTCATCAACAGACAAGAAATTCATCAGTCTGGTTTACTTTGAGAAGTGCAACCATACCTTTTCAATTCAGATGGAACACTACACCAACAATGAAAGCAAAGAGACTGCACTCAATTTCATAATTGAAAACCTGAAATATGATTTCAAACAAAGAAAATAATTAATCTTTTAAGCAATATTGCATATTGCACATTCCTCTTTCAAAATTGAGGAATTTCACCCTTTTTTTATTGAATTCCCTAAATCCTATTTTTTCATAAAGTTTCTTAGCATCGGCGTTTCTGAAATCGGCATCAAGGGTGACTCTATTATAATTTTTGGACCTGGCATAATCTATAACATCACACACCACCTTTCTTCCGATTCCCTGACCTCTCAGACTTGAATCGATGGCAATCTCTGCCAGATACAAGTCATCCTCTTCAATATCTGCCAATGCAAAATGGTCTAAAATGTCCACTATCAACAGTTTAGGGGATTTCAGATAGAACTTATGAGAAAGGTGAGAGTCATAAACCATCAGGACCCCTATGATTTCACCGTCATCATCCAGAATGACCTTAAAATAATCTCCCAGACCCCTTTTGGGCAAATCCTTGGCGATGGTTTTGACAGCACTTTGCTCATCTTTAAAAAGCATGTCGAATGTTCTGAAATCAACATCATAGACCAGCTTAGCGACTTTAGTTAAATCATGTTTTTCAGGATCAAAGGTTTCATATCTCATTTAATCACTATTTACAATTGTTAAGGCAAACACAGCTGCACCAAATCCATTATCAATATTTACAACAGCAATTCCTGGTGCACATGATTGAAGCATGGCATCAAGAGCAACCCTTCCACCTTCTCCAACTCCATAACCGACAGAAGTTGGAACTGCAATTACCGGCACGTCAACAAGACCCGCAACAACTGATGGAAGTGCCCCTTCCATTCCTGCACAAACTATGAATGCCCTGACTCCCTCGTTTACCATATGGGCGATTTGAGGAAACAATCTGTGAATTCCGGCAACCCCAATGTCATAGGAGGTTATCGCTTCACATCCCCCTTCCTCCACAATAACGCGAGCTTCCTCTGCAATATTTATGTCAGAAGTGCCAGCAGTTATTATTCCTATTTTGGCGATTGGATCCTTTTCAATTATTTCTTTTCGTATAATCAAAATTTGGGCTCTTCTGTTATAGTCGAAAATGTATGAATTCCTGCCTAAATCTTCAGTGATTCTTTCGTATCGTTCATGAGACAATTTTGTAATTATCAAATCCTGACTGCTTCTTTCAAGATAATTTCTAATGATTGTGATTAAATCCTCATAGTCTTTGCTTGGTGAAAATACCGCTTCTGGAAAACCTGTTCTTTCACTGCGCTTAATGTCAAATTTGGCAATGTCGTCAAACTCCAATATGTTATTGGCCTTGAGAAGTCTTTCCGCTTCATCTACATTAAGTTCCCCACTTAGCAATCTTTCAAGAATATCTTTCATAATATAATATATAGGATAAAATTATATAAAATTTAACTTACAATATTATAATTTAATGAAGGCTTTAATGATTTTAACACAAGGAATTGTCCAAGGCGTAGGATTCAGGCCATATGTATATAGGCTAGCGACAGATTTAGACCTCAAAGGATATGTAAGGAACCTTGGAAATGTAGTTGAGATTATTATTGAGGGAGATAAAACCTCCGATTTTGTTGAAAGACTACCTGAAGAACTGCCACCAATTGCAAAAATTGATTCAATGGAAGTCAGTGAAATCGAAGCCAAAAATTATTCTGATTTTGAAATCATTGAAAGCGGAGATACATATTCCGGAGTCAGCGTAATCCCACCGGACATAGCAATCTGTGACAAATGCCTTGAGGAAATCAGAAACCCTCAAGACAGGCGTTACAAATATCCGTTCAATGCATGCACCGATTGCGGACCAAGATTTACAGTCATTGAAAGCGTCCCATATGACCGTGTGAGAACCTCAATGGATGATTTCCCATTATGTGAAGACTGCCTTGTTGAATACAAGCAGCCATTGGACAGGCGATATCACGGAGAGGCAATCTGCTGTGGCGACTGCGGACCACAAATGGAGATATATGAAGGAAATGTGAAACTGGATGTGGAAAATCCGATAAAAAAAGGTGCTGAAATCCTGAAGGATGGAGAAATCCTGGCAATCAAGGGAATCGGCGGAACACACCTTGTTGTTGATGCATACAACGACAGCGCAATCAAGGAACTGAGATCAAGACTTAACAGACCGAACCAGGCATTTGCGGTAATGTGCAGGGATTTGGAAAGCCTTGAAAAATATGCGCTTTTAAGCGAAAGGGAAATCGAGACAATAACCTCAAACAAAAGGCCGATTGTTATCCTAAAGAAAAATGACAATTACAGATTCCCCGAAAGCCTATCCCCCGGCCTTCACAACATTGGAGTCATGCTTCCATACTCACCGATGCACTATTTATTATTTGATGAAAGCGACATTGACACCTACGTCATGACATCCGCCAACATTCCCGGCGAGCCGATGATGATTGAAAACGATGAAATCATCGGCGGAGTCAATGATTATTCCCTAGTTCACAACCGCCGAATACTGAACAGATGCGACGATTCGGTTATCAGATTCAGAAACAACGAACTTTCATTCATAAGGCGTTCACGTGGATACACCCCAGAACCTTATACAATAAATTATGATGTCAATGACCTAAACGTATTGGCGGTAGGTCCCGAGCTTGACGTGACATTCTCGATAGCGAAAGGGGACAGAGTATACCCTTCACAGCATATCGGAAATACCAACAAGCCGAAAACACTGATGTTTTTAAGGAATGCCATTGAAAACATGGAAAGGATTACAAAAATCAATGAGTTTGATGTCATTGCCTGTGACATGCATCCCCATTTCTTTACAACACGCCTGGCACATGAGCTGGCGGAAAAGTATGATGCGGAAGTCCTGCCTGTGCAGCACCATCATGCGCACACAGTGGCACTTGCAAATGACCATGGAATCGAAGAGCTAATCAGCATTTCAGCCGACGGTGTAGGTTACGGCAGCGACGGAACAAGCTGGGGCGGAGAAATCCTATATACAGATATCAATTCATTCGAAAGGATGGCGCATCTTGAGCCTCAACTGATGCCTGGAGGAGATGTTGCAACAAGATATCCTGCTAGAATGCTTGCAAGCATCCTGAAGGATGACGAATTGATTGGAAACTATATTGACTACTTCAAATATGGAGAAATTGAAATCAGAAATATCAAAAAGCAGATTGATGCAGGCATAAACGTTGGAATCACCACAAGTACAGGCAGGGTTCTTGACTCAATGGCGGTTGCTCTTGAAATCTGCCATGAGCGTACCTATGAAGGGGAATGCTCAATGAAGCTTGAATCCGCAGCATATTATTCGACAAAAGAGCTGGAAATTCCTGCAGTTATAGAAGGCAATCAGCTGAACACCACTGAAATCCTTCGTGAAGTTGTCAGATTATATCAAAAAGGCGAGAAAAAAGCAGATGTTGCTGCGGCAGGACAGATTGCAGTCGCAAGCGGTCTAAGTGAACTTGCACTGAAATCCGCTGATAAAAAGAAAATTCAGGATATTGGTGCAACTGGAGGAGTGTTTTATAACGAAGCCATAACCGATTGCGTCAAGAATTATGTTGAAGGAAATGGCTATAACTTCATACAGCACCTTAACACCTGTGCCGGAGACGGATCCGTTTCACTAGGTCAAAGCATTGTAGCAAAAAAAAGTAAAAAAAGTGTTTGAAAATAAATTCAAACAAACTATCTATTTTTCATGGTCCTTTCAAGGATATATTCCGCTCTTTCCAAAAGGTTACCATATAATCTGATTTGATTTCTCAACTCATCGATTGCTTCGAGTTGTCCATCGTCGATTCTCTTTTCGATATCCAATAGTTTGGACCATTCGTCTCCTGATGGCAGTTGCAATGTATTGAGCATGTCGTCTGTAAACTGCACATCGAAGTTATTTCTGTTGATTGTAATGTGTATGTTAACTTCGTTCTGCAAATCGTAGTATTTACGCGGACGGCCTCTTAAAATCTTTTTATAAGAAGAATTTAGGATACCTATATCTTCCATTGCACGCAAGTGTGCGATAATGGCTTTCTGTCCAATGTCAAGTTCATTGGAAATTTCACTTACAAACATAGGTTCTTCCCTTAAAAGATTTATAATGTCTCTTCTAGTCTTACAACCCATTACATCAAGGATATCCTCCACATCAATGTCATCTGAAGGTCCATTGTAGTTGGTTCTTAATTCAATGTGACCTTGAGGTTGATTGGCATTTCTGCGAGGTTTTTCGTTTTTCTCAATGTCGTTTGTATTAGTCATGTTTATACCTTATGTATCGAAACCTTTATATAACTTTTTGTTACTATAATAATGTAAGAGAAAGATAACTTTTTGTTACTTTAATATTTGGTTCAGAAAAACTTAAAGTAATAACTCTTAAATGATGAACCATTTTCCTATATGTCCATAAATTCCCCAAAACTGAATATTAAAGAGCAAAAAGAAAAATTCTCGGTATAGAGTTATTACATAGGTTTTTCAAATAACCTAAAAAAGGTGTAACTATGACTGATGAAAATAAAAGCGAAACTGAAGTAGAAACTCAAGATTTGGAAGAGAAATATGAAGCTCTTCTTGAAGAAAAAAATCAGGAGATTGAAAAGCTTCAAAAAGATCTTGAAAAATCCGAAAGTGAAACCCAGGAATACATCTCACTATCACAAAGACTTCAAGCTGATTTCGAAAATTTCAAAAAGATAACTGACAAGAGAAATCAGGAGCTAGTAAAATTCGCTAATGAAAATGTTATAAAAGATTTCCTAGACTGTTATGAAGACTTCGGTAGAGCTTTGGAAACAGAAAACGATGAAGACTTAAGAAAAGGTATTGAATTAATCTACAATAAGTTTAGTGATGTGCTAGCAAAAGAAGGAGTAAGCGAAATTCCGGCAAAAGGAGAAAAGTTCGATTTGAACAAACATGAAGCACTAATGGTTCAGGACTCCCCGGATGTCGAAAACGGATACATTATTGAAGAGTTGATGAAAGGATACATGTACAAGGACAAAGTCCTCAAATACTCAAAAGTTATAGTTTGTAAAAAATAACGTTTATTAAATAATCTATTAAAAAAAATAAGGTGATAATTATGTCTGATACTAAAAAAGAAAAAATTATTGGAATTGATTTAGGTACAAGTAACTCAGCTGCATCTGTGCTTGTAGGAGGTAAACCAACCACAATCCCTTCCGCAGAAGGTGCAAGCCAATACGGTAAATCATTCCCAAGTTACGTAGCATTTACCGAAGACGGTCAAATGCTAGTCGGTGAACCAGCAAGAAGACAAGCAGTAACAAACCCTGAAAACACCATCTCAGCAATCAAAAGAAGCATGGGTACCGACCACAAAGTTACCGTTAACGGAAAACAGTACTCTCCACAAGAAATTTCCGCATTCATCTTGCAAAAAATCAAAAAAGATGCAGAAACCTTCCTCGGAGAACCTATCCAAAAAGCCGTAATTACCGTACCTGCATACTTTGACGACAATCAAAGGACCGCAACAAAAGACGCAGGAACCATTGCAGGATTAGACGTTGTAAGACTTGTAAACGAACCAACTGCAGCAAGCCTCGCATACGGTCTCGACAAAGCTGAAGAAGACGACATATGGAATTCGGTGGAGGAGTATTTGAAGTAAGATCCACCAGCGGAGACACCCAACTCGGTGGTACCGATATGGATAACGTATTAATCAAATACTTAGCTGATGAGTTCAAAGCTCAAGAAGGCGTTGACCTGATGGATAATGACCAAGCAGTACAAAGGTTAAGAGAAGCTGCTGAAAAAGCAAAAATCGAATTGTCCACCACCACAACTACCGAAGTAAACTTACCGTTCATTGCAATGGGAACTGACGGAACCCCTAAAAACTTAATCATTTCACTTACAAGAGCAAAATTAGAAGAGCTCGTCGATTCAATTGTCGAAAAATCAGGCAAACCAATGCAACAAGCATTAGATGACGCTAAAATGAGCAAATCAGAAATTGACAAAATCATTTTAGTCGGTGGACCTACCAGAATGCCAATCGTACAGAAATTCGTAGAAAAATTCATAGGAAAACCAGTTGAACGTGGTATCGACCCAATGGAATGTGTATCCATGGGTGCTGCTATTCAAGGAGGAGTATTGGCCGGTGAAATTAAAGACATCGTTCTTTTAGACGTTACCCCATTATCCTTAGGTATCGAAACCTTAGGTGGAGTTTCAACCACTTTAATCGAAAGAAACACCACCATCCCTACCAAGAAAAGCCAAGTATTCTCCACAGCTGCCGACAATCAGCCTTCAGTAGACATCAACGTACTTCAAGGTGAAAGGAAAATGGCAGCAGACAACACTTCACTTGGACGTTTCCAACTTGTAGGAATCCCACCTGCACCAAGAGGCGTTCCACAAATTGAAGTAACCTTCGATATTGACGCAAACGGTATTATCAATGTAACCGCTAAAGATAAAGGAACCGGTAAGGAACAAAAAAGACAAGAAGAAATCGAAATCAGAAACAATGCAGACTCATTAATTTACACTTCAGAAAAAACCTTAGATGAACTCAAAGATCAAGTATCTGAAGATGAAAAGACTAAAGTCGAAGGACTTGTAGCTGAATTAAGAGAACTTATAGCTGGCGATGACGTTGATGCCATTAAAGCAAAGTCTGATGAATTATCCAACGTAATTCAAGAAATTGGTGCTAAAATCTACCAACAAGCACAGGCAGAAGCACAAGCTCAACAACAAGCAGGAGCTGACCCTAATGCAGGTGCTGGCGACAACAGCGATGATGACACAATAGATGCAGACTATGAAGTAAAAGACGATTAGATTAAATAATACAGTTTTATTGGATTGTTAGGTTAAGACAAAATCAGAATCAGAATCAAAAAAATAGTTAAACTAACAATTAAAATAAAACTATTATTTATTCTATTTATTATTTTTTTAAGGTGAACAAATGGCAGACAAGCGAGATTATTATGAAGTTTTAGGCGTGGACAAAAACGCCGATGAGAAAACAATCAAAAAAGCTTATCGTAAACTAGCCAGACAATACCATCCAGACGTTTGTGATGAACCTGATGCAGAAGATAAGTTTAAGGAAGTAAGTGAAGCTTACGCTGTCTTGTCTGATGATGAAAAACGTCAAAGGTATGACCAGTACGGTCATGCGGGAATGGATGGATTTACAGCTGAAGATTTCTATCAAAACGTGAACTTCGACGACATTTTCCAGGGATTCGACATCGGAAACATATTCGACATGTTCTTCGGTGGAGGAAGCGCCCGATCCAGAGGAAGAGGCAGAACTGGCCCTCAAAGAGGTTCAGACATTTATACAGAAGTTCCTATTACACTCGAAGAGGCATTCCAAGGCTGTGAAAAGGAAATCAAGATTACAAGAAGCGAATTATGTCCAACTTGCCACGGTTCCAAATCAAAGCCGGGCTCTGATCCGGAAACATGTTCAACATGCGGAGGAACAGGCCA
>NZ_ONER01000057.1 GCF_900316895.1 uncultured Methanobrevibacter sp. | reverse complement strand
CATCGGAATATAAATCAAGTCGGAATTTGCCGTTGTCAATGGCTTCGTCAATGCTGTCATATTGGCGATAATTGTTCAGGTCAAACCTTTCGACATTTGCATAGATTCCCATATTGAACAGTATGTTGAAGAAGTAATTGTAGTCAGGAAAATCCTCTGTCTTGATTCCAAGTTCCTTATCAAAGTCCTTTTCGATTTTCTTGTTTTCAGGTCCGAAAATTGTTATAAAAACATATTTATTTGCAATTTTATCTAGTTCGCTTAAAACTTCCTCAATCGGAATTATTCCATTCAGTGACCTTGAACAGACAACAACATCAACATCCCCGATTTCATCATATGCAATCTCTTCAATAGGTTTCAGAATTGTTTCAATATTTGAAACGCTGTTGTCTTCTGCTCTTTTTTCCAGATATTCAAGCATTTTAGGAGATGAATCAATGCCGATTACCTTTTTAACCCTTTTGGCTATTGGTATAGTGACTGAGCCCTCGCCGCAGCCGACATCCAAAACCGTGTCATTCTCATCTAAAATCAGTTTGTCAAATAATGCATCCTGATAATCGTCATTGCGGGTTCTCTTATAGAATCCGGGAGCTGCCTTGTCCCAATCCTTATCCTTTTTGTTTTCAAGCTTTTCAGCCCAGAATCCTGTCCAGTCGAGGTCATTTGGATTTTCTATACATTGCTTCATATTTTCACCAAAAATCTTTTTTCATGCAGAGAACCGTTTCATCATCTTTGAATTGCCCGAATTTGTCTGTCTTGAAGTAATCTAACTTTTCGTATAATCTGATTGCGGCATGATTGTTGTTTCCGGTCACGATATAGGAATGTTCGAATCCTTTTTCAATCACGTCCTTTTCCAGTTCCCTGATTAACCTATATGCAATCCCTCTTTTTCGATATTCCTTTTTTACGTATACCCTTTTGAATTCAACGCTTTCATCATCGAATTTCCTGTAGCTTGCACAGGCAATTGCCTCATCACTGTCCAGCATCAGGATTACGAAATGAGGATCTTTAAATTCATTATATTGTTTGTATTTTTCCAATTCGTCACCGATACGCTGGTAGTATCCGTAATCCAGCTCTTCAACAAGATTCAGGAATCGCTCATCCTTCTCGTTGGTATGTATCAGTTTCATATTATCTTTGTTCTTCCGGTCAGGACGTTTTGATAGTCTTCATAATTTTCCTTCAGTAATTCAGGAATGTCCAGTTCATATGGGCATTTGTCGACACATTCATAGCATTCGACGCAATCCAGGGTCTTTTTCATTATTTCCTGAGTTCTCTCATCCATGTTAGGCTCTGTCGGGAAACGCCTGATCCATAATGACATCCTTGCACATAGGCTGATGTTTATCTCTTCTGGGCAAGGCATGCAGTAACCGCAGCCTCTGCAGAAGTTCTCACCAAGTTCTTTCTTGTCATTTTCTATGATTGCCCTTAAATCATCGTCCAGAACGGTATGTTCATCATAAGACAGGAATTCCTCAAGTTCTGAAAGCTTTTGAATTCCCCAAATAGGCAATACATTGTCAAATTGGTTAATGTAAGCGTAACTTGCTTTGGAATTTTTAATCAATCCTCCGCCCATTGCCTTCATTGCAATGAAACCCACATCCAGTTGCCTGCATTTTTCAACCAGTTCCAGTTCATCTTTACCGCTCAAATAGGAAAATGGATATTGTAATGTTTCATATAATCCGCTGTCAAGAGCTTCATGAGCAAAAGTAATCTTATGTGTTGTTATTCCAATGTGTTTTATCATGCCGTTGTCTTTTGCTTCAAGCATGGCTTTATATAAGTCATCATCTTCCTTTGGGCAAAATGAAATGTTGTGGAATTGATGCAAATCAAGATAATCGGTTTTCATACTTTTTAAAGAAGTCTCCAAATCGCTCCAAAAATCCTCAACAGTTTCAGCACCGCTTTTACTTGCAAGGAAAATGTTTTCACGAACATCACTTAAAGCATGCCCTATCTTTTCTTCGCTGTCAGTATAGAAATGTGCGGTATCGTAAAAATTTATTCCATTTTGATATGCTGTTTGCAGGATTTCTATTGACTCCTCCATTGTGCATCTCTGGATTGGCAGAGCCCCAAATCCATTTTTATTTACATCAAGATTAGTTTTTCCAAGCCTCATTTTAGCATGCCTCTATCTTTTCTTAATGTTTATATATATTCAATTAGATAAATAATAATACTTATTTTTAAATAAAATTATTAAAATTGTGATGATTAAATGAATGATTTAGAAAAGATTATCTACAAGCATGCTTTACTCAATGCGGCTAAACATAAGGGATCTGCAAATCCTGGGGCCGTAATGGGTTCAATCATGTCAAATGAACCTGAACTTAGAAGCAGGGCAAAAGAAATCGGCCCAATGTCCGGTAAGATTGTGGCACAGGTAAATGCATTATCTCCTGAAGAGCAAGCAAGTGAAATGGAAAAATTGGGCGTGGAAGTAGAAACCAAAAAGCCTAAAGCAAAGGAAACTGGATTACAGGAGCTTCCGGGAACACATGAAAACATTGTTTTAAGATTCGCTCCTAATCCAAGCGGGCCTTTGCATATTGGACATTCCCGTGCTGCAGTTCCAAATGCTGAATATGTAAAAAGGCACAACGGTAAGCTAATCTTAAGGATTGAGGATACCGATCCGAAAAGGGTCTACGAACCTGCTTACGAAATGATTCCTGAAGACCTGGAATGGCTGGGAGTCAAGGCTGATGAAATAATCTATCAGTCTGACAGATTCGAGATTTATTATGACATTGCCCGCCAACTGATTGAAAAGGGTGCTGCCTACATGTGTACCTGTGACGGTGCAACATTCAAGGAGCTTAAGGATAACTGCAAGCCTTGCCCATGCAGAGACAACTCCGTTGAAGAGAATTTGGAGTTATGGGAAAAATTCGACACAATGCAGGCCGGTGAAGCAGTATTGAGAGTCAAAACAGACATCAATCATAAAAATCCTGCGATCCGTGACTGGGTTGCAATGAGATTGGAAGATGCAGAACATCCTCGTTTAGGCACCAAATACAGAATCTATCCTATGATGAACTTTTCAGTATCCGTTGACGATCATTTGATGGGACTCACTCATGTGCTCAGGGGAAAGGACCACCTGGCAAATACCGAAAAGCAAAAATACCTTTATGACCATATGGGTTGGGATGTTCCTGAATACATCCATTACGGCAGATTGAAGATGGAAGATATTGCGCTCAGTACCTCAAAGGCCAAGGAAGGCATTGAAGACGGCACCTACAGCGGATGGGATGACCCAAGACTCGGTACCCTGAGAGCAATTGCAAGAAGAGGAATTCAGGCCAAAACCATCTATGACCTAATCATTGAGATTGGTGTCAAGATGGCCGACTCTGCAATCAGCTGGAAGAAAATATACGGCCAAAACCGTAACTTTTTGGAACCAATTGCAAACAGGTATTTCTTCTGCGAAAACCCTCAAAAAATAACAGTTGAAGGCTACACCGAGGGCAGGGTTGACATTGAAAGGCCGTTGCATGCAGACCATATGGACAGAGGCAACAGGGTTCTGCCGTTTGACGGTGAGGTTTATCTTGCACAATCTGACATCAAGGACGGAATGTTCAGGCTGATGGATGCGGTCAATGTCGATATCAATGGTGAAGAGATCACTTATCATTCAACTTCCTTTGAAGATGCAAGGGCAGTTAAGGCCAGAATCATCCAATGGGTTCCTCTTGAGGACAATGTCAATGTCAAAATTGTCATGGATGATGCATCAATCAAAACAGGTATTGGTGAAGGTGCACTTAAAAATCTGGAAGTTGGAGACATAGTGCAGTTTGAAAGGGTAGGATTTGCAAGGCTTGATGAAATTGCCGATGATGAGTTGATTTTCTACTTTGCACACAAATAGGTGATTTGCATGACAATGTTTACAAATGGATTTTCAACACTTCTAATGCCTGAAGATTTTGACCAGATTCCTCCAAAGGATGAGTTTACAGAATTATATCTGGTAAACACTAAAATTCCAATGTCCATCAAGTTTCTGACAACCCCTACATTATCTGGGCTTCCTGAAATAATGGACGGCATCGAAAAGAATTTGGAAAGCAACGACAGGGTTGATCTTGTCGCTTCTGATTTTATTCTCATCAATGACAATCTTTATTATATGATTGTCTCATCATTTTCCGATGGTGAAAAGGAGATTCGCAGAAACGAATTCATGTATGTTGAAGACGATAATCTCTATGTCTTTGAATTCACATATCCTTATGCTGACAGGGAACTGGACGATTTCTATTTAAACATTATCCGTTCCTTAAAAATTAGTGTACCGAAATATATAGTTGAAAACGGACAGTATAGAATAAATCATGAAGAAAAATAGTGTGAAAAAAGATATATTTAATATATCTTTTTAACATCGCTTGTTTTAATTTTAATGTTTTTACCTCTGTACCTCACAGAGATATCATCACCGTTTATTGCATAAACTTGGCTGGAATATGTCTCGCCGTCATGGTTGTAGATGATTTCATCTCCTTTTTTAAGCACGACTTCATTGTTGTTTATGCTGATTTTCACATTGTCTCTTGAAGGCTTGCTTTTTATTTCACCTACTGTTGGTTGGGAAGATTCAACTTCAGGTGAATTTTGAGCCATTTTAAAGACACGTTTGGTATTTTCTTGTCTTAATTTTTGGTCATGATAATCTTCATATGTACCGTCATCAATGTCCATATATGTTTCGTTGATGATCGGTTCGTATTCATCATATTCATTCACGTTTCTGATGAATTCCTCGTCGAGGTTGTCATTTTTAGGCAGTGGAATTCCTTCCGGTTCAACATTCAATTTGTCTTTGACCTCTTTAAATAGTTTGGAACCGGTAATCTTATTTTTGACCTTATCCAAATCTTTTCTATAATCCAAGTCCATTGTATCTTCTTCAGTTTTTTCAACTTTACTTGGGGTTTTTAAAGCAGGTTCTGTTATTTCTTCTTGTTTTAACAAAGTATCAGTAATATTGTCGTCTTCGGAAATGCTTTCCACTTCTTTTTCACTTTCCTGTGATGCGGTGGTTATTGCTTCATCAATATCTTTTTGTGAAGCGAGGGAAGGTGTTTCACTTTCAACAGTTTCCTCTGTGTCTCTTTCGTCTTCATCTTCGGAGATTACTTCTTCGATTAGAGGTTCCTGTGTTTTATTTTCAACAATTTCTTCTTCTTCGGCGATTACTTCTTCGATTAGAGGTTCTGGTGTTTTGTTTTTGATGCTTTCCTTGATTTCTTTCAATTCTTCATCTTCCTCATCTTTTCTAATTGTTTGTGATTCTTTTTCCCTTTCACTGTCTTTCCTTTTAGATTCCTTAATCAATTCATCAATTGTAAATAAATCTTTCAATTCACTTGTATCCTTGTTATTTTGAGTCATAATATCCATCTGGCTTTCTTTAATTGGTTCTTGAAATTTTTTAACATTATTATCATAATTAATAAGTACCTGATTTTGAGATTCGTATTCATAACTTGTTACATTGTCTGTTTCAACTTCAGGAACAATGTATGAATCATCATTGCTTTTTGCTTCAGTACTTTTGCTAAATAAGTTTCGGTGATTTTCTTTAGGAGTATTTGGAGATAAACTACGAGGAGCATTCTTTGAAGAATTATTTTCTTTTGCATGATTACTGTTTTTTCCAATGCTTAATATATCATTTATGCCTTTGCCGCTTGGCAGTATTGATCCTTCTTCATGCTCTAATTCATCGCCTCTATAATGTAGTTTAACGACTATGATAGCTATTGCGGCGATTATTGCAATAGTTATCCAAATTAAAATAGTTATTATATTCATATTTCCCAACCCTTATTTAGTCTATATATAATATATGTTATATTCATTAATTTAAATATTTTCATAATCCCATGTTTTTGTTCAAAATACTTTTTTAATAAAATAGTATTTTTGATTGGTTAATGGATGTTCTTATTTCAATTTTTCTTTCACATTTAAACTCTAAATTTTTCTAATCATTCATTTTATATATTTCAAAAATCTAATATAAATTAGATTAATATTTTTGAGGATTAATCATGGTTGTTAAAATTAATGAAAACTATCTTAAATTAAAAAGCAGCTATCTTTTCGTTGAGGTGGCTAGAAGAGAACAAGAATTTATAAAAAATAATCCCGATGCAAATGTAATTAAAATGGGTATCGGAGATGTTACAAAACCATTAGTCCCAGCAGTTGTAGATGCATTCAGAAATGCGGTAGATGAAATGGCTGACGGCGAAACCTTCATGGGATACGGTCCGGAACAAGGTTACGGATTTTTAGCTGAAGCCATTATTAAGAATGATTATGAAAAATATGGCATTTCACTGGATACCTCAGAAGTGTTCATTAGCGATGGAGCTAAATGTGATACTGGTAACATTCAGGAAATCTTTGGCATTGACAATAAGATTGCAGTAACCGACCCAGTATACACTGTTTATGTTGACACTAATGTGATGGCCGGAAGAACTGGTGAAATGGGCGACGATGGCATGTACGAAGGTTTGACTTATCTTAAAGCCAATGCCGAAAACGGATTCATTCCGGAATTGCCTGAAGAACCTGTTGACATAATTTATTTATGTTTCCCAAATAATCCTACCGGTACCACATTAACCAAAGATCAATTAAAAGTATTTGTTGATTATGCAAAAGAGAACAAATCAATCATCCTATTCGATTCCGCTTACGAAGCATTCATCAGTGAAGATGATGTGCCTCATAGTATTTATGAAATTGAAGGTGCAAAAGAGGTTGCAATTGAATTCAGAAGCTTTTCAAAAACTGCAGGATTTACCGGAACCCGTTGTGCATACACTGTTGTTCCTAAGGAACTAAAAGGATATACTGCTGATGGTGAAGAAGTGGAAATCAATCCTTTATGGAATAGAAGACAGACCACCAAGTTTAACGGTGCATCATATCCTGTTCAAAGAGCGGCTGAAGCAACTTACTCTGAAGAAGGTCAAAAACAAATTAAAGAAGTGATTGAGTATTATATGGAAAACGCTAAAATAATTCGCGAAAGCTTAACTGATATTGGCCTTGAAGTCTATGGTGGTGTAAGCTCTCCATACATTTGGGTTAAAACTCCAAACAATATGGATTCATGGGATTTCTTTGACATTTTGTTAAATGAGGCAAATGTTATTGGAACTCCAGGTTCTGGATTTGGTCCAAGTGGTGAAGGCTATTTAAGACTCACTGCATTCAATACTTTAGAAAACACTATCGAAGCTATGGATAGAATTTCAAAATTAGAATTTTAGGTGTTATAATTGAAGATAATAGAAAAACCTGTTACAATTGAAGAAGGAGATTCATTTAAAGTACTTTTATCTAAATATGGTGCGTTGGCACTTGATAAACAAGAAAATCTATCAGAATTAATAGGTGAAGAAGCTGGAGATTTGGATATTGAAAAAGGACAGCTTACCTTTGGAGATGTTACTTTTCAAGTCCAAATTTTTGGATTTTTCATGCAAGATTCCAAACAATGGTCATGGGCATGGGATAATGAGGATATATTTGGTGAGAATCTAATAAAATCCGCTTTACAAATCAAATCCATTGGAGAGGAGTTTGACATTCCTGAATTCACTACTCCTTTATTGAATGCTACCTATGATGATTGTCATACTTTAGCAATGACTGCAAGTTCCATTTTAGCAATGGATGCTTATTATGCAGTTTCAGAAGATGGTTTGGATATTTTTGTAGGCATCAAATCTGATTTAATCAAGGAAAACGATTCTGCCAAAAAATTCAGGGATACATTTTACACTTTCCAAAAGAATTTCAATATTTATCCAAAAATCGCTTTTGAATCATATACTAAACTTAAAGGCTATGGATTTAAGCCACATGATGATTTTGCACTTGCGAAAATCGGTGAAGCACGTGTAATGGCAGGATATACTGAAAGAGGAAATGTAACTCGTCTTTTAATATTTGGTGATGATGAAAGGTGAGGATATGGATTCTGATTTGGCTGAAGAAATTGAATATATCGTAGATTTGCTTGCTAAATCAGGGTTTTTCAGTGTTGATGAAATCATAGAGATATTGGAAGAGCAATTTATCGATGAAGAAATTGATTTTTCCGATCTCAATATTTCTTTGAGTGATTCTGCTAACGAAAACTTTTCAAGGCTTGAAAATGCATTTGCAAGGATTGCACAGGAAGGCATTGTTGCCATTCACAATTGCGGCTATGACCTCAAGGAAGGTGTGGCTGATGCGTTTGAATTGCAGGTTCATCTGTTAAATAACAAGTTTGATCCTCGAGGCTTTTGCTTTTACACATTTGAAGATGTGGAATATGCTGTTTTCGATGGGTATCTGAAAATTACCTTTGGAGACTTTGAAAACGATGAAAATAATGCATTGGAGATAGGAAAAGTTGTATCCAAATATTTAAAAGATGAAAATTTCACTATTAATTGGGATGAAACTGTTAACAACCAAATTGAGATTAATCCTTTTAAGTGGGATAAATCATATGATGATGAAAAGGAATATGAAATCGAAGGGGCATATGATGTTTTTGTTAAAAACCAGGTGTTAGAATGAATACAAGATCTTTAAAATTGATTCGTGATGTTATAATTAATTCAGGTAAATGGACTTCAATAGAAATCTCTCAAGATTCAATATATGTTGGATTTAAGGATATTGAACTTGGAAATCCCAAATCAAATGAGGATATGTCCTTGACCGTTCGTTTTGCTGAAGATTCATTTTTATCCGTTTTTTACAATAACATTTGGGATGTTGATTTTTTATCAAAATATGATTATAAAAACCAATTGCTTAGTGAAGATGTATCTTTTGACGTTAAGGAAGTCAAATTCATTGACTTTGAATATCTAAATACGTTTTTCTATAACTTTAAAAGTGAAAAATCAATTTCATGTGTTGAGGATTTCAGCATTCACAATATTCGCAATGACTTTTTCATGATGGTTGAAACAAAGGATGTTGCAATTGTGGTTGGAGGAAACCAGATGGATTTCTTCACTCCATTCGAAAGGCTTGATGATGCATCATATCATCCGTTGGCATATACTAAAAAATAATTTCATATGTTTTTGCAATATCTATTGAAAATATTGATTTGATAGATATTTTAAATAACTTTTTTTTTACAGCTATTGAACTTATCAATCATTGTTTCAATCTAAAGCTAATCTGAAACGATTCCATATATGTGTTTAGCTATTGAAATTGTTGATAGGGATGTTTACCTTATCACTTCGATAAGGAATGGGCCTTTCAGGATATGGCAAGAATTCCTGTAAAACCTCATACATCAGTTATTTTTTCTGATTTTACTTTCTCGAAAGTATCTTTGAGGGTTTCGTTTAATTTGTTAAGGTCGTATGGTTTTGAAACGAATCCATATACTCCTTTGACCTTAGATTGCTCAAATGTATCGATATCTGTGTTTGCGGTTAAATAGATGATAGGTATGTTCCATTGAGATATTACTTCTGCCGCTTCAAATCCTTCCATGTCTCCTTTTAATTTGATGTCCATTAAAACAACATCTGGTCTTTTCTTTTCAGCGATATCAATCGCATCTTGTCCAGTATCCACTGTATCAATTACCTCATAGCCTATTTCCTCTAGACTATATTTTAAGTCTAATGCGGTAATAGCTTCATCTTCCACTACTAATATTCTTTCATTCATATATACTCTCTCCCTTTAACATTTCTGTTTTTATGTTGTTTTTTTAGTTAATTATTAGTTTTAATGCTTTTGATTACCTCAATCATCATTCAATTGTGTGTTCCATGGAAATAGGGAATGTTAATCTGTATCCAACTCCATTATCTTTCTGGAATAATTCGATTTTTCCGTCAAGCTGTTTTGTGAGATTTTTAATAATTTCACATCCAAGGTTTTTGGTTATGGAACTTGGGTCTGCAATTCCGACCCCATTGTCCTTATGAATCAATTGAGCAGTGTTATCATCTAATCTAGTTATCTTCTTGATTATCTTTTTGTTAGGGACGCTTTTATCTGGGAATGCATGCTTGATTGCATTCATGGTCAGTTCATCAATAACCAATAATAAAGGCGTAATCACTTCAATAGTCAGGTTCAAGTCTTCATCAACTTCAGATTCAAATTCAATTCCATCTCTCATGCCAATCAAACTTCTTAATTGACTGTCCTGGTCAACAATGTATTCTTTTAAGTTAATATTTTTGAAATCACTTGTATTATATGTTTTTTCGTGAAGAATAGCTAGTGAAGACAGTCTTGATTGCATATGGTCAATAATTATCCCTGGCTGGTCCTTATAAGCTCTTTTTTCCAGGTTCAAGAAACTGTTAAGAACTTGCAGGTTGTTTTTGACCCTATGGTGGACCTCCTTAATCAGAATTGATTGATGTTCGTAAGATTCTATTAGTTCCTGCTGTTTCTTACTCTCTTCAGTAATGTCAGTTATAAAACCTATGCTGTGGCTTGTTTCACCATATTCGAATCTTTCAAGATATATTTCAGCAATTTTTTTGTTATTTTTATCGCCATGCACGTAATAGGTTGCTTTTTCGATGAGTTCGCCTTTTTCTCCGTTCATTATTTCTTTAATTTTGTTTCGAACCCTTTTTTCTGCGATGTTTTCAATTATTGAAGTGGAATGGCGGTAAGTTTCCGGTTCTTCTTCAATGAAGTCATAGAATCCTCCTGAAAACTCATAATGTTTTATACTTAAGGGGTCAATGAGCAATGCTAATTTTTTGCTGTTTTTAAATCCTTTAAGTAAGAAATCAACAGGTCGTGTCACTTTACGGGTTGAATCTGTACTTACATCTTTAAATAATCCGTAACGGCTTAATAGATTTCCTTCTTCATCAAATTTTGAGTAAAGGTTGGCTTCGATATATTTCAATGTACCTTCCTCAGTTTTTATTCTGATGATAGTATCATAGTTGAGTCTTCCGTGATCCAATTCATCCAACAGTTTTTTGATTAATGGCTTGTCTTCAGGGATGACCCTGTCAAAGATGATGTTGTAGTATTCGTCATTCTGTTCGCGTGATCGGTTAAGGATATTGTATACTCCCTGTGTCCAGGAGTATCTGTCATTAATTTTATAGTAACTTCCGGTTTGTGAGAAATATTCAATCAGATTAGCTTTTTCATCGTATTTGCCTTCTTCATATACTACTTTAACATTTGAAAATCTTGCCAGTTTTTCGTTAAAATGATAATTGAATCTCATGAATTTGGTTTCATGTGTCTTATAAACCTCTTTGAAAGGCTCTTTTAAAACTTGATATAAACCAGGCGATACCTTACTGAGTAAACGCCCTGCAATTTCACTTTGTTTAATTTTTTTACTTATAAGAAAATTTAAGCCCAATCTGTGGATAATGTAATCATTACCATCATCAATAGGCACGAATATATCCAAGTCGCTACTGAGATGATTCAATGTTTTTTCAAATGGAGTATGGAAACTCTCATATTCCTGAGGCGCAGGTGTGTAAAGTTCCTCTTCTGTGATGTCATAGATATTAACTTCATCAAAGTCTTCCAGCTTCCTGTATGTACTTTCAATTCGCATAGTTGTTTTCCTCCCATTTTTTATGGTAGGTGAGGGTATGTTCGAAGTTGACAGGAACATTATTCCAAATCCAGTTCCAACTTCGGAGTCTAAAATTTCAAGTTTCCATCATGTTTAGTAACATGATTTCCATTAATATAGACTCCTGTTTCCTCGATTTTTTCCAGTTCTCTGCATTGTCTTTCAATGTGCATGCAAATAACATGGAGTTTGTAGACTATATAAATAGTATATATTTAACATAATATTAGTGTTATGGAAATTTTATAAAATTTTCTTACTTATTAATGTTTAAGGAGTTATTAAATGACTTGTAGTATTTTAGTTGGTGGAGCCTGGGGTGATGAAGGTAAAGGAAAATGCATCACTTACCTTTGTGACAATGATAAACCGGACATTATCGCTCGTGCAGGTGTTGGACCTAACGCAGGGCACTCCGTTGAATTCAATGGAGAAAAATATGGTTTAAGACTAACCCCCTCAGGATTTGTACACACCGATGCAAAACTCATGATTGGTGCAGGAGTTTTAGTGAACCCTGACGTATTATTTAAAGAATTCGAAGACTTGAAAAAATATAATGTTAAAGAAAGAATGTGCGTTGACCCTAGATGTGCAATAATCACTGAAGACCATATGGATAGGGATAAAAAGTCAGAACATTTGGCTAAAAAAATCGGAAGTACCGGTTCTGGATGCGGACCTGCAAATTCCGACCGTGTATTGAGGACAGTCGGTCTTGCAAAAGACACTCCCGAACTTGAGGATTATCTAACTGACGTATCCCTTGAAATCAACGAAGCCATTGATGATGGTGAAGATGTATTCATTGAAGGGTCACAAGGCTTTGCATTATCCCTCTACTACGGATCATACCCATACGTAACCAGTAAGGACACCACCGCTTCAACATTTGCAGCGGATGTAGGTGTCGGACCAACTAAAGTGGATGAAGTCATCAATGTATTCAAGGCATACATTTCACGTGTAGGTGAAGGACCTTTCCCAACTGAAATGACACAGGAGGAAGCTGAAAGCAAAGGACTTGAAGAATACGGTGTTGTAACTGGAAGACGTAGAAGAATCGGTCACTTTGACATGGAGCTTGCAAAGGAATCCTGCAGAATCAACGGTGCGACCCAAATCGCATTAACCTGTGTTGACAGATTGTTTGACTGTGCACGTGTACAGGACTACAGTGAATTGTCTGCCGAAACCAAGGCTTTCATTGATAATATAGAAACCGAAACAGGCGTTCCGGTAACCATCATTTCAACAGGTCCTGACTTGAAGGACACTATTGATTTAAGAAAAGAGTTATTATAATCTCTTTTTTCTATTTTTTTATACTATACTTTCTTTTGATTTCAGTTTATAGAATATTGTAGATAATGCCAGAACTATGACGATCAGTCCAATATCGACCATCATTTCAAATTGGTTGACGTTCATGAACAGGTCAAATATTCCAATCACCCATATTATTATCAAAAATATTGGCAGAATGTATTTTATGATTGCTGTCCAGATAGTGCCAATCTTGACTCTTGACTTTTCATTTAATACTGGAACGATTTTTTCAGCACCATAATACCATCCGAACACTACACATTGGATTGCAATCAAAAGCAATATTCCGAATTTGTTCACAAATCCGTCAACGATTCCAACAAGATAGCTGCTTATTCCACATGTAAATGCCAATGAGCATAAGCATCCTATGATGCTCAATATTGTAACCAGCTTTTTACGGCTCATATTTGATTTTGCTGAGATTGAACCTATTATCGGTTCGAAAAATGCAAAGGCGGAACTTATTCCTGCAAACAACACTGCCAAAAAGAATAATGGTGCTAAAATGCGTCCTACAACTCCCATTAAACTGAATATTTTTGGAAATACGACAAATATCAGTCCTGTGCCCTCGCTGACTAATTGTGCCAAAGGTGTTCCTGATGTCGCTGACATGTATCCGAGGATTGAAAAGACTCCGAATGCTGTAAAAATCTCAAAGCTGGAGTTTGATGCAACAACAAAGAATACGTTGTCGGTCAGCCCCTTGTTGTCCGACAGGTAAGTTGCATAGGTCAGTGCCAGGGCTTCACCAATTCCAAGTGAGAAGATTATCTGTGAGAATGCCACAATCCAGAGGTTAATGTCTGAAAGGAGATTCCAATTCGGATTAATTAACGCATCAATTCCGATACTTGCTCCAGGCAGTGTCAATGCGTAAATGACAATGATGGCCATTATGATGAATACTGCAGGTATCAATATCTTTGAGGCAAGTCCGATTCCCTTATCGATGCTTCTGTGGGATATGAACCATAATATGAACCATGAAACAATCACTCCAATGCCTACAGGAATGAAGAAATTGCCGATTTTGGAGAGATTTTCGCTGCCTCCAACATTATGCACGAAGTATGCTGCAGTATCGCTTCCCCAGCCGAAGCTGAAGCTTTTAACCAGGTAAAACAGATCCCAGCTGATGATGACCATATAATATATCAGCACGATTGAAATTGAAAAAATGAGTATCCATGAGATATATTCAAATTTGGGGTTGATCGACTTGAAAATCTCGGTAAACGACCTTTTGAATGAAAATCCAATTCCATATTCAAGTATCAGGAATGGAATTCCCATAATTGCTATTGCAAAAAAGTAAGGGATGAAAAATGCCCCTCCTCCATTGGAGTATACGATATAGCTGAATCTCCAGATGTTTCCAAGACCGATTGCAACGCCAATCATGGCGAAAATAAACGTTAGGGTCGAATCCCATTGGCCATATTCTTCCATGATTTTATATTTATTATTTGATATATTAAAAGATTTTTAATTGATGTCGATATTTGGTGTTTTTTTTACACTCTTTGCGATATTAGTTATTTAAATTTTCAGTGATGATGATTTTTTCCATGTTTGTACTTAGGTTACTATGATATTAAATGTATATTACTTTTGATGTTCAAATAGTATAACATGTACAGGGATATGATAATCATTCGAGGAGCAAGGGTTCACAACCTTAAAAATATCGATGTGGACATCCCGCTTGGAAAGATTGTAGCCATCAGCGGGGTTTCGGGAAGCGGCAAATCATCGCTTGCACTAGGGGTATTGTACTCTGAGGGTTCACGCAGATATCTGGATGCCCTGTCAACCTATACCCGAAGAAGGATTTCACAGTCACAAAAGGCGCAGGTTGATTTGATTCAGTACGTTCCCGCAGCTTTGGCGCTGCATCAAAGGCCGAACGTTCCAAACATAAGGTCCACTTTCGGAACCTCAACCGAACTTTTGAACTCCCTGAGATTATTGTATTCCCGATGCGGAAATTACTTCTGTCCGAATGGCCATATGCAGGAAGCTACTTTGAATGTGGCTCGTGAACTGCCGATAATATGTCCCGAATGTGGTGAGGAATTTTACGGCTTGGGTGCTGAAGAATATGCCTTCAATTCAGATGGAGCATGTCCCACTTGCAGCGGAACAGGCTTTGTTCGGGATATTGATTCAGCGATGCTGGTGCCGGACGTGACAAAAACACTGGAGGGAGGTGCGGTTGCTGCCTGGAATCAGTTTGGCATTTCATGGATGTACCATGTTGCAGGTGAGCTTGGAGTTCGCATTGACGTTCCATTCAGTGATTTGACCGATGAGGAAAAGGATATTGTCTACAACGGCCCACAGGTTAAAAAGTACATCAACATCCCATCCAAAAACGGAAAGCTGTTTGAGCTGAATGCGGAGTATAGAAATGCCCATCGTGCAATCGAGGAGGCCCTGAAAAATGCAAAAACCGAAAAGGGACTTACAAAAATCAATAAATTTTTAACCACTAACATCTGCAGTGATTGTGAAGGCACCAGATTAAACAATAAGGCTCGCGAAACCTTGCTTGGTGGAATCAGCCTTGACGAAGCATGTAAAATGAATTTAAATGATTTGGTTGTATGGGTTAGGCATGTTGTAAGTGAACTGCCAGGTGATGTTCGGGAAATGGCCGAAGAGATAATCGAGGAATTTCTTGACAATGCCAAAATATTGCTTGATTTGGGATTGAGCTACATTTCACTTGATAGGTCTGCAAACACCCTCTCAACCGGAGAACTGCAGAGGGTACAGATAGCAAGGACATTGAGAAGCCGCACAACAGGTGTATTGTATGTTCTTGACGAACCGTCCATTGGCCTTCACCCGAATAATGTCGACGGGCTGATAAATGTCATCAAAAGATTGGTGGAAGATGGAAATTCAATTATTTTAGTTGACCATGACACACGGATTTTAAGCATTGCCGATTATATGATTGAATTGGGTCCTGCTGCCGGAGCGGACGGAGGAAACATAATAGCAAAAGGTTCCATGGATGAAATCATGAACGATTCATCCTCACAGATTGCACCATTTTTGACAAACTCAGAAAAAATTGTCATAAGGGATAAAACAGGCGATATTTTTGAAAATGGGGCTATTAGGATTAAGACTGATGAAATACATAATGTTAAGGGAATGGATGTCAAGATACCGAAAGGAAAGCTGACGGCTGTAAGCGGAGTGTCCGGAAGCGGAAAAACAACACTTCTTTTGGAGGCTCTCTATCCTGGGATAAAGGCGCAGATAAATGGTGATGAGCTTTCAGTTGACATCAGGGACATTGACTGTGAAGGCATTAAAAAGATTGATCTGATTGACAGCGTTCCGATAGGAAAAAATGTGAGAAGCACTGTTGCAACATATTCAAAGGTCCTGGATGAGCTGAGAAGGGAATTTTCAAAATTATCTGATGAGTATAAGACTGCCGATTTTTCATATAACACCGGAAAGCTAAGATGTCCTACATGCAACGGAACAGGCACAGTGTCTATGGATGTGCAGTTTCTGCCCGATGTTGAAATGACATGTCCGGACTGTGATGGTTCAAGATACAATCCGGATATTGAAAAGACCAGATTCAATGGATTGTCCCTTGCAGATATAATGTCCTTAACAATTGACGAGGCATTGGAGGAGTTGTTCGGTCTTGAAAAGGTAACCGGCAAATTGCAAAAGCTGTCTGATTTGGGTTTGGGCTATCTGACTTTAGGTGAAGCAACTCCAAGCCTCTCCGGTGGTGAGGCGCAACGGCTCAAACTGGCCTCTGAAATTGGAAAGTCACAGAAAAATTCGGTTTTCATCTTTGATGAGCCAACAATAGGCCTTCATCCCCTTGATGTTAAAGTGCTGATTGACGTGTTTGACCATCTGATAGACAGGGGCGCCACGGTCATCGTAATCGAGCATGATTTGGATTTGATAGCCAATGCTGACTATATAATTGACATGGGGATTGATGACAGTTATGCTGCCGGTGAAATATTGGCCAGTGGAAGCTTGGATGATATCATTGAATGTGAAAAGAGCTTGACCGGAAAATATATGGCTCAAAAGGGATTGTCATAACATTTCAATTAATATTCCTCTCCCAGCCAGCCCTGATTGATGTCGGGATATCCGCATTCCTCGCAATATCCATCATA
>NZ_ONER01000084.1 GCF_900316895.1 uncultured Methanobrevibacter sp. | reverse complement strand
ATTCGGCAGGTATGTCTTTGAAAAGTTAATCAATGCATCCAAAAGCAGCATCACTGCATCTTCGTCACTGTCGCAGTTTCTACGTTTTGCTGAATGGAAATAAGGATGAGCATAACAGCCCAATGCTTTGGTGAATCCGACGATTCTTCCTAAAACACCGGCGGATGTGTGCGGCGCCAGTCCGGCCACCAGATGGCCAATCAGGTCGCTTTTCTCCTTGACGTTGTAGAACGGCTCCATACCATAATATCTGGTAAGCTCGTCATCAATAAATTGCGCTGTTCTGAGAAGATATTCTCCACAATTATCTGATATTACAATATCCTGAACCCTTAACTCGATAATCTGGTCCTCATTTTCAATAGGATTTCCATAGCAATCCTTTTCATAACCCATTTCATGCAATTTCTCGACGCTGACCCCAATTTCGCTTGGGATGAAATGTGTCAAAGGCAAATCGGTGGAGTCATGGCGGATTGTTCCATCCTTGAAGGTAAACACTTCATGCTTTGCCCTGAGTATTCCCTTTTCAATAGGTTCAGGGAGTTTGGCCTCGGAAATCATACCGACAACACCCTTTACCTCGTCAACACGTCTTACCTTAACATTATCTGATGCCTTTTTAAGCATTGACGCCAAAGGAACGGTTTTCATTGAAGGTTTGCCCATTTCGGTAGGATGTCCACATTTAGGACATAGTGACCCGAAAGAGCTGATTCCACATTCAGGATTGGTACATTTCCTTCTTGATATCTCCACTTTAATGCTGCCCTTTTTGGCGGCGGTTGCAACCAGTCTTCTTGCTCCTCCATAATTGCCTATCGGAATCAATCCGTGAGGAGCGGGTCTCATAAGCCTTTCCTTTGATTTTTCAGGTCTTCCGACACGGGTACCGAT
This sequence comes from uncultured Methanobrevibacter sp., assembly GCF_900316895.1. Classification (GTDB taxonomy): domain Archaea; phylum Methanobacteriota; class Methanobacteria; order Methanobacteriales; family Methanobacteriaceae; genus Methanocatella. Next base: position 5,466 of record NZ_ONER01000084.1, on the reverse strand, counting down.
GTATGCCGGAGCCTTATTTTTAATTTCAACCGGTGAGACCGCATTCACTGCCTCAATGGTTGTTTTCATCTTAGGAAGCTTTTTGGATAAGGTCACAAGCAATGCATATGAGTGGTCCTTATCGATGATTATCTTGCCGTCCCTTACAATGTGAGGGACTCCAATAATTTCCAAAACCCTTTTCGGATAGGATAAATCAAGCTTTATTCCTTCATCTTTTTTGTAACTTGACTTGGACTTTTCAATAAGGTCAATCAGCGTATTCAAATCGTCGATGGTCACATCATTATAGCAGTAGGTGTATCTTGGATGAAGGGGGATGTCATACTCTTTTGATAGCTTGAATGCTTCGACAGACGGCAAATACTCGTATTCCAATTTATACAGGTCCAAATCGGTGTTGTCCTTGTCGAATTTTTCGCTTCTCATCAGCAGTTGGATCCACCATTCTTCAACCCATCCTGACGGATATAAAGGCTGGTTGTTTCTTAAGAATTCTCCGAATGCGACAAGCATGTCTCCTAAAAACAGTATTTCGGTAACATCCTTTTTAACTTCACGGGCCTTTTTAACGCTGTCAAGTATCAATACGTCTCCGTTTCTGAGTTTTACGGTTGGTCCTTCAATGGAATCGACCGGAACGACACAGTTACCCTTTCCTGGATATTCAATCTTAAGCTGTGTTCCAACGGCAAGAAATTCAAGCAATGCCATTGTTGCCGGATGAACTCCCATTGTGGCAAGACCGGTGTTTCTTGAACGTCCGTATCTCAATCTGAATGCGCCCTTTTCTGAAGGATATCCAAGAATAGGTCTTCCTCCAATGATATCCTGGATGTATTTAGGTTCGCTGACAACATCGGAATCGTCGCTTGAATCTGATGAATCGTCCTTTTTAGGTTTTGAATACTCGCTGAGCCATTCCCAATCAAGACCCAATTTCTTGGAGATCTTGTGAATCTTTTTGGATTTCTGGATAACTCCCTCAACCATAGCCAGAAGGGCTCCTCCACGAATGTTGTTTGTTTCAACACGTTCCAAATCCCTGTGGGATACCTCTACCTGGTCGGTCTGCTCTCCGGACACTTCTACTGGAATATGATTTGCGGCGAATCTCACTTCTTCTGGTGTTGGTGAGTATTGAAGGTTTGTAACTTCGGATTCGTAAAGCTCTACTTCCTCTACATATCTTTCAATTTCATCATCTATCGGTTTAAATGCATCAATGCCGATAGCCTGGCGAATCTTGTCTCCCAGAAGCACGGCCAATGCTGCAGCTGTACCTCCTGCACTTCTGATAGGTCCTGCAAAGTATACTCCAATGTATTTTGTTCCATCAAAATTTTCTTTGATTTTAACATCGGAAATTCCTTCCAGAGGCGCTGCTACCACACCTTCTGTCAGGATGGCAAGAGCGGTCCTTAATCCCTGATCGCACCTCTGCTCCTCATTCCAGTTGGCCTTTTCGCCGGTCAGATTGAATTTTCCGGATGCGATTTCAGCGGCAATTTCAAAAGCGACAGATTCCCTGTCCATATCGGTTTCCAATTCCTTGATTCTCTGTGCCACACCTTCGGGGCCAACAAGCCCCTCTACTCTTTCAGCTAAATCCTTTGCAAGTGGCACTTCAGTTTCAGTTTCAACATCTAAACCTTTAGACCTTGCTTCGTTAGCTATATCGTATAGGTGATTGGTTTCTTTTTCTAATCTATCAAAATAATCCATAGTATCGCCACAAGTTACAAAATTAATTTGGTATATAATGTATTGTATTTTATTGTTATTAATGTTTTTTAGACAATACTTAAATATGCCAAAATTCTTAATTATTAATGTATCTTGTAGTTGAATTTTAAAAATTAATATTGCTATAATGGTGATTTTAATGTCTAATGATAAACCAATGAACGCTATGTACGGTCAAAAAGTAAAATTGGACTTGACCAAAATTAGAAACAAGCCAAAAACCGAAACTGAAGAGAAAGTTGTTGAAGAAAAGATTGTTGAAGAACCAGCAGTTGAAAATACAGTTCCTGAAGTTTTAGTTGAAGAAACTATTGATGAAGAACCAGTTGAAGAAGAAGTTGTTGAAGAACCTGTAGAGGAAGAGGTTGTTGAGGAAGAGATAGTTGAAGAACCTGCTGAAGAGGAACCTATCCACAACGAGCCTAAAATCGAAGTTGTTGGAGAACCTGTTGAAGAGGAACCTGAAATTGAACAACCAAAACAAGATTCTTCTAAAATTAATAATTTAAAAGATAAATTGGCTGAAAAGGATAAAAAATTATCCAACCAGTCTAATGAACTCAATTACTTAACAAATAAAGTAATTCCTAAGCTCAAAAAAGAAAATGCAGAGCTAAAAAAACTTAAAAAGGAATTAACTGATGCACTTGAAAAATCCACAAGAAAATATTTCGATCAGCTTGACATCAATGCCGATTTAAGCAACAACATCGGTAAATTGGGTGCTGAAGGTGCAGTTCACAAAGTAAGGGCTGATAAGTTAGAATCCGAAATAAATACCATAAAAGATGAATTGGGAGCTGAAATATCAGAACTTAAGGAAAAACTTGCAAACACCGATGTCGACAGCATCAAAAAAGAAAATGAAAATCTGATTAATGAATTGAAGGATTTGAAAGCCAAATTATCAGATGCAAGAAAGGAAAACATATCACTTTCAGAAGAAGTTGACAAGCTAAGATCCGAAATCATTGAATTCGGAAACTATAAAGAGGAAGTTGAAGCTCAAATCAAAAAAGAGATTGACGGATATAAGGAAGAAATTTCTAACCTTAGAACAAAACTCAAAGTCAAAGAAAGCAGCTATGATAAACTTTCAAACGAATCTAACAAAACAGTTTCCGATTTAAGAAAGCAAGTTTCAAAACTTGAAGAAAAATTGGAAAAAGAATCCAATAAAGGATTGTTCAACAGATTCAAATAGATGATTAAATTCATCTATTAACTTATTTTTTTTATGAAAACCGATGATTATTTTATGGCGGAAGCTTTAAAGGAAGCGGAAAAGTCCTTGACTGAAGGCGGAATCCCGATTGGGGCGGTGCTCGTTAAGGATGGGGAAATCATATCCAGAGGCCATAACAGACTGATTCAAAACGATTCTGTCGTTCTTCATGCCGAGATGGATGCAATTGAAAATGCAGGGCGCCTTAATTATGAGGATTACATTGAATGCACATTGTACACTACGCTGTCCCCATGCCCGATGTGCTCAGGTGCAGTGATACTGTATAACATTCCGAGGGTTGTGATTGGGGAGAACACTACGCTAATGGGTGCCGAAAACATGCTTAAATGCAACGGCGTGGAGGTCAGGGTTTTGAATGACATCAAATGCCGAGACATGTTTTTGAAGTTTGCCGCCAACAATTCCGAAATCTGGGATGAGGAGCTAAAGAAGGTCGGCAACACTACAGAGGTGAAATGAATGGAGATAATAATAACTGATGAGAGGGATGAAAGGTTTGTAGATATGTGTTCCTCATTTGGATGTGAAGTGAATGAGCCTCAGGTAGTTCTTCTTTTGAATAATTTCGGAAAGACAGTGGGATGTGCCAGCTTCAAGGTATATGACTCAGAGTCCGCTGAGATAACAACGCTCTTTTTGAACTCCTATGACAATAGGGAAAGGATATCCTATAAGCTTATCAGACAGCTTGAAAAGATAGCAATGGATTATGAATTCAAAAGTATAGTGGTAAGTTTTGATTCAAAAGAGGATATTCTGATTGAAATTTTTGAAAAACTAGATTACAGGTTCACAGAGGACCTTCTAATGAAAAAGGAATTCAAAAGTATAATTTAAAAAAGAAAAAAATTAAAAGATTAAGCTTCTTTTCTTAATCTTTTCACAACAAAGTCTTTGTCCAAGCTTAACAGGAATGATGCTGCTCTTGGACCTTGTTTTTGACCGAGAATCATTTTGTAGATTGCCTGGAAACCTTTTTGAGGTTTTAATCCTTGGCCTTCGAGGATTTCATACATTGCATCGTGCAATTCTGCGGCGTCTGTAAACTCGGTGGTTTCCATCAGGTCAGCCAAATCAGCCAGGAACTGATCCTGTTCAGGGGTCAATGGCAGTTTAGGAATGCTTTTTTCTTGAACTTGGAATTTCACGAATTTAGGTGCATAGGTGTCCAGCCAGTAGATTACATTGTCAACCCTTTCGCGGTATTGTGCCATTTCCAAGTCAGTCAGGTCGCCGAACTCCTTGTCTTTGAAGCTTTTGGTAAGCTGTGAGTTTCTTTTAAGAATATCGAAGATTTTTTCCAAATCGTCACCGGCAATCTGATAGGCGTTGACCAGGAATCTGAAAGGTGGTCTGAAAGGTAATGGGCTTCCAGGTTCCATCTGGACAATTTCATAGATTTCCTTGAATTTCCTGCCTTCTTTTTCGGATGGAGCTTCAACCTCATCGTAGAACACTTTTTCAACTGTATCGAACTGGTCGATAAAGTCAAGGAAAGGCATTTTAGGTGAGAAGTCCTTTGCCTTCATTGGTTTTGACCTGAAGAGATAATAGTGAAGACTTTCTGCAGGGCCGATTTTCAGCCATTCCTCAGGAGCGAAGAAGACTCCGTGGGATTTACTCATCGCTTCGCCGTCAAGTGTGATCCATTCGTATGGTACAGGATAAGGTGCAGGGTAGTCAAAAATCTTTTCGGATATTACGCTACTTACATCGTATGATCCTCCGCTTGCTGCGTGGTCCTTTCCGAAAGGTTCGCATGTGGTTCCGAATATTTTCCATCTTGCAGCCCATTCGACTCTCCATGTGAGCTTACCGTTTCCGGATTTGATGTCCATTTCACCATCGTGGCCGCATTCACATCTGTATTTTATGATGTCGCCGTCATAGTCGTAGGCATATGTGGTGTTTACACGTCCACATTCATCACAGATAGGGTTGTATGGCAACCAGTCGTCAGCCAAAGGCTCTCTTCTGTATTCGTTGAAGATTTCCTTGATTTCTTCGACTCTTTCCAGGGATGTTCTGATGTAATCGTTATATACTCCGGACTTGTACATTTCAAAACCGGATTTTGTTTCCATTTCAATTCCATAATCGTCCATCACGGACAGTAACGGTTTTTCAAAGTGCTCTACAAAGTTTGCACAGCATCCGTCAGGACATGGAATCATTGAGTATGGCATGCCCAGGTATTTGTCGTATGATTCAGGTAAAGGGTATGGTACCTTTCTGAGTGGGTCGTGGTCGTCTGCAATCCATATTGTTTTAGCTTTCTTTCCTTTTTCTCTTAATTTCTTTCCGATTCCGTTAGCTACAAATATGTCGCAAGAGTTTCCAATATGTATTGAACCTGAAATGGAGGTTCCGCTTGCAATGACATGCTCTTCTACGTCCATTTTACTCAATTCATTAGCTATGTTTTCAATCCAATGTGTCATTTATATTCACCATTATAATAATAAGAATAA
>NZ_ONER01000099.1 GCF_900316895.1 uncultured Methanobrevibacter sp. | reverse complement strand
AATTACAGTGCCAAAAAATGAAGACATCTATGAAAACAAGGAAGAAGTTCTTATTATCCCAAATTCAGAAATTGAAAAATTCAAAAGTAGAGAGGAAGAAATAATAGTATTGAGAATAGCTAATTATTTACATGTTGAGGAAGTGAAAAAATTGGAAGAACAACTTAAAAATACTAATCAGGTGCCTACTTTGGAATTTGAAAAAGAAATTAATGAACTTAAAGCTGAAATTGCACGTAAAGATGAAGCGTTAAGTAAGATGGAAAATAAATATAATCATTTACATCAGGACAATATTGACTCACTTAAAAAAGAAAATGAGAACATCAAAGACAAACATTCCAAGTTAATCGTTGAAAATGAAAACCTCAAAACAAAGTTTGTCAACATCAAAACCGAAAATGAAAACCTGAAAACCAAATATTCCAGCATTAAGGAAGAAAATAAAAACCTGAAAACCAAATGTTCCAATTTAAAAGAAGAGCACACCTCAATTCGTGAAAGCTATAATCAGGTTTCAATAAAATATGACCATTTAAAACAAGAAAATCTCAACACCAAAACCAGCTATGCTGAAATCTATGAAATAAATGAAGGTCTGGAAAAAGATTACGATTCACTTTTAGGCGAATACAACGATTTGGTCGATAAATTCAATGACCTGCAGGACGAATTGTATAATCTTAAAACCCACCAATCCCATGATGACTATATCGCAAATAAAGTCAAGGAATTTATGCTGAACAGATCCTAAAGAGTTTCATAGTCATCCTGAAACTCAGGATTCCATCTTTTTAGGCTTGGAATGAAAAATGCAGTGATTCCAGTCGCTTGAGTTTCTGCAAGTCTAGGATTTTTTTCCATCATCTCTTTGGTTTTTCGAACAATCATTTCTTCTAAAGTTATGTCCGGTTCTGTATACTCACCATTCTGATAGCAGTCCTTACAAAATTCCGGATTCAAACTGCCGTCCTTGTTGGTACCATAGTCCTCTTTTACAATAGGTTGTCCGCAAGAATTACAAAATCCCATAAAAAAACTCCTTTTTTAAAAAAAAATAGTTGTAAATTAGAATTAATCTAATTTACTATTTGTCTTTTACTTCAATGTTTTCGTCTTCATCCATGGCAAGTCTCATGTTGTCAGGATCTGGGTCAAAGTGTTCTAAGAAGTCTTGTGCAGCCCTTCTTACATCTCTTGAACCGATAATGTATCTGCCTGCAATAATGATGTTTGCACCTTTCTGGATAGCTTCTTCAACATTGTTAGGTTTGATTCCACCAGCAACAGCGATAAGACCTTTATTGCCGAGTGTTTTCTTGATATCCTTAATATTACCCCATTCGGTCATGTCACTTACATCTTCACCGTGTTCGGCTCTGTATGATTCCATGTCAACATTTCTGTGTAATAAAACGATATCCGGTTTTAAATCATCAGGAAGTTGTGCTAATTTTTCTTCAAATCCTTTGACGTTCATCATATCAAGGATGGAATAGATACCTTGTTTTTGGGTTTCGTGAATTGCTTTTGCAATTGATTCGATTGTACCAAGGCCGGAAATAGCTACTGCGTCAGCGGTTTCATCTGCTGCCATTTTAACTTCAACACGACCAACGTCTAAAGTTTTCAAATCGGCAATGATGAATGCGTCCGGGCGTAAAGCACGGATTTTGCCGATGATTCCAACACCGAACTTTTTAACAAGTGGAGTACCTGCTTCAAGAAGGATTCTGTCATTGTCAGGCAAGTCACCGATGATTCTTTCCATTGCAGCCTCATTGTCAAGGTCAAGTGCAACCTGCAGGTATGGTGGACTCCATAATTTTTTGACTTTGAATCCCATGATTGGGTGAGTTCCACGGTCTTTTTCTGCAAGCACTTTTTCGATATCAGGATAGCCTTCCATAGCTCTTCTGATTGCTAATTTTGTTGCACCGTAGTTGTACTGATAGATTTTTCTGAAATCCTTTGCGGAAGGATCGATGAATACGCTGACATTGATTACAATATCTTCAACAATGTCTTTTGGAATGTATCCGTCTTCCACTGCATCAGCAACTGCTCTTGCTACAGCAGTCTGTGCAGGTCCGAAAATTTTACTTGCATCATCTAAATCTCCAACAGTTACTTTAGGAATGATTAAAGTAGCTGGTTTGGTCATTAAGTTAGGTCTAATTACACTGGTTAAAGGAGTGTGGCCTACAGAAAGATTTGATAAACCGTTAGCGAAAGCTTGACCAACTGGTCCTTGTTTATCACCGATTAATAAATCAATATGTGCTAATTCAGGGCCGTCTCCAATAAGAGCTTCTCCTATTTTATACATTGGGTCCATTAAATTTCCTCCATATTATAATATAATTTTTATTTTTAATAAACTATTGGAAGTTAATCCTTTTTGATATATCCTTTGGCAAAGGCAATTTTCTGAAAGGTTTTCCTTCACATTTAGCATTAATCTCATCAATCAATTCATCGACTGTCATGTCGACTTTTTCACCGGTTTCACGTACAGTCACTTGGAATTTACCGGTTTCAGCTTCCTTGTCTCCAACAACGAAAATGTATGGAATCCATTCTTTTGCTGCGTTTCTTATTTTCTTACCGACGCTTTCATCCCTGTCATCAATGTCAACACGGATATTGGAAGCATTGATTTTTGAGTACAGCTCTTCTGCAAATTCCTTGTGGTTTTCGCCGACTGTCAGTATTCTTGCCTGAATCGGACTTAACCAGGTCGGAAGCATTGGTGCGCGTTCGTTGATTTCAAGTGCGGTCTTTTCAAGCATTGCACATAACACCCTTTCGATACTTCCGGTAGGGGAGGTGTGCAATATTGTAGGATTGTGCTGCTCGCCGTCTTCACCGAGGTAGGTGATGTCAAATCTCTTACCGCTTTCAACATCGATTTGAACAGTAGGGTTTTCAATAGGACGGCCTAATGCGTCGATGTTTGCAAGGTCGATTTTGCATACCCAGTAATGGTGTCTTTCAGGTAAGATCTCCAATAGAATTGGTTTTTTGAACTTGTCGGCAATCTCATACATCCACTCTTCGTTTTCATCAAAGAAATCCTGGGTTGCCCTGAAAATAACTTCAAAGTCCAGGTTCAAGTCCACACCGGTCTGCATACACATGTCGGTCTGTTGGGAGAATTCTTCCAAAGATGCCTGAACGTCGGTACAGAATGAGTGGCAATCAGGCATTGTGAAAGCCCTTAACCTTTTAAGTCCGACAACTTCACCTTTTTTCTCATAACGGAAACTGTATCTGGTCAATTCAAAAATCTTTGCAGGGAAGTTTTTCCAGGTGAGATATGAATCGGACATCAGTCTGAATGCACCGAAACAGGCCGCAAACCTGAGCATCAGTTTCTTTTTGGTGTCGGTTCTGTATTGCCTTTCACCGAACTTGTATGCATGCTCATAGATTGCCTGGTTGTCCAGATCATAAAAGATTGGAGTTTCAACAGGCATTGCTCCACGGTCTACGGTAAGGTCGTAAACGTAATCTGCAAGCAGGTCCCTTATGAGTTTTCCTTTAGGGTACCATCTGAGGTTACCGACATCGGATGCAGGTTCATAATCACAGATTTCCTTTTCCCTCATCAGCTTGACGTGTGGAGGTTCTCCTTCGTCAGACGCTCCGCAGCCGAGCTCATAGTCAACCAATTGCTTGAAGGCATGGTTTGTGAATTCAAAATCTTCGATTTGAGTAATCTTGTTTCCTTCAAGGATTTGCCATTTTGAAGGTTTTCTTTCAACTTTTTCCTCTTCAGCATCGGCTGTGATTGTTCTTGAAAGTTCACTTAAAGGGTGTCCTTTACAGGAGATTTCAAACGCCTTATACCATCCGAAAGGTACTCTTTTTACAGTCAAGTTTTCAGCCAAAAGAGCTTCTTCTGCATCTTTTAAAATTTGAACAGCAACTTTTGGAGAGCCTAATGAAGAAGACAAGTGAGCATATGGATATAATACTATGTTTTCAGCTTTTACTTGATCATTAGTTTTCATGACTTCTTTAACTAGATTTTTAACAATACCTTCTGGATTATCTTCGTCGTCTTTTTCAACAGCTGTAAATACTACTAAAGAATCATCAAAGGAGCCTTCTTTTTTGGCTTCTTCAATCTCTTCAGCTACAGGTGTCTCTTTTTTCACATTGTAGTTTAAATAATCAGAATGAATAAGAAGTATTCTCATTTAATCACCATATATTAGTGATTAAATTTTTGATTTTAATATTATATAAAAATAGTTAATTTGAAAAAATAACTGGAAATTGAGTCGGCACATTAATTCGAAAAACTGATCTGAATAATGCTATGGTTTAATGAGAAGGATGATTAATAAAATAAATAGTTATGCCAATAATGTGGTGAATTCTTGATTGTATCTTAATTCTAATTGGTTGATGTGTTGTAATCGGGTGTTTTGTTTTGGTGAGTGTATATGAAAAAAATAAAAAAAGTAATAGAGATTAAAAATCTCTATCTTTTAACTGTTAATTTTTTGGTTAAGACATCTTTTCCATAAGTCATTCTGTATTTGTATTTTTTACCAACGGTGAGTTTTCTGACAACTGATTTTTTGAGTTTCCAGGTAGCTACACCTTTTTTGTTGGTTTTTACTTTATATTTTTTACCTTTGAATTTAATGGTAATTTTCTTGGATTTGAGAACTTTACCGTTTACTTTCTTCAAGGTAATTTTAATCTTATTGACTTTTTTGGATTTTTTGACCTTTTTGTTGGATGCCTTAATCACATGTTGCACTTTAACCTTGTTGGTTACTTTTACGCCTTTGTACTCTGCGGTGATAGTGTATGTTTTAACTTTCACTTTAGTGTTGAGTTTTAAGGTTGCGTATCCTTTGCTGTCAGTTTTAACGGTGTATGTTTTACCGTTATACTTGATAGTTACACTTTCACCAGCACCAACGGCTTTGCCGTCTTTAGTTACGAGAACTTT
>NZ_ONER01000081.1 GCF_900316895.1 uncultured Methanobrevibacter sp. | reverse complement strand
AAGCGATGGAATAGACATTATTGAAAATGTCAATATCCTAAAGGCAAAGGATGAATTCGAAGCCACTGCAAAAAGGGCACAGGCTTTCAATCAATCACAGTCATCCTATATTGCTCAGGCAACTGATTCCCTTGATTATTTTACAAATGATTATGGTGATTTGACCATTTTCACTTTCATGGCAAATGATGTGGTCATTGAAGATTTCACAGATGAACTTCAGGTTGCTAATTCTTCCAGGGGTTTTGCTGATGCAAGAATCAATTTCAGCCATGTAATATATTTGGATAAGGCGATTTCACCAGGTGATTTGCTTAAAATATTCAAGCTGATAACTGGAGTTAAAGATAAAGTGCTGGCAGATATGGCGCTTCCATTGCATATCAGGAATATTTTAAATACCGATGATTTTACGGCAAATCATTGGACATCAACAATGCTGAATATGATGATATCGATTTCGATGATTTGAAACTCAGAGTATCAGAGGCCATTGAAATCAGCCTGGAGGATGCTTTTAGATATTACGGTTTGACATTCGGCATTCTGGATTATTTCGTTTCACTGGGCATACAGATTGGGGATCTGGTTGAGGCCGGTTTGGACCTTGTTGAAGGTGTTGAAATAACACAGGATTTAAAAGACAAAATGAATCAGCAGATACTCAAATCATTGGCTGATAGCGAGGTTGTTGCATTGATTGTTGCTGCAATGAAAACCGAACAGGACTTGAATGCCAACAGGATACGTGAAGTTAACGATTTGACAAATCTTTACGCAGGTAAAGTATTGGGCCTTGCGATTTCAAATCAGATTGCCGGAACAAAAGCGACATTTAATTTTAACCTATATGATGAAGCAAAACCTGGAATCATTTGGGGACTGCCTGCGATGCTTGATGATGTTTTTGCAGGATTGATTGCAGGTTGTGTGACAAAAATTTTTGAGGAATGATTATGGAAGACGACAGCTACTTTGAAGATGAGGAATTTTCACCAATCAAATCAATATTGGGGCTTTTGACATTCTCGACAATACTGCCCATCAATGTTTTCACATCAATAGAATGCATGACCAAACTGACATGGTTCTGGCCGTTCATACATCTGTTCATTGGAGTTCTGGCAGCATTCTGCGGATATTTGTCTTTGGATATTCTGCATTTGAATTCATTTTTTACAGCAGCTATCGTTTATGCATTTCTGATGATAATAACCGGATATAATCATCTTGACGGCGTTATGGACATGGCCGATGGGGTCATGGTTCACGGCGATCCTGAAAAGAAGATAAGGGTAATGAAGGATTCATCAGTTGGTGCAGGTGCAATGGCGACACTGTTCATTGTTGCAAGCCTCACAATAGCTGGAATCTACAATATTCTGGATTATCATTTCATATTGGGAATTATAATCTGTGAAATGACCGCAAAGACTTCCCTTTTAACCACTGCTCTATTGTCAAAGCCATTGGTTCCGGGAATTGGGAGCTACTTCATAAGGGAAACCAATCCTGCCAATTATTTCGCTTCAACAGTAATTGTGGCATTTATCTCATACTTGATTGGTGGTTTCGTCGGCATTATAGGTGTCGTTGGTGCAATCGTGTCTGGAATCATCATAGCATTTGTTGCAAGAAGGAATTTCGTTTTGGCAAATGGGGATGTTTTGGGAATGAGCAATGAGGTTGGACGCCTGTTTTCATTGCTGTTTATGGCAGTTGCCTTATTCTTCATTTAACTGAATTTTACAAGTTAAAATCAATATTGAAGTCTTATTATACATTGTTTTATATACTATGGGGTTTAATGTATGATTGATGAGATTTACCACTGTTTTAGCATGTTTTTATTAAAATTTCCTTTATATTAAAAGATTAATACATCATTGAAACATACATGTATCACCTCCACAATTAATTTCCGGTGGTTTTTCTCATCAGATTTATATAATTTTAACGAGTAATAATAAACTGATTACTATGAATGTTAATGTTTTAAGATTGGACCACAGACTGAAAAGAGATACCCGTATAACAACTCATGTGTGCTTGACCGCCCGTGCATTCGGAGCAAGCAAGATATACCTTGCAGGTGAACGTGACAACCGATTGATGGAAAATGTAAGGGACACTGCATCAAGATTTGGTGGAAATTTTGAAATAGAATACACCGAAAGCGCAATGGGCGTTATCAACAGATGGAAACGGGATGGTGGAAAAGTGGTTCACCTTACAATGTATGGAACACAGGCCCATGAAACCGCTCCTGAAGTGAGGGAAGACGGTTCAGATATCCTGATTGTTGTAGGAGGGGCAAAAGTTCCGGGAAAAATATATAAGGCTGCCGACTGGAACGTTTCAGTGACAACACAGCCTCACTCAGAAGTGTCCTCTCTGGCTGTATTTCAGCACCTGCTGATGGACGGCAAGGAATTCGATTTGAAATTTGAAAATCCTGTCCTTGAAGTCATTCCGACAGCCCACGGTAAAAACGTTAATGTTCACAATGAAAACCGTTAAGATATGAAGTCATCCAGTCTTTTGATGGCTTTCAGCTTTTCATCTTTTTTTATACGTGCCTGATCGATTGCGTCCCGCATTGTCTGAATTGAATTGTCATAAACCTCACGGTCAACAGGATATGGAAAACCGTCCTTTCCTCCGTGGGTGAAGCTGTATTTAACAGGGTCTTTCCAGCTTGCAGGCTCGCCATAGACCAGATCGGATATCAGTGCAAGCGCCCTTATTTTTTTGGGGCCGATTCCCTTAAGAAGAATTAGCTCCTCATAGTTTTCAGGCTGAATTTCCCAAGCCTTGGTCAGAACCTCAAATTCAGCATCGGAAATGTCCATGTCAAGGACAGGATGATGGGCAGGCATGCTGAAGTCCTCCAGAAGCATCTGATTGTCCTTTCTTTTGAAGTATTGCCTCAAATGGTTTGGATTGTCATTAATCAAATCAACGCTGATTTTTTGAGCCTCCTCACTGTCCTTTGATGACATGTTCAGGGTGTTAGGTGTTTTCGCATCACATGATATTCCACTGTGGGGGTCATTCAGTAACTTGTCCACTTCACTGCCGAGCCAGTGGTAGCGGCGGGCGTATTTGTTTGCGGTGTTGAGGCCCTGCTGGACAACGGCCCAGTCTCCCTTTTCGGTAATGAAGAAATTATGCTGGTATAAGGTGTATCCGTCCTGGATGCATGAGTTATCGATTTTAGCGGAGAGCTTGCTTGTTTCGACAAGTTTTTCGGTTGTTTTTGTCCTTAGGTTGAAGACTTCCCCTGCATGCTCTATTCCCTGTGGTGTTTTTCTTGATTTGGCTCCTTTGCCTCCGGTCAGATAGATTCCATGTTCTTCCGGTGTCAGTGAGGCTTTCAGGGCTCCAAGCGTTGTTGTTGTGGTTCCTGAAGAGTGCCAGTCAAAACCCAAAACGCATGAGAATGCCTGAAACCAGTAGGGATTTGAAATACGATTTAGAAATTCCTCTAGACTGTATTCCTCAATGATTACGCTGGCTAGCGCTCCGGATAACTTCACCATTCTTGAAAATAACCAGCTTGGAGGATGGCCTCCGTGAAGCGGTAAATTGACTGCACCTCTTCTTTGCATGAATAATGTTATATTAATTATATATATTACCTTTTTTCCGAGAGCATTTGCAAAGTATTTTTTTCAAGATAAGTTACATTCCCCATAATATTGCTTTTTAAACAAAACTTTATTAATGAATAATTAACATATCTATTAATGTTATAGTGCCCGAATTATCACTAACTAATGGGTCTTTATCGGCTCTCATCAAAAATCAGCCATCGAAACGGCCGGAGAGGCGTTTTAGAGCCAAAAGTTCGTGATATTCGAAAAACTATTAGTGTTATAATACTCATAATATCACCAACTTTTTTGATAAAATATTACTAATCAAATGCTCTCACACAAATTAATAAATATCGATTGAATAAATGTGATATTATGAATAGTGAGCAAATTTTAGATGAAGTGCACATGTCGTATAACCATGGCATAAGCACTCGGAAAATATACAAACTGGCCGTAAAAAAATACACCACATTTTGCAATATGGATTTATCCGAATTGCTTGATGAGGCAGAAGCTGAAGAAGATAAGGGTATTCGATGGAAACGCAGAAGCTTGAAAAGAAGGCTGATAAGTTACAGACAATATCTTGTTGAAAATTATTCTTTAAACACTGTCAAAACAATGTTTCAGCCAATTCTTGCAATATACAAATATTATGAGATTGAAATCCTTGAATTGCCAAAACTCAATCCGAAACAGGTTAAAAAATCAGAACCAGTACAGTTTAAAGATTTGCCTGATAAGGAAGTACTACGTGAAGTAATAAGTGTTGCCAATGTTCGTATGGTTGCAATTATATTATTCATGTGTTCCAGCGGATGTGCAAGAAGGGAAACTCTTAATCTCAAAATAAAGGATTATATTGCTGCTTTGGGAGAATACACTGACAAAACAGATATTTATGAAATACTGAATGATCTCGGTGATGATGATGAAATTGTTCCTACCTGGAGCATATGGAGACAGAAAACCGACAAGTATTATACAACTTACTGCAGCCCTGAAGCAGTCCTTGCAATCAACAAATATTTGTTGACACGTGAGGATGATCTAACCCCTGAATCTGCACTGTTCCAGATAGACCCAGCATATCTCAACCATTCATTCAAAGATCTCAATAACTTGTTAGGTTTGGGAAAGGTAGGATGTTTTGTCCGTTTCAGACCACACATGCTTAGAAAATTCCATGCATCAGCATTATACAATAATGGAATGAGCATGGACAATGTCAATGACCTGCAGGGAAAAGCCAAAAACAAAACCGATTCAGCATATTTCATGACCAATCCTGAAGATTTGAAATATGAATACATCAAACATCTTCCTGCCGTTACAATAAGCAAGGAGATTGAAAAGCTGTCCGTCAAATCTCCTGAGTTCAAGAAAATGGAAGTCGAGAATGAAACATTGAAGACTGAACTTGGAGATATGAAAAGAGAGCTTGGAGATATTGAAAGAATCAAGCAGGAACTTGCAGGCATTAAGGAAAAGGTCGGCGATTAGCTGATATCATATAATGTTAATGCGGACATCCTTCATGTTTAATTGGATATGTGGGATGTTTTTCAAACTTTTCTTTTTTAATTTTTACTATTTTTTTCACAGTTATTTCAGGTCATAGTGTTTAGTCATTTTATACAGATGCATGTTTTTTACTTTTCCGGTTAAACACCGATTGTAGAAAATACGGTGTTTTATTTTTATGGATATACAAACTAATAGGTGAATAGTTTAATTTCTGTACAGTATTCAATAAAATATAAATCGTAATGTTTATATATTCATTTTGATAAACTATCAATTAGCCATCACATGATGACAACAATTTTACGAAGTGAAAACAATTTTTCACTCTTGTACAACTTTTTCTTGTGAGGCTTAAAAAATCAGTATGGGGAGGTAAAATATCAAAAAGAGCAATAAAAAAGAAGATCGAAAAACCACATTAAAAGGATTATAAATTAAAAAAATATTTTTTTGCATGAATAGTGAGCTAAAAAATTTTTTTAATATAATCCCTATAATGGGTCAGTAATGAAGAATAAAAATAGTGAACAAGGCCGCAAAACTTTGTTAAAAATTTATATTTTTCAAAACTTAACCCAATATCTAGTATATTTTAAGGAATATATAAAGATTTTCACATAAAAAAAGAGAAACTTATTTTATTCTAAATATTCGGTAAGTAATGGAAGATTAATTTCACAAAAAACTATTTTTATCTCTTCATAGTGTATGGCCAATAATCTGTGAGATTTCTCATTAACACTTGGCCTTGAGAATGCAATCACTAACAAGTGAAAAAAACAGGAGACAAAACACTATGTGTGAAATGATGCAATCCTTGCCGGGAAACGTAATTGTTTTCAATAACTTCCAGGCACTTGAAGAAGCTATTGCTGAGATAACCGAAACAGAAAACATCAGCAATGAAAAGGAATTCTTTGATTCATATCAAATCAGGATACTGAAACTGGATTAAATAGCTTTGATCCATTAGATTGATGAAATGTGATTTATTAACATATAAAGGAGTCTGTAAGTTATGATGGAAATGGAAGTAAACGGAAAAACCCATATTTTAGTACCTAAAGACGTATGGGATGAAATATGGGATGTATTTAATCGAATTGAACAGATAGGTGAATAAAAATGGAATTTTATTCAGCATCCAGAAACTATGAGGCTGATGATGAGGCCTTGCCAAATCAATTCGAAGATAACTACCACGGCATATTAACTCACAAAGGTGAGATTAAAGTTGCCAAAGGTGACGTGGAGCAAACAATCCTCCATATTGATGATAACGGCACAGTACTGGTAAGAGGTAGGAAAAAAGCATATCCTACATTAATACATGCCAAACTGTTGCCTCTGATACATTATGCAGCCAAAGGTGATATCGGATTTGTAAAGTTCAGAAGAGGCGAAGCATTCATTGTAGGATTCAGGAAAAACAACCGAGGAGATTTGAATGTCTAAGCCTGCCCGATTATATCCTAAAGAAGAACCGATGAAATTGAATCCAAAAGTGATTTTTATTGGAAGCATGTTAGTTGCTTTGGTAATCGGATGGATTGGAATTGCAACTAGTACTGGAGGGTTATAGAAAACCCCCACAACATTAAGGTGATAAAATGGTTAAAGCGGAATTAATAGAAGAGCCCCAAACTTCAGGGGAAAATGAAATC
The DNA here is from genome assembly GCF_900316895.1 of uncultured Methanobrevibacter sp. Classification (GTDB taxonomy): domain Archaea; phylum Methanobacteriota; class Methanobacteria; order Methanobacteriales; family Methanobacteriaceae; genus Methanocatella. The sequence goes on along the minus strand of NZ_ONER01000081.1, from coordinate 311 downwards.
ATGAAAATTGATAACGTCCCGGATGTGGATGTAGCTATTGAACAATGGGACGCCTATCAAAAACTCTGTAAAGGATTATTGAATGATACTGACTATCAGGAAATAATTGTAAAAGAAAAGGATGAAAACGGAAACTATGTTAAAGTGAAAAGACACTTTAAGAAAAAATCAGCATGGCAAAAGCTGTCCCGTGCATTCAACGTTGATACTGAAATAGTGGATCGTGAACTTGAGCGAACAAAAATGGGCAGAGTCAGAGAAGCCTACTACTGCGTAAGGGCAACATTACCTAATGGCCGCAGTGTAGAATC
>NZ_ONER01000091.1 GCF_900316895.1 uncultured Methanobrevibacter sp. | reverse complement strand
TACGCCTTCACACCATCCACAGAATACACAGAGTTCTGAGTCGATGACTGAGTTTCCTTTAACAACAGCGTTAGCAGGATCTAAGTCGTATTCTCCGTAACTGCATGATCTACATACTGCTTTGATAGCGGTAGTAGGACAAGCTTTTTTACATACTAAACAGTATACACATTTATCTTTATCAATGACAATGGATTCTTTTCCGGTTTCTTTGTCAACGACGATTGCTTCTGCAGGACATAATTCTTCACATACGCCACAGTAAATACATTCATCATCATCTACTTCGATTTCACCAGTTACTAAGTCAGCACGGTTTGGTAAAATCCTTTCGATAACAATTGCATCACTTATAATGAGGATATGCTTCAATTTCTTTGATTGGAGTGCCGTCAATAGTTAATACTAATGCATCAACAGGACAGAGACCGCTGCACATACCACATAATACACATTTACTTTCGTCAATGCTTATTCTTTGAACATCAAAGTCTTCTTTGAAGTTTTGAGCAATCTTTTCATGACCACTGAAGTATACGTCGTTTGAGATTCTGTGACGTGCGTCCACAGCAATTGCGTTTAAGGTAATTGCTTCTACAGGACAGGTTGATTCACAAATCCCACAACCTAAACAGGTAGAGTCATTGAAAGACAAGTTTCTAACTTCTTCAGCATCTCTTGTGATGTCAAAGTTGTTGTCTTTAACCTCTTTTAAATTTCTAATCATATTCAATCTCCAAAATTTTTATTGAATTAGTTGGGCAGTCTTCACTACAAAGTTCACAACCACAACATTGTATGGAGTCTGCATGCGCCTGCAATGATTCTAAGCTAATAGCGTGCATAGTGCATGCATTTACACATAAGCCGCAACCAATACAAGAATCTTCTATTATTACCTCGAAATTTCTTTCTCGGCAAATATTCACAATTTTTCGACTCTGTTCCGGCTCGTCAAATATTGCCTCGGTCATTCGCAAAAAATCTCTGGGAGATAAGTCGATGATAGTTCTTGCAACGTCAATTGAGTTCCAAGAAAGGTTTCTGCCATTCAGATAATGTGAAATGGTAGACCTATCAACGCCCAACTCGTCAGCAATTGCTTGATGACTTTTACCAGCATCTTTCAACTTGACCGCAGCCAAATATTTTAAACCAGATGCAATATGTTTCGGCATTTTGAACCACCAATGTGTAATGATATAAAATATATTTACCTATATAAATATAGTTGCCTACTAGAATTAAATAGAAATCCTTATATATTACTGTGTGAATACTACACAATCTGACTTTTAGATATTGGTTTAGACTAACTGAAACATAAAATATAATGATATACAATTCTTGTTATGATATAAAAACATTTTTAATGAATTTAATAAGAAACAAGATGATATTTATCCTATTTTGATGTAAAAAACTAAAAAATTACTTAAAAATTGTAATAATAATTTAGGCAAAAAGTATTACATAATCGTGGAAATCAGAAAAAAATTTTTTGGTCTGCCTAAAATGTGTAGTTACTACACATCAAAATCGCAAATCATCGGAATCATTGAAATTCAGGACATATGAGAGAGTATTTCGGTTTTTTACGTGATGATGAAAAATGATATTTTTTCGACGATTTCATCAAAAATCCATTGAATTTCACAGCCTGAAAACCTCAAGAAAATGTAAAAAAAATATGTCATTTGAAAAAAATGTGTAGTAACTACACATCAGTAGGTTCATTCAAAAAACGTTAAAAAAAAGGGTTAGATAGGTGATGGTTTTTGGTTAGATCAAATATCTATGAAATTTATTTGCCAACAAGCAATGTATCCAGAATTTCGCTCCATGACTTGGAGTTGACATTTTCCAGTTTCATTGCGGTTCTTGAAACAACTCTGATATCCTGCGGACATGCTGTTACGCAGGCGCCGCACAGGTTACAGAAGTCAAGATTAGTAACAGACTTGCCCTCAACAATCTCCACCGCCTTGCACGGACATACGTCCTGACATGCATGGCATGATTCGCCCTTACAAATCTTTTCTTCCTCTTCGATTTCAACCAATTCCAGGTTACCTTCAAACGGTTTTGTAATTGAAATCGCATCCTTAGGACATATCTCACTGCACCATGAACAGCTTACGCATGTATTTTCAACAATGAATGTTTCGCCGGTGACTTCAGGAATATCAATCTCATCAGAGTACATGCATGTTGAACAGACTTCCATAATGGCGTTTTCAGGACATATCCTTTTGCAGACTCCACAGAAGATGCATTTGGATAAATCCACTTCGATTGAATTGTTGACCACGTCATTGGATGCTTTTGGAATGTTTTTGACTGTTATTGCTCCAGCAGGACACATATCAGCACAGAATGAACAGTAGATACATTTTTCATCATCTATGTCGATTTCTCCTCTTACCAGTGCGGAGCGGTCAGGAAGCTCCCTTTTGAAGATGATTGAATCCTGAGGACATACGTCATTGCATCTTCCACAGTATACACAGTCATCATCATTGACAATGCATTCCACATTCCATTTAGGATAGACGTCCAATTCCTTGATGCTGACATTATCGATGGTTAAGTCTAAAGCGCCGAACGGACATGCAGAAGAGCATAATCCGCAAAATGCACATGAATTAGCATTCACTGAAACAAGATCCATCTCTATAAGTCCGCGTGCAATAGGAACGGTAGGCCCCAATCTCAATGAATCTGTAGGACACACTTCGCTGCATATTCCGCAGCCCACACAATTTTGATCCTTGTAGGACAATACCCTATATTCGCTGCCTTTTCTTTCTATATTAAACATTTCAATCCCTCTTAGGCTTTTGATATTGCTTGATTAGGACAATTCTGAATACATAAGTCACAATCATCACATTTCTCAGCTATAATAGCTACATCACCGTTTTCCTCAACAAGCGCACCTTGTTCACAAATTTTAACACATAACCCCTGTACCGGACAATTTTCAATATGTCCGCAGGCGTCAGGATCTATCTTTACTGCCATAATAATACCTCTCAAAATATTAACATAATTATGTCAATTAGAATTTTTATCGAACTGTACTTATAAACATATCGATTATTTTTTCAGTGTTTTCAAAAAAACAATAAATTTTAAATTTAGGAATACCTAATTCAAATTAGAATTTTATAATATTAAAAATAAATAGGATTTAAGAATTCTTTAAGGAATATATAGTCATCAAGAAAATTTAATTGTAATCAGAAAAACATTGATATTTATCAATATTTAATTCATATTAAAAATTCAATAGAAATAAAATCAAGTAATAATTTGTCTCATTTCAGGAAATCATCAAGATAATGAAGAGAAAAAAATGTGATCTGACGTGTAGTAACCGCACATATATGTAAAAACAATGCGATGTTAAAAAAAATTGTGGAATAAACGCACATCATCAAAAAGATATAATTAATACAAAAACCTATTATATTATAGGGGATTATAAAATGAAAATAGTATCTATAGTCGGCAAGAAAAATACTGGAAAGACTTCACTGACTGTCAAAGTCATTGAAGAGCTAACAAGAAGGGGCTACAATGTGGCCTCCGTCAAGCATTCGCACCACTCCATCGAAATGGACAAGGAAAATACTGACACCTGGAAGCACAAGCAGGCCGGTGCAAATCTTGTAGTGGGAGTCGGATCAACCACATTTTTCAATGCCCGCCAGGAAATGGACCTGAACAGGATACTGTTTTTGATAAAGCACTTCAGCGAATATGATTTTGTAATCATTGAAGGATATAAAAGTTACAATTACCCTAAAATCATCACATCCCCTGATGTTCGCGATGAATACACCATAAAGGAAGTGGATTCCTTTACGATTGACGACGATGGCGTCAAAGAACTGGCCGACCTCATAGAGGAAAAGGGTCATGACATCGTCGACACATTGTTTGCAAACAACTGCGGATTCAACAACGGCGAGGCAATTGCGGCCGAAATCCGTAAAGGCAACTTAAGTGTCGGTGACCTGGATGAAACCCTAAGCTACCTGTCAATCGACGGACATGTTGTGGGACTGAATCATTTTGTAAGCGATTACCTGAAGCAAAGCGTAATGGGAGTCATAAACACATTGAACCTCAAGGACTATGACGTTGAGGACATCGGCAAAATCGAACTGGTCATTCCAAACGAGAATGTTTCCCAAAATCCGATTGAAGCCGAATGCACAATCAAGATCAATGACAAGAACCTTGAAATCAATGAATTCACCAGAACTATCGTTTCAAATTCAATAAGGGGCATGATTAACTCCATCAAGACCGAGGACAATGTTAAAACAATCGATATTGTAATATCAGACATTGCAGATGACCTAAAAGATGCAAGCATCGCCCTCAAGACAAACGGTCATGATGTGGAGCTCAATGCATTCACACAGGGAATTCTAAAGGAAACAATATATGCAACCATCAATTCATTGAGAATCGACGAGAAAATTTCTAAAATAACAGTAAGGGTGGAGCAATAATGCTTGAGAATGTAGTTAGAGACAAATACGAAAGGCCTATCCTTTCACTGAGAATCACACTCACAAACAGGTGCAACGTGAACTGCCTGTACTGCCACCACGACGGAATGGTAAAATCAAAGGATGAGATGACCGCAGATGAGCTGTATACAATCTGCAAAATAGCTAAAAAGATTGGCGTGAGGAAAATCAGGCTTTCAGGCGGAGAGCCACTGCTTAAAAAGGACATCGTCGAGATTGTCGAAAGGATTGCAAGCCTTGATTTTAAGGACATCTCAATGACAACAAACGGAATTCTTCTGGAAAAATATGCACAGGATTTGAAGGATGCCGGTCTTGACCGTGTCAATGTAAGCCTGGATACCCTCAACCGTGAGACATTCGAGTTCATCACCAAAAAGGACTATCTTGAGGATGCCAAAAACGGAATCCTGAAGGCCGTTGAGGTTGGACTCTATCCGGTAAAGATCAATATGGTAATAATGAAAGGCATCAACCAGGATGAGATTGACGACATGTTCGAATTCTGCAAGGAGCATGACATTGTGCTTCAGCTTATTGAACTCATCGAAAGTGAAAACTGCGATGACGACAAGTTCAGTGTGGACTATCACTATAATTTAGATGACGTTGAAAAAGAGCTGGCTGATATAGCTGATGATGTGCGTGAACGTGAATTTATGCAGGGCCGTAAAAAATATTACATAGACGGTGGAGAAATCGAGGTAGTCAAGCCAGTTGATAACGCTAAATTTTGCGCGAAATGCTCCAGATTAAGGATAACACCTGACGGTAAAATCAAGCCATGTCTTCTGAGAAACGACAACCTGGTCGAGTTGATTTCACACGTGAGAAATGGTGAAAGCGAAGAGGAACTTGAAAAGATATTCATCAATGGAATCAACAAGCGCGAGCCGTTCAACTCTTAAAAAAAAAAAGAATAATAGCTTAGAATTAAGCTAGTATAACATCTTTAAACAGTTCTTTGTCTGTTGATGATAGGACTACCAATTTGCCATTCTTGACATAACTGAATCCATCGAAACCAGGATCAGTGAATTCATATCCTTCGACACCGTTGATTGTTGTTTTGTTTGCATCATCGCCAGCGAGATCCCTTGCATAATTATCATCGGCAGGAGTATTTGATGCGCTGACGGAAAGTATTATTGCATCTCCTGAAACATTAGTATATACTTTTGAAGAAAAGTTTAAATCAAGAACTGGATTGTCAACCTTTTGGTTATAAACAGATTCGTTTTCAACCTCACTGAATCCGTCCGGAATATTAAAATCGACTCCAGCGAGAGTTACACCTTGTTTTTGATCACCAAATAAAACATTGGAAACATCATTGATATTGAATGCACATGCTGTTGACATTCCAGCAATCACTATAAAAAAAGCTAAAATCACTAAAATCTTTTTATTCATAGTATCCCCCAATATAACATTGTTAATTTCCAACGAGAAAAAAATAAAAAGGTAATAGGGATAACCCTATAACCATTTAGCTTTGGATACGTGGTCGGTAAATGGAAGTGGGTCGTCACTGCCCATACCTGGGATGTATCCGTAGACTTCTCTTACTTTGTTGTTTACAGTACTCCATACTTTAGCTACAGGGATTTCACATGGACATACTTCGGAACATCCACAGTTGGTACATGCGTCAACCATGTGTACTAAACGTGTTAAGTGGAAGAATGGAGCAGCAGGAGTGTATCCACCAGGTACCCATTCAGGACCTTCAGCTTCGAGACAGCAGTCTTCACAGAAACATAATGGACATGCTTCACGACATCCGTAACATTTCATACATTTGGAGAATTCGTCTTCGTATTGATAGAATACATCGATGATGTCTCCGGTAGTGCCTGCGTAGTCGATTTCTTTTTTAGCTTGGGATTCTTTTAACATGAAGTTGTTAATGTTTTCTCTGATTTTGACACCTTTTTCGAGTGGTTCTTCGGTAGCAATTAAACCTGCGTCAATTACTTTACCTAAAACATCTGCACCAGCTTCGGAGAATACTTCAACAAAAGTAGCTTTTCCTGCTAAAGGACCGATAACTCCCCAGTTACCTAAAGCTAAGTCAGCGTTGGAAGGGATTTTGAGATTACATCTTTGACAGTTTTCTCTTCTACCCATACCT
>NZ_ONER01000138.1 GCF_900316895.1 uncultured Methanobrevibacter sp. | reverse complement strand
TTTATTAAAAATAATAATTCCTCCAATATATCAATAATATTATATTTGTTTACTATTATATATAAGATGCATAAAGTAAAATATTTATAGAAGAATGTCGATTGATTGATAAATTCTTATAAATTTTGTTTAATGATTTATGTATTTTTAGTGAAAATCATAAAAAATTAGCAATCCAAAATTGAAAAAAAATTTTAAAAAATAATGAAAATGATGAATAATGTATTATATTTTTTACATTATTGGGCAATTTATTTAAAGAAATTTATAAAACGTCAATTTTTTTCAACTTAAAAATGATGATTGACCAGGCATGACCGGTGCGGGCATGAATAGTAAAAAAAGTAGAATTATTAAAAAAAAAGTAAAAAAAGATAATCTAACCCATGGTCTGGGTCATATTACCTTGTGCAGCAGCTGCGATACTTCCGACAATGTCAGTGGTCTGCTGGAGGTTTGCAAGCATCTTGTCCATGCTGTCTTTAAGTTCTTCCTTTTGACCGGTCAAGATTTCGCGAGCGCCGTCCGCATCTTTTTTGACTGCAAGACCTGCACCTATGCTTACGATGATTTCGTCAGTGCTTTTGAGTTCCCCTTTAATGAAGGAGCCTGCACCGACAGGTACGAAAGCTTCGACTGATTCTTTGCCTTCGATATCTTCCAAGGTAGCAAATAATGCGTCAACTTCGGCAATTGAGGTTTGAATCATTTCAATCTGCTGTTGAATCAATTCAGCCTGTTGCCTGTAGACATTGATTTCATTAACAAGGTTGTTTAATCTTTGCTGATCTTCCATGTCAATCCCTCAATGCATCTATAAAATTTCTTTTACGATTGGGTCTTCGACATCTTCAGGAGCGATTTCCTCGATTGAGTCGATTGAAATCTGGTTCCTGTTGATACCATGTTTGCTTCCAAAGTTTGCATAGATTTTGTCTTCTATGTCGGATTCACAAGTGGCCTTGTATTCTTTGGTAAAGTCATGGTATTCGTCGCCCATTACAAAAGTACCTTTAACTCTGTAAATTTTTGTTATCATATAAAATCCCTCATGATTGTATTAATTAAAAATCATCATCCAAAAAGCCTAATGCCTCTTCAACTCTAGCCATTTCAGGACCTGTACTGTCCTTGTCGACTATTGCACCGGAGGAGTTTGCCAAAATGCATGCGCCTACCAGTGGTATGCCTCTGCCGACAGTACCGATATCTCCTTCAACACCAAATACTTCACGAGCAAAGTTAACCTCTGAGGAAAGTGCGTTCTTGCTCATCAGGAATCCCTTGTTTGTGACTTTAACAAGTGAACCGATGATGTCGCTTCCGACAATGTGGGATGTCTTAACATCCACGTCAAGTGTCTCTTCAAGCACTTCGATTGCTTCAGGGCTCAGGAACGGTGAAGCTATTGCTCCCTTGTCGTTGGCGGCCACGATGTTTCCCACAGCGGTGTACTGGCCCGGGATGGTGGCAACATTTAAGCCCATGTCCTCAAACTGTTTAACTTCCCTATCTAAAACATGTGGGGAAACAACAATACCATTTGAATTGGCTACAGCTAAAGATCCGATAAGGCTTGATCCGGAAATAGAAGACTTTACAACTTCAACCTCCAGTGTTTCCTTAATAATTTCCGCTTTCTCGTCCAAAAGATTATAAGGAACAATAGCCAAATTGTCGGTTGCAAGAACGAATACTCCAATGTTTGGATTTCCTACAATGTCTATTCTTTTCAACATATTGTCACCTCACATTTTTATGTGTCTATTCTGCTAAAGTAGCTTTTACAACACCATCATCATCTTTAACTGCTTTTACAGTGATTTTTGAAGGTATTTTTTGAATACCTCTTTCCCAAATTGCATGATTGATAGATTCGTCGATTTTAACATCACTAGCTTTCATGTGTTTGGTCAAGAAGATTTTGATCTCCCTGATAGCTCTAGGAGCCCTGATAGTCCTTTTGACTTCTTTTACATTTCTAAGTGGAATTGTGTAAACTCTTAAGCCCAGATTGGAATTCTCCTATTTTGTTTGTTTGCTTTTGCCATTCTTAATTTTTTAGCTAATGGTTTATTTCTACTCATTTTCTCACCTGTAATAATAATTATTCTTTATATCCGATAACACGAGTTTGATAATGTTCCGGGAATATTTCCAGCGGATTTGAACCCATCTGCTCAATCATCTCCCTTATTTCAACCTCAAAGTCTGAGCTTGTATCCCTGTTTGACCTTTCCTTTGAAATCTCAAAGAGGCTTTCGGTAATCATCCTCACTGACTTGTGGCCGAAGCTGTCCAGGTTTATGTACTGTGCGTCAAACCTGTCTTCAAGGCTTTTTATCTGATTGACTGAAAGTTTTGGGGTTCTGTCATCACGTCTTGTCCCGTCTGCAATAATATCATGAGTCTTTGCAAGTTCCTCCACTGTCATCCGGTGGATGTATTTTATTCCGTCGTTTGGAAATCCGTCCTCGAGGATTTTCTCGCATGTCTTCTTGAGGATGTCAGTATCCATTTCAAGGACATTATGCTTGAATCCTAAAGATTCTGCGGATTTTCTTGCCGGAATGTATGAATCGTACACGCCGAAATTTGCTGTGTATAATTCCACGTCAAGGCCAAGCCTTTCAAGCATCACTGCAACAAAGGATGAGTCCTTGCCTCCACTATAGAGAACTGCCGCCTTCATGAATATTATTTCCTTGTAATCTTGATTTCTCTTTTCTGACCGGCAATCTGTCTTAAAAGGACTTTGAGTTGCTCGTCAGTTACTTTACCTCTTAGGCTTCCTGCCTGTGCGGACTGGATCAGCTGAAGTTCGATGTTGTTGACCAGTTCAGGTTTGGTCAATTTGAGATTTGCCAATCTTTGGCGAGCTTCAGGAGTCATGATCTGACCTAAGATTTGTTTTTTCTGAGCTTCGAATTGTGCCTGGGCTTCCTGCTGTTGAGCCTGTGCCATGGCCTGCTGTTGGGCCTGGTTCTGCATAGCAGCCTGTTGAGCCTGCAATTCAGCCATTCTTTTTTGACGAATTTCGTCTAATTCGCTCATATCAAACTCTCCTAAAAATTATAATTAATATTTTTCAAGTTCAGGAATGTCTTTAATTATTTCTCCGGAGATTTTATCCAAAAATGATCTTCCTTGAGGAGATACAACTCTTCCGCCTACAACTTTTTCCACGTATCCTGCGTCTTCAAGCTGTTGGAGTGCGGTTCTGATGATTGATCCGCTTCCTTTCATGAATTTTTCAGGACGTACGCCACGGTCTTTTTTACCGCCGTAGAAAGTTCTTAAACTTGAAACACCAACAGGTCCGTCAATGTAAACTCTTCTGATGATAGAAGCAGTTCTTATAAACCACCAATCAGGGTTTTCCGGTTTTCTTTCCTTGTGGACACCGGTTCTAACAAAATTGGACCATGCAGGAGATTCTATCTTGTCATTCTCTTTAAATTCTTCTGCGACTTTTTCAATTAATAAATCTGCAGGTACATCAAATACAGTAGTCATATTAATTCTCCAATATTTTTATTGTAGCTTAATCCACTGTAAATTTAAGACCTAAAAAAATAGGGCCTGTAACTCTAAATTTATAATGTTTAAGGCTTTTTCTTGTAGATTACAGCAACGTGACCTCTCACGTCCACGAGCTTTGCCCGGGTCCTTGAGATGATTTCGTCGATGTAAGCATCTTTATCGCGAGCGATATTTTTTGCAAATTTAAGTTTAACGATTTCATTGGCCTTGAGTTGACGTTTGATTTCTTCAATAACGTTGTCGTTTACGCCAGCCTTTCCAATGTTTATTGTCATCGCATTAAGAGCTCTGTTCATCAATTCCTTTTTGTTTTGAATCATATTTAGCTCTCCTTTTTAACTTCTTTTCCCTATGATAGGGAATCTTCATTGCGTGACCGCATTCACCACAAAAAATGTTGACCTCTGAGTCAACCAGCCGGACGGTGCAATTGCGACCAGGCTTGAGAAAGGATTTGCAACTCTTGCAATACCTCCTTCGCCATTCTTCAGGCACTGGAGTATTGTATTTGGTGGACAGCTTCAATGCAAGCTCGACATAGCGATGTGATCTTTCCGGATGGGTGATGAATTCCATCTCGGCCCGATTAAAAAGAATGTTCATTCTTTCAATCGCTATTTCAATCATCCACTTTGGTCGTTTTCCTCTACTCAAAAATATCCTCCTTTGAAATGTAGGATATAATATTCAAAATTGAATTAAAATGATTTGCGCAAATTAAAACAAAAACCATAGTTAAGATAACCTTAGGTTAATATGAATATTAAGAAT
>NZ_ONER01000078.1 GCF_900316895.1 uncultured Methanobrevibacter sp. | reverse complement strand
AGATTTTTAAAAAATCTGGATTCTGTTGAGGAAGTAGGTGTTGACTTAAAGCCAAAAAAGGAAAAATATCCATTTTCTGATGTTAAAAAAATATTAAATAATACTAGTTTCTAACAGTTAATCATGTTAGTAAATGCTGATTTTCACGTCCATAGCTGTTTTTCAATGGCATCATCAAAGGACATGGTGATTAGAAATATCGCTCCCAAATCTAAACTGAAGGGATTGCAGCTTCTGGGAACCGGTGATGGCTTTCATCCGAAGTGGCTGGACATAATTGAGGAAAGCACAACCTATTCGGGTGATGGGATATACACGGCTGACGATATGGACTTTGTTTTGACAACTGAAGTTGAAGGTAAAAACAGAATCCATCATCTAATCATAATTCCCGATTTGGACATTGCCCGTGAGATGTCAGAGAAATTGCCGTCAAAAAACAAGAATGTTGATGGAAGACCCAAAACAAAGCTTGGAGGAGCGGAGCTGTTGGATTTTGCTCATGAATATGATTGCCTGATTGGTCCCGCACATGCATTCACACCATGGACCGGAATGTACAAGTCACATGACAGCATTTATGACTGTTACCAGAAGGCACCGGATTTTGTTGAGTTGGGATTGTCTGCAGATACTTCAATGGCGGATACCGTTTCAGAACTCAAGGATTTCGTGTTTTTGACAAACTCGGATGCACACTCTCCATGGCCTCACAGATTGGGTCGTGAATTTAATCAGATAGAAGTGGAAGACATCTCCTATTCTTCAATCAAAAAGGCTTTTAAAATGAGGAATGTTAAAGCTAATTATGGTCTGGTGCCCAATTTGGGGAAATATCACATGACCGCATGTACTAAGTGCCATAAATTGATAGATCCTCTCGTTGCCCGTGAAAATAAGATGAAATGTTCATGCGGGGGCACTGTCAAAAAGGGAGTTGACTTCAGAATCTCTGAAATCGCAGATTTCAACAAACCTGTTCATCCCGATTTCAGACCAAAATATGTTCATTTGATGCCTTTGGCCGAAATCATTTCCTCTGTTTATGACAAGGGCGTTACCACAAAGTTCGTTCAGGGAATCTGGCAGAAACTGATTGACAGTTTTGATACGGAAATCAATGTTTTGATTGATGTGGCGTTGGATGATATCAAAAAAATTGATGAAAATGTTGCACTGGCCATAGAATCATTCAGAAATAATACAATTGAGGTTATTCCTGGTGGTGGCGGACAATATGGTCAGATATTGTTTAAAAAAGAAGTTAAAAAGCCTAAAGTTGTCACTTTAGACAATTTTTGAAAAACGGACTTGGAGGGATTTGAACCCTCGATCTTAAGATTAGGAGTCTTACGCCCTTCCAGACTAGGCTACAAGCCCAAAAAATAATTAAGTTTCCTAAATTAATTTTTTTTAAAAAAAAGAATTTATAAGGACGGACCCGCCGGGATTTGAACCCGGGGTCTTCGGATTAGAAGTCCGACGCCCTATCCAGCTAGGCTACGGGCCCTTACATATAGCAATAATAATTTTATTTTTCTTATTATATATAGTTATCTATTATATTAAAAATAAAAAAAGAAAGGATTAAAATAAAATTTTATCCTCTTCCTGTACTTCCAGTTGCATCATCAACACTAATGGTATCTACGGCATTTCCATCTTGATCATAGATGGTGAAGTACCAAATTCCATCGGAATAATAACCGTCGCCAGCGTAACATCCATCTTCTAATACGGCATCAGCTGCAATAGCTTTTGCATCGGAATAAGACATTTGTGTGCTTGAACTTCCACTATCACTACTGGAGCTTGATGAACTTGAATCTGATGAGGATGAACCACTTGATGAACTACTGCTTGAATAGGAATCGCTGCCAGATGAATCACTGCCTGATCCATCAGATCCGGAACCTGAACTTCCAACAGTTGTTGCTACGGAAGAATGATTTAAAGTGGTATTATTTCCAATTCCATTTCCATTATTGTTTGCGCCCATACTAGATAAATTAGAGAATATTGGGTTGTCAGTATTTGTTATACCGTATGCAGTAACTGCTGCAGCGATACATAATACAATAATTATTGAAATGATTATATTTGCTTTATCCAATTTTTTCCCTCCTATCAACGTATTTAATTATAATAAGTAAAATTAGTTTTTCATCTTTTATATATATTTCGATTTGTAATTTTTAAAGACACTTATAAATAATAATTTACATATATAATTTATTGTTAGTTTCTAATTTATAATTGAGGTGACATATTTGAAAGATAGAGTAGTTATATCCCCTACAACTCGTCAAGAGGGCCATGCCGAACTCGTCATGGAAGTAGACGACGAAGGGATTGTTACAAAAGGTATGTATTTAAGTATAACTCCTGTAAGGGGTTTAGAAAAGATGGTTCTTAACAAAGCACCTGAAACCGCTCCTGTTTTATGTCAAAGAATCTGTGGAGTATGTCCTATTCCACACACTTTAGCATCAGCAGAAGCTATGGACATGGCTTTAGGTATCGAAATTCCTAAAGCAGCTAAATTGTTAAGAAAAGCTGTTGCAGCAGCACACGGAATTAACAGTGCAGCAATTCACCACTTCTTAGTTGCACCTGACGTTGTCCCTGAAGACAAATTCGCAGATGCAGTTAACAGCGTAAGTGAAGTAAGAAAACATGTTCAATATGTTGTTGACATGATTGCTGGTGAAGGTATCCACCCATCCGATATTAGGGTTGGAGGAATGGCAAGAAACATTACACCATTTACTAAAGAAAGATTAATCGAAAGAATGACTGCCTTAAAACCAATACTTGACGCACACGTTGAATTTATTGCAAACTGTGTTCAAGAAGCTGGTTTACCTGCAGATTTAGGTGTTGTTAACCAACCTTTAATGGCTATGGATGCAACTTACGGTACCAACGACTTTGATATGGACAAATTCTCAGAAGTATTACCTGAAGCATGGTATGATGACCCTGAAATCGGTACAAAAGCATGTTCAGTAATTCCATTATGGGAAGGCGTCAATGTCGAAACTGGTCCAAGAGCAAGGATGGAAAAATTCTCAGGCTTCAAAGACAAAGGTGTAGTCGCTCAACATCTCGCTCGTGCTCAAGAAATGTTGAAAAATTACGACGCTTGTATGGAAGCATTAGATGCAATTGATACTGCAGCACCTGCAAACGTATCTTACGATAAGAGAGGAACTGGTGAACTTGGATTTGGTGTTATTGAAGGTCCTAGAGGAACTGACGTACACATGGCTCAAGTCAAAGAAGGCAAAACCCAATTCTACTCAGCTATTGTACCAACTACTTGGAACATTCCAACCATGGGTCCTGCAACCGAAGGATTCCACCATGAGTTAGGTCCACATGTAATCAGAGCTTACGATCCATGTTTATCCTGTGCTACTCATGTAATGGTAGTTGACGATGAAGACAAATCCATTCTCAAAAATGAAATGGTGAGAATCTAAGTAGTGGAGGAAAATTTAAATGCCTTATGATTCGGAGATTATTGTCATAGGATGCGGAAATGTATTATTTAAAGATGATGGATTCGGTCCGGTCATCATAAACTTGTTGCAAAAATATTGCAACGACCAAAATGATTATTATGACCCGGCTGTCACAGCTTATGTTGAAGATGAATTCGACAAGGACATATTGGCTGAAATCCAGCAAAAATTTGAAGGAATAACATTACCAGACAGTATACAGTTCATTGACGGTGGAACTGCAGCTCCAACAAACTTTTTCCCATTATATGAAGAATATGATTGGAAAAAACTGATAGTTATTGATGTTGTGGAATTTGATGCAGAACCTGGAACTGTTGATGTATTCGATCCGAATATAATGAAAATAGGAAAATATGACAATCCTCATGGAATGACTGTTGAAGAACCGCTTCAGAAAATATCTGAGAAATGTGAAGTGGTTGTTGTAGGTTGCAAACCTGCTTTAATTCCGACTCCGGATGTGGATTTGGGTTTAACAGAACCCGTAATCAAGGCTGTTCCTAAAACTATTGATCTAATTTTAAATGAAATTAGAAGAAAAAGTTGAAGCTGCTCCTGAAAAACCTGTTGAAGCTGCTCCTGCAGAAGAAACAAAAGCTGCAGCTAAACCACGTATTGGTTACATTCACTTAAGTGGTTGTACTGGAGATGCAATGTCTTTAACCGAAAACTACGACATTTTATCTACCGTATTAACCGATATGATTGATATTGTTTACGGACAAACTTTAGTAGACAAATGGGTTCACGGTACTTACGCTGAAGAAATGCCTGAAATGGACTTATGTTTAATTGAAGGATCCGTATGTTTACAAGATGAACACAGTGTACAAGAATTATTAATGGCAAGAGATTCGCACGTGGAGGTCAACAAGCACAACCTAAACACGAATCTTTCGCACCAATCAGTTCTTTAGTTAAAGTTGACTGTGCACTTCCTGGTTGTCCTGTAGCTCCTGAAATGATTGCAAAAACAGTTGTTGCATTATGTAACGGAGACATGGAATACTTACAACCTGCTATTGATAAAGCTGCTTGTAACACCGGATGTGGCTGTGACGTGTTAACCAACGTAATCCGTAACGGATTATGTACTGGATGTGGAACTTGTGCTCTAGCTTGTCCTACAAGAGCTATGGGCTTTTCTGAAGGTAGACCTAGCTGTGATAGAGACAGATGTATTAAATGTGGATCTTGTTATGCAATGTGTCCAAGAGCATGGTTACCTATAAAAAGAATTAAAGAGGAAACTGGATTATAGGAGGAATGAACATGCCATTAGGAACTTATAAAGAAGCATTATCTGCAAGAGCTACTGATAGCAAAATTACTGATGTATCACAAGACGGAGGAATTGTTTCAGCATTACTCTGTTACGCAATTGATGAAGGAATCATTGAAGGTGCAGTTGTAGCTGGAACTCCTGATGAAGATTGGAGACCTATTCCTACTGTAGTAACTTCCGCTGATGAAGTTATCGCAGCAGCAGGTACCAAATACTCAATGTCCCCAACCTTATCCGCTGTTAAAGAAGCTACCCGTCAATATGGTTTAGAAAAAGTCGGTGTTGTAGCAACTCCATGTCAAACCCAAGGTTTAAGAAAAGCACAAGCTTACCCATTTGCAAGATTTGTTGCTGATAAAATCAAATTAATCATAGGTATCTACTGTATGGAAAACTTCCCTATGGCTTCTCTTGATACTTTCGCAACTGCAAAATTAGGATTTGACTCCTTACAAGATGCTACCAAAATGGACATCGGTAAAGGTAAATTCTGGTTAACCAAAGACGGCGAAGACTCTGGTTTAGCTATTAAAGAAACCCACGGATACGAACAAGCTGGATGTAACATCTGTATGGATTACGTATGTGAATGGGCTGACGTATCAACCGGTTCTGTAGGATCTCCTGACGGATGGTCCACTGTTTTAACCAGAACCGACGACGGTGAATCAATTTTCAAAGCTGCTGTTGACGCTGGTTTAATTGAAACAAAACCAATGGACGACGTAAAACCTGGTCTTGGCTTACTTGAAAAATTAGCTAAAGGTAAAAAGGACAAAAACGGCAAAGAACGTGAAAGAAGAGCAAAAATGGGATTACCACTTCCTGTGGAATACTAATTCCACTTCTTTCTTTTTTTTATTTTTTTTAATCAACTTCTCACTTGAAGCATACTTTTTTTAAATTAATCTTTAAATACTATTTTTGTTAGATATATCTAACAGTGAGGTGTAATATGAAATTTAATAGATTACTTGTTTTCTTGATTGCAGTCGCATTTATCTTATCGGTGAATTTTGCATTTGCGGTTGACGAAAACGTTACTCAGGCGGTATCTGAAGTTGATGACAATCTAGTTGAACTTCAGGATGCTCCACAGGATACATTGACTGATGATTCTGGAGATATAATAAGTCAGGATACATCTAATTACCAAGAACCAGTTCAGACAATTAAGATGGGCAAAGTTACCAAACGTTATAACGGGGCAATTGAATATCAGGCAACATTTTATGATGCCGACGGCAATCCATTAAAGAACAAAGAAGTTTATTTTGAAGTGGATGATTCCGCTGACTATTCAGTAGTTACCGATTCCAATGGTGTTGCATTGCTGACTGTTTTTATTAAAAACGGTAATCATAAGATTGGGGCATTTTGTACTGATCCTCTAGGAATTAATTACGATAATATCAAAGTGTTTGATGTTTTAAAAGGCAATAAAAACATCAACATGTATTATGACGGTGGGAACACTTATAAGGTTCGTGTTTTTGATGATAATGGCCAACCTGAAAAGGCAGGTAAAAAAGTCATGTTTTCCATTGGAAAAAAGGTAGTGTACAGATACACAGATAAGAACGGTTATGCCCAATTCAAGATTCATTCAACACCAGGAATATATGAGATTGGGGCAAAATACCAGAACTTTTTTGTAAAGAATTATCTTACTGTCAAACAGGTCATAAAACCATTGACTTCATTTAAAGATAAGGCAGTTAAATCAAAAATTAAATATAAGGTTAAATTATTGGGTAAAAACAATAAAAACAAAGTGATTAAAGTTAAATTTAACAAAAAGACATACAAAGCCAAAACCAATAAGAAAGGAATAGCAAAGTTCTATCTTAAAACTCCTAAAAAGGTC
Source organism: uncultured Methanobrevibacter sp. (assembly GCF_900316895.1). Classification (GTDB taxonomy): domain Archaea; phylum Methanobacteriota; class Methanobacteria; order Methanobacteriales; family Methanobacteriaceae; genus Methanocatella. The sequence goes on along the minus strand of NZ_ONER01000078.1, from coordinate 4,537 downwards.
GGTGTCTATAAAGTCGTCACCTCTTACAAGAAAACAAAAATAAACTCAATATATTCCAAATATTATGCATAATGAAGAGATTGCTCTCTTCATCTTTAATTTTTTAAATGGTTGTAACGGTACAGCCTTCTTTTTCAATAATTAGCGTATGTTCCTTTTGGCTTACAAAGCAATCCTGTTTTTCACGTAGCGGCGCATATGCATAAACTGCCATTGCCTCTGACAATTGCTTTAAGGCAATGCTTCCTTTTCTTTCGCCAAATTCATTTGTAATCCATCTTCCTGAAAATGGAACAAACCTGTGGTTGTTTTGAATATATTTCAGGACTCTTTGTGTGCTTTTCATTCTGAACGGCCTGTTTTTCAGGTATGAGAATATGTAATGTCCTGGGGCGTCGTTTACGATTCCCTCTCCGTTTGTTGCAAAGGGTTCGATTGCCACCGCTTGGCCTTCCTCTAAAATGTAGTGGTCATGATTGTCATAATTTGGGATTGAAATTCCCGCATGCAGGTTATTCTGTTCCAGACTATGTCCTGTTAAATTGAATATAGGGTTTAATTTGTATTCGGAAATTGCTTCATGGACCGCTTCACCGATCTTTGAGACTTCAATCCCCGCTCTTGCAGTTGCGATTGCAGCTTCAAGGCCTGCTTCGGATGCTTCAACTATCTCTTCATGCAGATTAATCTCATCTTGTGTGTAATTTTCGTCAATGTTTCCGTCGGCTATTATTGTAATGGCGGTATCTGCAATGTATCCGTCAACCATTGCTCCCAAATCCAATTTTACCATATCTCCTGCCTGAATTGTTGTTTTATCTCCTGCCGGGGAGGTATAATGTGCAGCCACTTCATTCAATGATACGTTGCAAGGAAATGCAATTTCAGCGCCGGATTTTAATATTTCGCTTTCTACATATTCCACCAGGTCAATGACCAATGTTCCTTCTTTTATCATTTTTGAAGCTTCGTCACGTATTTTGGAAGCGATTTTTCCTGATTGTATATAAGATTCCATCATAAGTTTTTACCTTCTGTGTTAATCAATTAAATATTTAATTGATAAAGTTTATATATTAATGTATTAGTATACATTATATATTAATTGGAGGTTAAAAAATGGATATTCCTACAATACCTAACCAAATGTTTTTATTAATTGTTTTGGTAATCATAGCTATTGTATTAATTATCATTGTTTTCCAATGGAGAAGTATTGCTCAATCCAAAAATTCAATTGCAATTCTTGAAAAGGAAATTGAGCTTAAGAAAATGTCCATGGTTGAAAAAGACATCGAATCTAAAAGATTAATGGATAATCCTATTCCATTACCGCAAGACCAGCAAGATCGTCTTTCTGAAATTAGGCAATCTACTACTGAAGCAAGAAGTCGTGTTGGTTTCCTTCATTCTGAAATCAATGAAAGATTAGCAAGATTGGAAGCTGAAACCGAACAGAGAAAACTTGAAAAAATGCTTACAGAAATTGAAGAAAAAGAAAAGAAACTTAAAGGAATGAAATAGGTGAGAATATGGAAGCTATGGAAGTGATTGCAGTCATAATCCTAATCGTTGCAATTGCAGTTTTAGTTTATTATTATTTATTGAATAGTCCTGCAACTATGGATAAATTACGTTCTTATGTTCCAACAAGTGCTGATTCACATATGAATGAGGTTTTAAGCACTTCTTCAGATTATGCGGATTTATCTAAAGAAAAAATTTCCGAAAAAGGTGATTCTATGGGAAAAAGAATCAAAGTTAAATTAAGCGACATTGACATGTCCGCTTTAAACACTGATGCTTTTTCTAACAAAATCGATGCATTTCTGGATGCTAAAAGCGAAGAATTAATTAAGGACTGGTCTTTAGCTACAACTGAGGATGTGGAAGATCTTCAAGCTAAATTTTCAGAAACTACTGCTAATGTAGATAGTTTGGAAAAAGATTTCATTGAATTCAGGAAATCTTCTGAAGAATTCCAAAAATCCACTGAAGAAAAGTTAAATGACTTGGATAAAAGAATCGAATCATTAGAAAATAACTGATGTTATTTTCTTTAATTTCTTTCGATTTTACGAAAACTTTATATATTAATAGTAACCTAAATAATAATGTTACTGATTTTCATATAGCAGGGTGGGGTAGTCTGGTGAACCCGCAGGGCTCATAACCCTGAGATCCCTAGTTCAAATCTAGGCCCTGCTAATTTTAATTAATATTTTTTGGCAAGTTAAAGACAGCTGCTGGTTATTTTTTAACTAAGGAAACTCCGCACATCAAACAAGACTACGGCGTTGAAAAACGTATACTGAGAAGTATGACTCTGGAGCAGAAACGACACGGCTTTTAATGGTAGACGATGATATTTAATTGAGGACATTAAAAGAAACGGTGAAACGGCCACTCCGTAGGATGCAAGAGCAAAGTTGCCGATAATCGCTTGTGTAGGCAAGGTAGCTCGCTAAGATGAATGCTGATAAAACAGAATGTGGGTTACTCTTAACATGCCAAAATATTAATTATTCTTTTTTTAAAATTTTTCAAGATAAATGAAATATTCATGGAATTATTATAAGTGTCATAGTTTCATTTGCTTTTATTACGGATTTATTAAGTGATTCTCTAATATAATTTAATAATGCGTGAACAATATTTATTAATTTATGCAAATATGAGCTTTGAATGTAAGAAAAAGTTTTATATTTAAAAATATATATCTAATATTATGTTTGAATTAACAAAAAGGGAATTAATTGAATCAATAATCGTATTTATTGTACTTTCAATTTGTTTTGCAATATCAAACACCAGATTTGATGTTAATGCTTTCATTTCTATTTTACCAATTGTCATGATTGGTGTTGGGTTGGGAACCATATTGCATGAGTTTGGACACAAATTCGTGGCTATGAAATATGGTTACAGGTCTGAATTTAAATTATGGCCTATAGGGTTGCTGATTGCATTTGTCACATCATTTTTTGGAATTGTAATTTCAGTCGCCGGTGAAGCTCGCATCTTTGCGGACGATATATCCGATGAAATCCAAGGCAGGATATCAATTGCAGGGCCAATGTTTAACATTGCACTGGCATTAATATTCATAGTAATTGCAGCCTTGGTATATCCGTTTAATGTCCATTCAGATATTTTCCATTTGATATATTTAATTTGTACTGTCGGATTCTCGGTCAACAGCTTTTTGGCCACATTCAACCTGCTTCCTTTCTATACCTTGGATGGAACTAAGGTTTTGAAGTGGAATGCCATATATTGGATTGCAGCATTTGCAATTTCCGCAAGCATGATGTTGATATCTATAACAATTGGTCCTGAAAAGATGGTCCTGTTATTTATGGGGGGATAATTTTTCCCATTTTGGCATCTCGAATATATTTTTTTTTAAAAATCTATTCACATGTCCTGGTGCATATAGACTTAACAAATCAAATTTTCAATTATAGTCTAAGCATTCAATTTATGTAAATATATGATCATTTAAATTAAATAAAAATTAGTAAAATGTTTTTTGAAGGGGTCTACATTTGATAATTCAATGGGCAATTTCAAATCGAAAAAATAATTAAAGTAAATGTAGGGACATTTACTTTTTGACTTTAACTGTTTTTTTGGCGGTAACTTTTCCTGAAAATGCCTTGTAGGTGGCTGTATATTTTACTTTTTTGCCAACTTTAAGCTTTTTAAGGACAGATTTTTTAATAGTTACTTTGGCAATACCCTTTTTATTGGTTTTTGCAGTGTATTTTTTGCCTTTGAATTTAAACACGATTTTTTGGCCTTTTGCCACTTTTTTGCCTTTCTTCAAGGTAGCCTTTAAGACAAGCTTTTTAGCGGATTTTTTCACGGTAACTTTTTTCAATGTTACTTTGTAGTAGACGAATTTACATTGTGATGTGGTTCCGCCATATACGTCTATGCCTTTTTGTGCTTTGTTTTCTTCAAAGGTACATTTAACCGCTTTTGCACCGTGCTTATCTGAAGCACTGGATTTAAATCCATAAATTGCTCCGCCGTTCTTTGCAACATTTTTTAGAAATGTTGAGGATTCAATTAGGTTATTGAAGTAGGTGACTCCTGAAACCCATTTTCCATTTTCATAATGGCCTGTCAGTGCATGGCATCTGAAGTAGACTGCACCACCATATTTTGATGCGGTGTTGTAGTTGAATTTTGAATTTCTTATGAAGAGATTCTTATTTCCAAATACTGCACCTCCATCTTCACCTGCCTTGTTTGATGTGAATGTGCAGGAGTTAATGTCGATGTGAGAGAACGCATAGACTGCTCCTCCGCCATGGCCATTGGCTTTATTGTTTGTGAATACACAGTTGGATATTGTATCTTTTCCATGTTCAAGAGCGGCCTGCATCAATGTATAGAGAAGGTTTTGATCTTCAGTTGCATTGCCCCCATTAAAATACTGGTAATAGAATTCTGCACTCTTTTTGAATGTCAGTGAAAATACTGCACCTGCGTCTCCTCCTGCGGAATTTCTGTTAAATACAGAATTTTT
>NZ_ONER01000118.1 GCF_900316895.1 uncultured Methanobrevibacter sp. | reverse complement strand
ACAATTTTGCCTGGAGTCACAATAGGCGAAGGCGCCATCGTTGCGGCGGGAGCGGTTGTCACCAAGGACGTTGAAGCGAAAACCATCGTTGGAGGAGTGCCAGCGAAATTCATCAAAAAAATCGAATAGCAAATCCGACATCCATCACCTGCAATATAATTAAAAATAGATTCGATTAAATTGATGTTTAAATTATTTTCCATGAAAATAATGAAATTCATCTGCCGAATTATTAAAAGAAAGTTAAAATATTAATAGTTTGAACCGGTTAATCCATATGAAAAAATAAAAAAAGTAGAAGATTTATTTTTTAAATCTTCTAATAGGTACAAATATCAGTGCTAACAGCAAAGCCGTTAATGGATTTCCAGTAGCTTTCTTATCTACATGAAGTTTTAAAACTGCTTTTCGCCCATCATCTGCCTGTTTTGAGTTTTTAGTTATATTCTCCTTCTTAGATGTTATCTTCTTGAGGGAATAACTTGTTTTGATTGTGTCGTTTTTATTGGGTTCAGGTATGTTTGGAGTGCCCTTGCCTTCAACTTCAGTTGTATTTGTAGAGTTTGAAAGAGTGGTATCGTTGAACCCGGCTGTAACGGTATTTGAAAAGATTCCTGCTTCAGTGGCTTTAAATATGACTCTAAAACTGGCAGAATCATCCAATTCAAGTACTTCAGTCAAGGTAAACACATGCTTACCCTCCTTGTTTACACTATGCTTCCATGTTCCCACCTTGGAAACATAATCCACATAAACAAGTCCGGAATCAAATTCGCTTTCACAGACAAAAACGTTTTTCAAATTCACATCACCTGTGTTTATAACGACTATATCAAACATTACCTGATCGCCTTCATTGACCTTTGGAGTTACAGTATTCTTTTGAACGGTCATGTTCGGATTTTCAGCTTCAAATCCTGCAGCACTTTGGGTAACATTCTTATCACCTAAACCGGAGACTGCATTGTTAAGCAGCAAACCTTCCAATGTGACACCGAATGTCAGGATAATGGATGCTGACATACCAGGTTCCAGAACATCCAGATACCATCGGTGCATCTGCTCATTGTAGGTCCAGTTTCCGATTTCTGATCTCCATGACTGATAGACCAGACCGTCGGAATGTTCCTTATCCTCAACCCAGTTGTCATATACAGGAAGGTTACCCTTGTTGTTGATAACGAGCCTGTAGTCTACTGTATCTCCAATGTAAACTGTTTTGTTGAGTATGGCCTCCTTAGTGAAAACCTCATCAATCTCTTCCCCGTATGCAAACTTGAAAAGGAACAGGTTTTGCTGGGAAGACGGTGTGACCATTGAAGTGAAGTTGATGTACATCAGTGTTCCATTTGGAAGCACTTTACATGCATTTAGGCTAGGAACCCTGAATCCGGAATCATACAGTTCAATTACGCTTTTGACTATAGGATCATTTGAATTCCAATACTCCCTGTCTGTAAATGCCCAGACATAATTGTGGAAACCGGTCCTTTTCAGGTCATCAAAGTTATCAAGGAACCTGTAAATCAATATTTTCAGATACTCCTTGACAGGCTTGCCGTTGATGGCGTTCTTGATGAGATCTATCGAATCGTCATACACCCCGGTATATGGATTGCTGTTGTACAATTCAGAACAGAATCCATAATATCCGCTTTTTGTTTCCAACATATGCTGAACATCATGAGAGCCTGTAATTTCAACACCCTGTGTTTCAGGGTTGTAAACATCATCATCCCCAGTATTGTTTTTCAATTCTGAATGGTAGGCAATGTAGATGGAATCTGCTCTAGTCGCCTTATTATCAGTGAAATTGGAATTTGAGATTTCAGATGCGTATGAATATATGGCTCCACCGAATGATGCGTTGTTATCAATGAATCTTGAATTTGTAATTGTGGAATAACCGATACTTGCAGCACCACCATAGTTGTTTGCGGAATTGTTTATAAAATCACAGTTGTCGATTTTAAAGTGGGAAATGGCATCGATTGCCCCTCCACCATAGATAGCATGATTGTTTGTGAATTGGGAATCATATAATCTGGATTCAGCTGATTTGACATAAGTGTTATGGGCAGTATCATATGCAAGATATGCTCCTCCACCCATGTGGGCTGAGTTGTTATTGAATGTCAGATTGTATAATTTTCCTTTTTGTGCATTGAAGAATAATCCTCCTCCATAAGTGGAAGCGGTATTGTTTTCGAAAACTGTATTAAAAACATTCCAATTATGGCCTAAAATGGATGCTCCACCACCATGAGCATTTGTAGCAGAGTTATTGATAAATCTGCAGTTTTTCAAATCTCCATTAAATCCCCCACAGTAAAGGGCCCCTCCACCTGTTCTGGTTTGGACATTGTTTGTGAAGTTACATCCATCAATTACAGTGCGTTCACCAAATATATATACCGTTCCGCCATCCTTATGCTGTTCTGGTTTTGGAGCAGTACTGGCATAGTTATGGTCAAATAATGAATTTATAATCTTTCCACCATTTCCCTGTAAAAATATTGCAGAAGCAACCTCATAAGTAGCCTTGTTATTTATAAATTTACAATCTTGAACAGTAGGTGCATATCCTCCCAAAAGAAGCGCTGTGGCACCGCTACCAACAAGATCCTTAAATGTTGAATTGATTACCTTAAAGTTAGATCCGGTAACATAAATCCCAACCCCAACGTCACCGTTGGCATGGGTGAAAGTAATATTGTTTAAGATTACATTGGATCCGGAAACACTGAAAATTCTAGAGCCGCCCTTAGCATCAATAGTATGGCCGTTACCATTAATAGTTATCTTTTTGTTAATGCTAATTCCATTATAATAGCCGCTATCAGTCCGCGTATAATTCTTAATTAAGGAAATAGTGCCTCCAGAAGGAGTATCAGAAATTAATTTAGCCAATTCAGAGAAAGTTCCAACTGAATCATCTGATAAAACTTCTGAAGTTCCCTCCTGGCCCAAAATAGGAGATTCAACATCCACCGCCTCTTCGGTATCGGCAGCATCATCAATTTCTTCTGCAGTAATGTTTTCCTGAGCGTAAACCGCACTTAAAGAAATGAATAATACCAATAAAGCAATTATCAATAGCTTCGTCTTTTTAATCATTTGTTTTTCACCTCCCTTTCAGCTTGTAACTATACTCAAGACAAAAAACATATAGTATTGTAATATTTATTATACATTATATTTAAATTTTTGAGCTCCCGAATTGATTGAAAAAATAAAAGTAAAAACATTCCAAATCATTTAATTTAATATGAATAATTAAATAAATTCAAATATCCATGATTAATTAAAAATATATATTATGCGATACATAGTAAAATATAATTTAAAAGGACTGTTTTATTATGTTAACAATTAATCAATGCTATCTGGATTTTGTAGATAAAATCCTAAAGACCGGAAAGGAAACCTATAAGGACTCCAATCATCACTTGTTGGAAAGTCTGGGAAATTTCTATATAATTGACGATCCTCTGAATCTGAAGTTCAGGGCAAAATACCAAAACTACACTACAGACATGATGCTGGCCGACATCAAGGCCGGAAAATTCGATATGGAAGGAAACCCAATCAAAAGCGATGCATTATACAACTATGTGCAATCTGTAGATGATCCTGCAATCATCAACAACACCCAAGGA
>NZ_ONER01000076.1 GCF_900316895.1 uncultured Methanobrevibacter sp. | reverse complement strand
GCCTGAGGTATAAGTTTAGGAATCCATTCGGCATGATGTTCGGCAGCCAAACGGGGGTGGATACCTCCCTCTTCTGGAAATAGCTGCTTTCCAGCCATTGCCAGAATATTTCCGTCACTGTCAACAATGCCTACACCGGTTTTTTCTGCTGTTCCTTCAATTCCTAAACATATCAAGATAATCATCTGGGAAAATTTAATTAATTAGTATATTACTACTTATGAATATAAAAATATTTTTTAATTTCAAAAAACATAAGTGAAAGTATGGGATTTTATAGTGCAAATACTCCAGAACAGAAGAGAGTAAAACAATTGACCGGAGATATCAACATCAACGATATGTTCAAAAACGAATGCAACACTCGTGGAATACCGATTTACAATGCATACAATATTCAAAAGAGACTGATACACGAAGTGGAGCAGGAACAGCTGGTTGGCGTTGACCAAGTGGATGACAGACTGATGGAACTTTTGGACGAAAGAGGAAAAAACAAGGTGACACACAGATATGTTGACTTTGTCTCAAGAGAGGACAGTGCCTCAAAGGGAGTGATACCTAAAAGAGGCGATGAAACATCTTCACTTCCGCCAAAAGATCAGATAAGAATCCCTCCAAGAGCAAGAGACGGACAGACATTCAAGACAGACAATGAATTGTCACAGGAAGAAATGCTGAAGAAAATCATGCTTCAGAACAAAAAGATTATTAATCAAAACAAGATTATAATTGACTTATTAAAAAAGCAAGGTGAGAATAATGATTGATGGAATTACAACCTACGGCTCAACCGACCTGATAGAAAAACTTCAGGAAGCGGAAGACGACGCCGTATTTCTGCTTACAATAGGAACAACTGAAACCTCACTGATAGATGGAATTTCAGGAGCCGGTCCATCTGCAGACCTGACCGAATACACACCTGCAGGCGATGCAGAATTCATGGTTCTTGGAGAAGTGAGATGCTGTGAAGCTCCTGCAGAAACCGTTGTTGGAGATGCTGCAGCACCAACCCCCGCAAGGCTTACAAAGGCATCACTCCAGCTTGCAAGCATTCCATTTGTTATCGTTGATGCCGGTTCCAAAATCAAACCAGATGTCGAATATGTCAATCTGGGAAAGGATTACGGTAGAGACATAAGAACCGGAAAAGGAGTCTTAAACCCATTGGAAATATTGGAAAATGCAAAGGATTTGGGAAATGAGTTATCCCAAAGACATGAAATGCTCATTATCGGTGAAAGCATAGCAGCCGGAACCACAACCGCCCTAGGTGTCCTAAAGGCGTTAGGATACGAGGCAAATGAGAAGGTCAGCGGAAGCATGCCTCACAATCCTCACGATTTAAAATCAAAAACTGTTGATGAAGGCCTTGAAAATGCCGGAATAACACCTGGCGAAGCAGATGCAATCCAGGCAATCGGTGCAGTGGGAGATCCGACAATCCCTGCAATTGCTGGAATAGTATTGGGTTCAGACATCCCAATCATTCTGGCCGGAGGAACACAGATGGCAGCAACCTGTGCTGTAATAAAATCCCTTCAGCCAACATTTGACTTTTCAAGAATCAATCTGGCCACCACAGTATTTGTTGCAGGCGACGAGACTGCAGACCTCTTCGGAATTTTAGAACAAATTGACGACAGCATCACAGTCCATGCGGTAGACCCTAGATTTGAGGAATCAGAACATGAAGGATTGAAAAACTATCTGAAAGGATTCGTCAAGGAAGGTGCCGGAGCTGGCGGAGCAATGTTTACAGCGCTCGTTTTAGGAAATTCCGTTGAAAAACTAAGAAGAAAAATAGAAAAAGTTTGTAAATAGAGATTAATTACAATCTCTACTTTTTTTAAATTTTAAAATATATGAGCGATTGAGCCCATAAAGACCAATAAGCCCATCAACCAACAGTAATAAGCGAAAATATCCAAGCTCTTGTTTTGTATCAAATCAAGCATCCACTTGATAGCCATATAACCTGCAATTATTGATGCGATAAAACCTAAAAACACTGGAAGGAAGTTTGCATCCATTGCAGAGCCTATGTCCTTAAGCTGCAATACAAAAGCTCCTAGAATTGCTGGTATTGATAATATGAAGCTGAATTTAGCTGCAAATTCTTTGTTAAGACCTATTGTCAAACCTGCCGCAATTGTTGTTCCTGAACGTGAAAGACCAGGCAATATTGCACAAGCTTGACCTAAACCCATGAACAATGCTTCTTTTTTAGTTATTGTATTATAATTGATTTCTCCGCTTGTCATCCTTTGTGATAGATACAGAATGGTACCTGTTACAAAAAGGAAAAATGCCGGAACATACAGTGCACCTGAAAATAAAGCGTCAACAGAGTCTTCAAACAGCACTCCCACAATACCAACAGGAACAGTAGCTAAGAGAACATACCATGCAAGCCTCTTGTATGGATCCTCATAGAATCCTTCCTTAAATCTTCCCTGAAGGATATCCTGAAGGCTTGCCACCCATGACATGAGCATCTTGTAGATGTCGTATCTGAAAAACCACATTACCGCAATCAATGTTCCCAAATGCAGAAAAGTGTCAAAAGCAAGAGAGCTTTGAACACCCAGTATCTTTTGAATGAAAACTAAATGTGCTGAACTACTAACCGGCAGGAATTCAGTCAGTCCCTGAACGATACCGATTATAATTCCCTGAATTATATCCATAGGCTACACCAATTTAAATGTAAGATAACCAGTTGTACTTATCTTCTGTTTTAGCTTCTACGATATCAAAGAAAGCGGTTTGTATTTTTTCTGAAATTGGTCCTCTTTTACCGATTCCAATGGTTCTGTGGTCAATTGAACGAATTGGAGTAACTTCAGCTGCAGTTCCTGTGAAGAATACTTCATCAGCAGCGTATAATCTTTCTCTTGAAATTACTTCCTCTACGACTTCATAACCTAAGTCACGTGCAATTGTCATTACTGAATCTCTGGTAATTCCTTTCAGGTTAGATGAGGACATTGATGGTGTGAACAGTTTTTCGCCTTCAACGAGGAAAATGTTTTCTCCACTACCTTCGGAAACGTGGCCTTCATAATCAAGCATGATAGCTTCGTCATAACCGTTGTCGATAGCTTCAAGTTTAGCCAATTGAGAGTTCATGTAGTTTGCACCACATTTTGCAAGTGCAGGGAAAGTGTCAGGTGCCGGTTTTCTCCAGGATGAGACCCCGATGTCTACACCGTTTGCCATTCCTTCTTCACCTAAGTATGATCCCCATTCCCAAGCGGCAATAACCACATTTACAGGACAGTTGGAAGGGTCAACTCCAAGTTCCCCATAGCCTTTGAATACGATAGGGCGTATGTAACATCCATCTAATTCATTGACACGAACTGTTTCTAGGATTGCCTCTTCGATTTCTTCTTGTGTATATGGAATTTCGATCTTATAGATTTTTGCAGAATCAAATAAACGTTGAACGTGCTCTTTTAGGCGGAATACTCCTACACCGTTTTCGTTTTTATATGCACGAATTCCTTCAAAAACACTTGTACCATAATGGACAACATGAGAGAGTACATGAATGTTTGCATCTTTCCAGTCTACCATGTTTCCATCAAACCATATTTTACTAGCTGTGTCATCCCAAGCCATTTTATCACTTCAAAATTTTTTTTACAATAATAAATATTGTTTTTATTATTATTTAAAATATATTCATAGACAGAATTTGGAAAAATAGTAAAGTATATATAATAGTAAAATCATAATAATATTTGTTGGTTCCGTGGTCTAGTGGTATGATACCTCCCTTACAAGGAGGGGATCACGAGTTCGAGTCTCGTCGGAACCACTCTGATTTTTTTTAAATATTTCACTTAAAAGTCTACTTTTTCATTGTTTGAAAAGGGTAATTTTTAACTTAAATTTTGGCATATCTAACATAATTTTTAATAAAAAAATTCCATAAAATATATCAATTGTATAATATTTTATGTATAAAATAATATAATGAACAGATTTCATGAAAAATATTAATATAATAGTTAAAAACATTAAATAATAAAATTTAAATAGTTTTTGAATGAAAAATATTAGTATCAAATATGGAGATAAAATTATGGTAGTTAAAATTGCTATTATTAAAAGTGGTAATATTGGTACTTCACCAGTAATTGACCTATTGTTAGACGAAAGAGCAGACAGACCAAACATCGATGTAAGAACCTTTGGATCTGGAGCAAAAATGAACCCAGAACAAGTAGAAGACGTTGTACCTAAAATAGACGCTTTCGAACCTGATTTCGCAATCTTCATTAGCCCAAACCCAGGAGCACCTGGACCAGCTAGAGCAAGAGAACTCTTATCTGAAAAAGACATTCCTGCTATTATCATCGGTGACGCACCTGGTAAAGGTAAAAAAGATGAAATGGACGAACAAGGTCTCGGATACATCATCGTTATGTCTGACCCAATGATCGGTGCAAAAAGAGAATGGTTAGACCCAACTGAAATGGCTATCTTCAACTCTGACATCTTAAAAGTATTAGCTGAAACTGGTGCATTAAGATTAGTCCAAAAAACCATTGACACCGTAATCGAACAAGCAGAAGCTGGTGCAATCGAATTACCTAAACTCATCATTACTGCTGAAAAAGCTGCAGAAGCTGGTGGATTCGCAAACCCATACGCAAAAGCAAAAGCTATCGCTGCATACGAAATGGCAGGATCCGTTGCTAACTTAGACATGAAAGGTTGTTTCATGACCAAAGGTTTCGAAAACTTCATCCCATTAGTAGCTGCTGCTCACGAAATTGCTGCATGTGCTGCTAAATTAGCACAAGAAGCAAGAGAAATCGAAAAAGCAAATGATACTGTTTTAAGAACCCCTCACATGAAAGAAGGAAACCCAGGTTGTAAAACAGACTTAATTTCAAAACCAGAATAAGTAGTTTAATTACTACTTTATTTTTTTCTTTTTTTTAACCGACCATCCAAAAACAGACCATCTTATCCAATAACTGATTTTTAATATATTACACCCAATCTGTAACTGAGATTTAGATAATTTAATAACTATTGAATTAAAAAAATAGTATTATTCTTGGATATGGGGTGTTATTTTGAAAATTTTTAAAATCTTAATGGTTTTCATTCTGCTGATAATGATGATTGGCACCGTGAATGCAGCGGACAATGCAGTTCAAAATGACACTGAAACAATTGGAGATTCATCTGACGCATTAAACGGTGAATCCTTCAATGGAGATGACTTTTATATAACTCCAAATGAAAGAGATGAAAACGCACTGAATTCAAATAGCATTGAAAATCATGAAGAAGTCCCATATGACAACAAATACTACCTTTTCAGGGGCGACTGCTGGACCACAAACAACAATTTTGAATCAAGTGCATCAGTCACCAGCGAAACACCAAGTGACCTGACCGTTACCGGAACCTTCCGTACCGAAAACGACATTATCGGATTATACTGGAATTCAAAAGATCCTATTCAGCATCCATATATTAGCTACGGAAATCGCAGCAATTATTCTGACGTGACACTGGAATTTGATTATGAGATGACAGGCTGCATGGATTTCTCAGACATCAGAATAAACATCATAATTGCTGCCAATACCGGAGAAACTTATTTCATCACTATGAACCGATTTATTGAAAACCATCATGTCAGCATAGATTTCAATAATTTAACATTGCTGCCGGGAAATTCCTATCTGGACAGGAACGGGCAAGGCGTAATCGTTGACAGGGAAACAAAACTGGATGTGACAAACCTGAAATACATCATGCTTTCACTGCTTCCCGCAAATTTCGTTGAAAGCAGCACACAATATAGAATTACTGAAAATGAAAATTTCACCTGCAGAATATCCAACATAACCGTCGGCAATGGAGAAATCAGCAACGAACAATTGCCGTTAAGCCCTCACCAGTACAGACTTTGTGAAGATTATGATGATATCTATAACATTAATCCAATGAGAATCAGCAAGGAAATGAGAAAATTAGGCTATGTCGGGTGGGTTGACCTATACATTGGTGCTTCCTATTTCTATGAGAAAAGCGGCATTGCTGGAGACGTGATTACTGATATGGGATTCAACCACAACAGAACCGAAAAAATGGTCTTGAATAAAGATGTGCCATTGAACACTGCATTTAGAGCCTGGCTGGATTGTTATTCACATGAACTGAAAAAGAATGGTGTTGAAAACCTAATCATCAGCCTTTCCATGGAGAATATGCAATGTCCTCAAAGCTGGAGACAAATGGATGCCAACGGCAATTTCGCCATGACCGGATGGAGCCCGTCTACATTCTTTTACAGTCCATGCCATGAGGATGTCATTCAATATATGCAGAAGGTAAGTGAAGAGTGTCTGGACATTATTGTAAGCAATGGCTTTAGACCTATTCTGCAGATGGGTGAATCCTGGTGGTGGTGGAGTGAAAATCAATTGCCAAACCAGTCCCCATGCTTCTATGACAATGCAACAAAAGCCAAATATTTGGCCGAACACGGCACTGCCCTACCTGAATATGACAATGCATGGGACAGCGAATATAACCGAACAGCCATACAATGGCTGAATCAGCAGCTGGTGCATTACAGCGATGCCCTTCGTGAAGTCGTCAAGGGAGACAAGTATAGCGACGGATTATATATGGCTTTGTTCTTCCCGCCAAGCGTTACTGATGCGGATAGAGTTCCTCAAATGATAAGAGATGCAAACTACCTGGTTGACGCATACTCACCTTCCAAACTAGACATTCTCCAGATTGAGGATTACGATTGGGTAATATCAGAAGATTCACATCACAGCGAGGCTTATACCATCGGTCTGGATTTGGGATTCAGTGCGGACAGACTGCATTACTTCGGAGGATTTGTCGAAAAGCCTGAAGATGCAGACAGATACTGGAAACTGATAAATCAGTCAATGGATGATGCAATAGAAAAGGGATTTGAAGAGGTTTTTGTCTGGGCAGGAGTGCAGGTTCGCAGGGACAATAAAATCATCGGCCATGATGAGAATGAAATATTAATAGGTTTGACACCGCCGACAATAGCTTCACCGGATTATGTGAGCGTTGATGAAAAATTCACAATTGCGATGCATGCAAATGAATGGGTTAACGGCACTTTCAATGTATACGACTATAACAATGGTGTAAAAGGA
>NZ_ONER01000035.1 GCF_900316895.1 uncultured Methanobrevibacter sp. | reverse complement strand
CGTCAAAAAGGCCAAACCAAAAATAACCGCCAAAAAGAAAACATACAAATCAAAAAACAAAAAGAAAAAATTCACAATAACACTAAAAGACAACAAAGGAAAAGCAATCAAAAACGCAAAAGTAAGACTGATAGTCAAAAAGATAACAACCAAAAAAGCCAAAAAGAAAACAAAAACAACAAAGAAAAAGAAGAAAAACATAGTAAAAACAAACAAAAAAGGAAAAGCAACATTCAAAGTCAACAGAAACAAAAAAGGCAAATACCAAGCAATAATAAAATACAAAGGAAACAAATACTACACACCAATCACCAAAAAAGTAAAAATAACAATCAAGTAGGCGGACAAAAATTCCACCTACAACATTTTCTTTTTTTAAAAAAAACTTCTTTTAAAATAATGTCGCCTGAAATCATTAACCGTAAGATACCATTAAAAAAAAACAAAAGGGAGAATGAAAAGCATGAAAAGATCATGCTTTTATACTATATGGTGTTTGTCTCACCACCACAATTAGGTTAATTTTAGAGTTAAGTAATTTCAAACTCTACTTAATACTATAAACAACACCATATATAAAGCTTTTCGAATGTAAGCGCTTACTTACATCTTTAAACACTAAAAAAACAATATTCAATAAGTATTTAATTAAAATAAGCGAATTAAATTCAAACCAGAAAATTTGAAAACAAAAGGGAGAATGATAAAAGCATGAAAAGATCATGCTTTTATACTATATGGTGTTTGTCTCACCACCACAATTAGGTTAATCATTGAGTTAAGTAATTTCAAACTCTACTTAATACTATAAACAACACCATATATAAAGCTTTTCGAATGCAAGTGCTTACTTACATCTTTAAACACTAAAAAAACAATTATAAATCAGTATTTAATCAAAAAAATGAAATTAAATTTAAATCTCAAAAATTAAAGAAAAATAAAAGCAGATAAAGTTCCATCAAAACATCCCTCATCCATAATCAATCTCTCAAGCACATCCCTCCAAATTTCAATGCCTCAATTCAAATCAGATATTTTCCAATGATACTTTTTTAAATTTATTTTTTAACGATTTTAAGATGCAAGTAAGCACTTGCACTCGAAAATCTTTATATATATCCTTATTCATATAATTAGATGTGCAAAGTGAACATATTTCCTCCAAGCCTGCACCAAAATTCAAAGGTGATAACATGGATTTCATGAAAAAATTCTTAGTATTATTGGCAATATTTTGTGTAATAGGATCTGCAGCAGCAGTGAGTGCAGAAGACATTGGAAGCGACGACGGCGGTTATGCCGGAAGCAACTACGAAGACATGAACCAAGCATCAGAAATCCAATACAACCCTGATGACCATGGCATCAGCAATGATGCAGCAGTCGGAGATGACATCGGCTATGTTCAAGAGGCAAATCCTGATATCCAGACTCCAGAAACAAACGGCACCGGACATGCGGCAGGAGAACCTGACAACTCAACAGCTGACAATCAAACCGCTGCAGACGCAGCAGCACAGGACAGCACTCCCGTGTCAGAAAATCAGAACATGACCAATGCAACAGGAAACACAACCTCCCCTCAGGGCATGTTAGCCACAGGAAACCCGATTTTGGCATTGCTCGCTGTCGGAGCAGTTCTTGGATCCTCTGCAGTAATCAGAAGAAAATAATACTCACTACATTATCAGGTGCCGGTTTTGCCGGCACCACCATTTTCCTTGTTTTCAACAATTATATCGATTTGAAGAATCACCGATACGCTTATTTTAAACACTATATTTTAAATAAAACCTCAAATAAAACTATTAATATAAACAATTTTCAACAAATTGAAATTGAGGCATCACATTGGAAAGCAACGAATCTTCAAAAGGTTTCAAACAAACACTTGCAGAATCGAAAAGGCATTGGATTGTCTATCTTGTCCTGATTGTCATCCTTGGCCTTTCGACTGCCGGATGGAAAAACATCATCGAACCTGAATTCGAACTTATAACACTTATTTTAGTTAGTCTCATCGGCATATTCTGCATCGTCTACTACTTCATGCACGATTCGGAGACGGAATTTCATAAGGTCGCCTTTGTGACCATACTGTGTTTTGGAATAATCACCGCATTCATCGTGCCGATTTGTGATGTCAGCGATGAGACCGAGCATCTTGCAAGGGCTGAACTGACCTCAAGAGGGGTCCTCATCCCCCACTGGACTGGAGAGGATATGGGACTTGAAAGGGCCTACAATCTGACCGGACACAACCGGATAGCCCACTACAACCCAGGTGCCGGCTATTACTCCATAGAAGCTGTCAACTTTTTCACTGCATATCTGGGAAAAACGGTGGAGCACACGCCATATGATACAGAAAAGATAAATTATACAGAGGTTCTCATCATTTCCGCCTTTGAGCAGAACCCCTTCTACGGATACCTGCCTCAGGCCCTTGGAATGATTATTGCCAAGATGCTTGATTTGAATGTGATATGGCTCCTGTGGCTTGGAAGGATATTCAATCTCCTGTGCTATGCGGGACTGATAGCTCTTGCAATCAGAAAGACCCCAATTTTGAAGATGCCCCTTTTTGTCGTTGCATGCCTTCCGATTTCGATTTATCAGGCGGCATCGCTGAGCATAGATTCAATGATAATAGGGCTGGGGATACTGGCAGTCGGATATTTCATATACCTCTACACTGCCAAGGAGGATTCGCTTGAAACTTCCGAAATCATCAAGTTTTCTGCGCTGTGCCTAATTTTGGGCCTTTGCAAGCTGCCATATATGGCATTCATATTCCTGCTTCTGCTTGTTCCGACCGCCAACTTCCGCAAGGGCAAAGGAATCCTCAAATACATCCTGATATGCATTGCAGTCATTGGAATTGCGGGAATCCTATGGAGCAGATACTCCACACCGACACTATTGCATTCCTGGAGATCCAGTCTTCGCTTCATCGACTCAACAGCACAGATAAACTACATCACAGACAATCCTGCATTTTCGCTGAAGTTCCTCTCACAGCTTTTCACATATAACCTTTCACACATACTATATGGAACATTCAACTTCTTCGGAGCGGCCCAGAAGGTCCACTATTCCGACCACTACCATCTGATAGTGGCATCACTGCTGATCTTTGCAGGGGTGACCCTTATGGCATATCCGAAAAACATACGCTTCCGCCGAAAGACCAAGCTTGGAGCTCTTGCAATAACCCTCATGATATATATTGGAACCGGCATAATCCAACTTCTGACATGGGCAAGCGTGGGATTCATCAATCTTGGAATCACTACACGCTATTTCGTACCGCTGTTTGCCCTGTTCCCGGTCATGATTTCAATCAAAAGCAAAAGGCTTGAGAAAATCCGTGACAGCTTTGACGGCTATGCGATGGTGCTTGCAGTCGCATTCATGGCAGTCATGATACTTTCCTTTGCAACTAAATACTATTAGATTTTGGTGCTGGAAAAGGCAATTGCAAGTTGCGATTCAAAAAAATAAGTATTCAACATTTTATTTTTCTATTTGTGTATTCCATTTTAAATTTTAATTTGAAAATGAAAAGATATTGTAGAACTTAAAAAAAACAATTAATAAAAAACAAGGCTGAAATCAATGATTAATTTAAATTAGGCGATGATTAATCTAAATCAATCATATGATCGAACAGCCTATCCTGAAAATTATGCTGGATTGATGACATCACCAAATCCAATCTGAGGTCACTGATCTGAGGATGTGCGACACTGCCTGCACAAATAATGTCCACACTTGCATCATGTGGACCAGGCAATTGCCTATCCGATGGATGAGCCGAAGCGATGCAGGCCCCCATCACTATTACCAACAGTACAATGATCACAAGAGTTATTTGTTTCATGACTATACTATGAAAAACAGAGTATTTAAAGTTTTTCGAGTGCAAGTGCTTACTTGCATCTTTAAATTCAAAAATATTGGAGTTAAAAAAAGAAAATAAAAAAAGAATAGATTTGAAAAATCTATTTGGTGGTGTACCATACGGTAGCCTTGTAAGGGACATATCCCTTTATCAGCTTGGTGGAAATGTGTGCACTGTTGCCCTTTACGGTCTTTGTCTTTACCTTGCCGTTATTGTTTTTAAAGAAGAACTTGACCTTGACCAGCTTTGTATGGTGGGGCTCGATGTCACCATTGTTTCCGTTTCCGACATACCATGTTGTGACGCCTGTTCCCTTGCCGAACTGCATGTTGCCCTTGTATTCCACATATCCTGCTATGGCATCGCCGTTCTTAAGTATCTTTGCCTTTGGAGCCCAAAGAACTCCAGGCTTGAAATTATGAATCTTGATATTGGTTTTTGATGTCTTGGCGGCGCTTACGTCGTGGGCAGAAGCTGCACAGATGATGACTGCTGCCGCAAGAACGATTAATAGAATAATCAGATATCTCTTGTTGAATCTCATTTTATCACTAGATTATATTTTTGCATTACAACTATTTAAAAAAAGCGAAAAATGGTTAAATTTTCATGACAAAGAATATAAATAGTACGTAAATATATATCTTTAACTGTAACACTCTCCCGTGTTACACTAAAAAAATTTTTTAGTTTAAGTTCTAAAGGTTCCCTGAACCTTTAGGCTTAACCGTCAATCTTATTTTTAAAAAAAAGCCTACAGAATTATTTCGTATAATCTTGTTTCGTTGGTAACTCCAATTAGGATGCCCTTGTCATCATGAACATAGCCGAAGTAGTGGAGGTCATCTTCAGTATAATTCCATCCTTCATGTCCGTTTACTTTGGATTTTATGGCCCCGTCCTTATAGAGTTCGTTCAGGCTCATTCCCATCCAGTCGGAAATGACTGTAATTATAATTTCGCCGTTAAATTCATTTACATAAAAGCAGGTCTGTCCGTTTGATCCCAAATCATTGAAATCCTCATTGCCCTTGGACTCACCGAATCCTACAGGGATTGTGAAGTTAACTCCCTCAAATGTTATGTTTTTTGTCTCGTTGGAGTAGTCCACATTTTCAGCTGCGCTTGCCATTCCCAAAAACAGGAATGCCAGAATCATAAGCGAAATCACTTTGACCTTCATAGTAATTAATTGTCGCTAATCTAAGATAAACATTTCCCCGCAGACGAAAAAAGAATTGTTTAAATATGAAAAAGGCAATTGATAAACTGTCAATGGAAACCTAAAACTATTAAAATAATCAATGATAAAGTAAATTTAGTTAATGTATAATATATAATGCATAAAAGAGGTGACGGAAATGAATACTGATTCACTGAAATACGGAGTTTTCTCATTTATTATACCCGGACTGGGCCAATATCTAAACGATGACAGGCAATGGGCACTTGGACTGTTTGCAGGTGCGATACTACTTCACATATTCATATGGTTTTTCATGAATAACATCTTTGGAAGCGGACTTCAGACGCTATACCATCTCTATGCAGGCTTTGATGCATACAAAAAATATTGAAAAAAAGAAATTTAGGCAGATTACTCATCTGCCGGTTTGACTTTGGTTAATACTATTGCAAATGCCATTACCAATACAATAATTATCAAATCAACAATTATCTCGAAGGTCTTTGCAGTTGAGAAGAGCTGGATTATTCCAACAACCCACATCACCACCAGCACTAACGGAAGCAGGTATTTGATTATGAATTTCCAGGTCTTGCCCACATTGATGATTGACAATCCGTTGAGGGCAGGCATGAACTTGTCGACTCCGTAGAACCATGCGAATATGATACACTGGATTCCAATCAATATCAGTATACCGAATTCGTTTACAAATGAATCGATTATGCCCACAAGATAGCTGCTGATACCGGATGTGAGAATCAATGAAAATATACATCCTATAATGCTCAGCACTGTTGCGGTTTTCTTCCTTGACCATCCGAGCTTGACCGCAGTTGTGTTAAGCATAGGTTCCAGGAAACCGAGCGCTGATGTGATTCCAGCAAACAGTATTGCTAAAAAGAGCAAAGGAGCAATGATTCTTCCAATCGGACCCATGATATTGAATATCATTGGGAAAACGATGAATATCAGACCTGTTCCTTCGGTAATGAGCTGAACCATCGGTGTTCCGTTGGTGAATGACATGTATCCAAGAATTGAAAATACGCCGAAAGCGGTACAGATTTCAAACAGGGAGTTTGATGCAACGACAATCAGCACATTGTTGATGAGCTTGGAGTTTTCAGGCAGGTAGCTTGCATATGTAAGCGCAATGGCCTGTCCCATACTCAGGGAAAAGATAATCTGTGCAAATGCCGCAAGCCAGATGTTTACATCAGTAAGCTTTGACCAGTCAGGTGTCAGCAGGGTATTTATACCTATTCCTGCACCAGGAAGGGTCAATGCATAGACGATGATGAATCCCATAATGACGAACAATGACGGAATGAGGATTTTTGAAACCTTACCGATACCCTTGTCGACGTTCCTGTGTGCAATGAACCATAGAACAACCCACAAGAGAATAACACCGATTGTTGTAGGTATCAAAAGGAAACTTGCATTGCTTAGGTTGGAACTTCCTCCGACAGTGCTTACAAAGTAATTAGCAGCATCTGTTCCCCAGCTGAACGTGAAGCTTGATCCAAGATATACCAAATCCCAACTCAGGATAACCATATAATAGATTGTAACTATAAATACGAATAAAACCAAAATCCAAGCAATTACCTCGAACTTCGGATTGATCTTTTTCATAATATTCGAAAAGGATTCCTTAAATGTGAATCCCACACCATACTCTAATATTAAAAACGGAATTCCCATTATAGCTATTGCAATAAGATAAGGAATGAAAAATGAACCTCCACCATTTGAATAGAGCACATAACTGAACCGCCAGATATTTCCCAATCCGACAGCTGCCCCAATCATGGCAAAAATAAATGCAATAGATGAATCCCACTGATTTTGTTGTGACATGATAATATCTTTGTAAAAAATTATATAATAACTTTTACATAATAAATTGTAATGAACGTATTTGACAAATTTTTGATGGGCGAGACTGCAGGCATACAGTGGTGCTTTGAAAACAGGCATTTCATCAACAGGCTATCCGATAACGGATTGAGCAGAGAATATGTTGTCGACTGCATAATGATGGAAGAGCCAATCAGCTATGAGCATGTTGAGAAAGATATGTATGCGGTTGTCTATAAGGCCCCTGAAAATAAGGATTACAAGGAAATAAGAGTCATTATGGCATGCAGCGGAAATTCAATTGACCTTGTAACAGTCATGCGAAACAATGAAACCACAACCAATCGCCAGAACAGACAGTATCAGTCCGACAAGAAAAAGGCAATAGAGAAAAAAAGATTGAAGGCCTTGTCAAAAAGGAAATGGTAGATTAAAAAAAAGAAATTAGGATTTAAAGGAAATATTCCCTTAAACCTTTTTGAAGTTGAAGTTGCAGCTTATACCTATTCTGAACAGTATGATTCCTTTAGCCCCTCCTTCTTTGGCCATTTTAGCATCTTTCAGGAGAGTGCCGTGAGACAGTTTGGCAACATTGTTTTCCGAATGGTATGTCTGAAGGCCTGTCCAGATTTGCGCTCCGTTTGACTGGCCGACAAATGTCTTTGTAACCGATTTGATCCATGACCTTGGCTGTCCGTAGCTTCCCTTGTAAACCATCGGCAACAGGCAGTCACAGTATTTGCTTAATGTAGGAACGTCCTGGCCGTAATAGTAATGCATCATTTTCGGTTCAGGCATCAATGCAACAGAAACCATGCAGTTCGGCCTTGCCTTGTGGATTTTTATGCTTGCCTTCTTGACAAAGTAATTGATGGAATCAACCGCATGAGGGTGCTTATGGGCTGTTCCTCCATATCTCATGTAGTCAAAGTGAACGCCGTCAACTCCCTTGATTTTGGAATAGTATACAGCCTGTTTGACTTTCTTATTCATGAATCCGTATTTTAGCTTTCCATGGTCATCCACAAGTGAAACCCAATTTCCGCCGGAGTATGCAACCTGCATCCACAGGTGCACCTTGATTCCTTGTTTGTGAGCCTTTTTGATGAATGAAACGACATATGATTTTCCATAGCTTCCAATGGCTTCAACGTGAAGGAAAAGGTGTTTTGTTCCTTTTTTGGCCAGGCTTTTGAGGCTTATGCTTTTCATGTGAGCCGGCCACAGCCAGTATCCGTTACCCTTTGCCATCTTTGCCCTGACCTTGATTTTGGCAGAGCCGCCTGAGGCCAAATAAGGTGCAGTCTTGGCAAAGGAATATGTTACCTTACGGGTTCCCTTCTTGAGGTTCACAAAGATTTTGGCATTGCCGTACTTGTTTGTCTTTGCCTTGTAGGTTTTGCCGCTTACCTTGAATGTGACCCACTGGTTTTTGACTGCATTTCCGTTGGCGTCAACAAGCTTTACAAAGAAAAGGCATTTGGAGCCCTGACGGTATATGATGTTCTTGTCTCCCTGTTTCAGTTTGGTTTTTACAGGTGCCTTGACAGTGACTGTGCATGTTCCGGTCGCATTGGAAGTTGCGTTGTCTCCCGCATAATAGCATGTTGCGGTGTAGCTTCCAACCTTGAGGCCCACAGACAATGTGGCAACCCCATTGGCATCGGTATTCCTGTTATATGTTGCGCCGTTTACATTAATGGACACCGCCCTGTTGGCCAATGGATTATTGTCTGAAGTCAGCTTGAATGTCAATACGCTGTTGAATGATTCATAGCCGTTGACGTTTGAGGATGTTATGCTGGAAGCTGCCTTTTCATCCGGCACATCCTCATCCTGGGACAATACCTCGTCTGCACCATCATCACTTATATTCACTTCAGCTATATCCTGCGTCAAAGTCTCCGCACCGGCCTCATCGCCAACGACATCGGTTGCGTTATCTTCCGCAGACACTGCACCGAGAGATGCAATAGCCAATAAAACAATGAATAACAATAGAATTCTCTTCATTATATCTCCTTGAAATTAATTTGTTTGTATAAACCGTATCTGAACAGGATTACCCCGTTTGCGCCTCCATAAACGGCCGCACGCACATCACCCATCAGCTCTTTTGCCGGAATCTTTTTGAGGCTTGCGTCTGACCTGTATGTCTGAAGGCCTGTCCAGATTTTAGCCTTTTTGGACTGCTTTGCAAATGTCTGGGTCACCCACTTGATCCATTTGGTTCCTGCATGGTAGTTGCCCTTGTATACCATCGGAAGAATGGCGTCAAGGTACTTGCCCATTGTCTTAATGTCCTGGCCGTAATAGTACTTCATTCCAGAAGGTTCAGGCATGACTGCCGCAGAGACTATCAGCTTTTTATTGATACCATGGACCGCCTTTGTGGCTTTCTTGATGAATGTGTTGACTGCCTTAACCGCATTAGGATAATTGTGAGCATTTCCAGGGTATCTTACATAGTCGAAGTGAACTCCGGCAACGCCCTTGATTTTGGCATAGCTTTTGGCTTCCTTGACCTTTGAGTTGATGAGATCATAGTCTATCTTGCCGTTTTTTACCGGGTTCTGCCAGTTTCCTGCACCGTAGAATACCTGCATCCAGAGATGGACCTTCACGCCGTAGGATTTTGCGGTCTTAATCCATTCCTCAACGCCTGATTTTCCGTAGAGTTCAACAGCCTTGAAGTTTAAAAACACATGCTTGAATCCGTTTTCCTTAAGTGTCTCGAGATTCACTGAATTCATGTCCCTTCCGAACAGCCACATTCCGTTGTTTGTAGGAACCGCAGGTTTGACCTTTATCTTATAGGTTTTTGAAACCTTGTTGTATACCTTTGTCTTTGAAAATGAGACCTTGACCTTGTATTTGCCTGTCTTCAATTTGATTTTAAGGCTTGCAATACCATTTGCATTTGTCTTTTTAGTGTATTTTTTACCGTTCAGCTTGAATACGACCTTTTTGGATTTAAGAGGATTTCCCCTTGAGTCTTTAAGCTTGATTTTGAAGTAGTTTGTCTTCTTGTTCCTGTAGATTTCTGAGTTTGCCTTGACAATCTTTGTAGACATTCCCTTTTTGACGGTTATCTTGCTTGTGCCTGAAACCGGATTGATGTTCTGTTCGCCCTTATATGAATAGCTCAATGTGTAGCTTCCCTTAGGCTCATTGATATTTATGCTTGCCTGACCTTTGGAATTGGTCTTTTTGGAATAGGTCTTGCCGTTGAGCTTAAAGGTGACAACCCTGTTTGCAAGGGGAGTGTCTCCGGCAGTCAAGGTCACGGTATATGTGTTTGTGACGCCCACATATGCGGTATAGGCGGATGCCTTTATCTTGGAGACGGATGTTGGAATCACCTGAATCTTTGTTGAATTTTCACAGCTGGCATATCCCTCGCCGCTGAATGAGTATTTGACTGTGTATTCACCTGGGTTGGAATTGATTTTCAGTTTTGCAACGCCGTTTTCATCGGTTGTGGCATTTGAAACCACCTTGTTGAAAGTGAAAGCGACTGATTTGTTGGCAATTGGGGATGAACTGTTGTCTGTGAGCCTGACTGAGAATTCCTTTCCCTTGACAATGTTCTTGTCATCGCTTTTAATGGTGGTCTGAACCTGTGGTGAATCTTCAATTGTCGGTGATTGGCTGGCTTCATTCACTTGCTCCTCATCAGCAGAATCCACTGTTAAAACATCCTGAGCTTCTGTCTGTTGAGCAAAATCAACATCGGTTTGGTTAACTGCACTGGCCGCACCCATCACAAAAAACAGTGCCAGCACAATTGACAAAATCAATGCCTTATTTTTTATCGAAATTTTTTCACCTTCCATTTAACTGTTTGTTTAAATTTTTTATTGAAAATCATATATAAATCTTTTTAATAAGAAATTCCAATTAAAATAGCTTAAATTACTAAAAAAAGCTTAAAAATATATGGAAATAGCTATAAAAATAACAATTATGATAAAATGAGCTATGATAAGCTTAAATATCCTAGATTGAAAAGTGATTTTTTAAGAGTTTAAGTATTTATTTAAAGATTGCTTCCGGGCCGGTAGATCCGTATTGATAAGGTTGGAAGTGTTAATGACTCAAATCATAAATATAGAATTGGAAATATTAAAAAAGAAAAATTTTAAAAGGTCCAGGGAGAAAATCATGGAAATTCCCCCCGAATCCGAATATACATTATTAAAAGATTTATGCATCCTCAGCGATTCCTTCATCGTCTGAGAACAGTTGATTCAGCATCCACTCGGAATCATATTCCATGATGTCGTCATACCCCTGACCGACACCCAGGAACATTATAGGCTTTTTAATCACATAACCGATTGAAAGTGATGCGCCGCCTTTGCTGTCAGCATCGGCTTTGGTAAGAATTACGCCGTCAATGTCTATTGCTTCGTTGAACTTTCTGGCCTGTTCGGTTGCGTCATTACCGGTTATGGCATCACCGACGAATATGACAAGGTCCGGATTGGATACCCTTTTGATTTTCTTCATTTCATCCATGAGGTTGGTATTGGTCTGCATTCTGCCTGCAGTATCAATCAGTACAAGGTCCTTGCCCTGTGCACGGGCGTGCTCCACCGCATCGAATGCAACGGCGGCAGGATCTGAACCTTTCTGGTGCTTGATGATTTTAACGCCGACATTGTCTGCATGATGTGTAACCTGCTCGATTGCACCGGCTCTGAAAGTGTCAGATGCGGCAATTACCGGAGTGTAACCTTTCTTGAGGTAGTAGTTGGCCAGCTTTCCTATTGTAGTGGTCTTTCCGGTTCCGTTGATTCCGACAAACATCACCACAAGAGGCTCTCCCTGAGCTTTCTTTTCCTCAAGCATTTCAGTCATGGATTTGCCCGGGATGTTGATGATATCATAAACCGCATCCTTCAGGGCAAAGTAAGTGTATTCTGTAATGTCATTGCTTCTTTTGATTTTTTTGCCGACAAGATTGTCCTTTACGCTTTCAACGACATCTGTTGCAACCTCCATTGCAACATCTCCCTGCAGCAATTCCATTTCAAGTTCAAACAGTATGTCCTCCACATGCTTTTCCTGAATGGTCTTTTCGCGTACGAATGAAAATATTCCCCCTGAAGCTTCCCCATCGGCTGAAACATCTTCCTTATCCTTATTCCTGTTCCAGAAGTGGGATTTTTTCTCCTCTTCAGGAGCTTCCTCTTCCTCATCATCCTGAGAATCTTCTTCTTCATCCTTATCCTTATTCCTGCTCCAGAAATGGGATTTCTTCTCTTCTTTTACTTCTTCAACTTCCTCAGGAGCTTCCTCTTCCTCATCTTCGAAAGCCTCTTCTTCTTCATCATCATCCTTGTTTCTGCTCCAGAAGTGAGATTTCTTCTCCTCTTCAGCCTCTTCGGTTTTCTCTTCAGCTATTGGAGCTTCTTCAACTGTTTCTTCCGCCTGTGGAAGTAAATTATCATCATCCTCTTCGCTCTCTTCCTTCTTTTTCCTTCCAAATGAGAAAAATGAAAATCTGGAACCTGACTCCTCCTTGAGGTTGTCTTCTGCTTCTGCCTCTTCAATGAGTTCCTCTTCCAGTTTCTCGCTTGTTCGAGAGAATTTCTTTTTTAGTGATTCAAACAAAAATAACCCAACCTGTTTATATTATTAGTATTAGTTATGTAACTCATAGTATTTAAAAAAAATGAAAAAGCGACATTTAACTGTCAGTCAGATTAAATGTCAGTTTTCCAGTTCCGTTATTTGTAATCTGCATCTCATTGCATTGCGGATGCAGCTCGCCCAGAAGGCTTTTTCCCTCAGCAGGGTCCATATGCTGCGGCAGGTATCCTGAAATGTAAATAGGATAAACTGTGCATGTGCACTTATCGCCGACCATGTCCATCTCTACGAAGTAGGCCACATGGGTCTCCTCATTTGACTGGTCGAATATGAAATTTCCAAGACTGTAGAAAATAGGCTTTCCGTTGTACATCTCGGCTCCCTGAGGCACATGAGGGTGTGATCCAACCACGACATCGGCACCGTAGTCTATCAGCTCATGGGCAATCCTCTTCTGGTCATCATTGGCATAATTGAGATACTCGTTTCCATAGTGCATGAACACTATTATCAAATCAGAATCGTTATGCTCGCCAATCTGCTTTTGAGCATTTTCAGAGGAATATGCGGAATATCCCGGATTTGAACCGTTTGCAATCGGCATCACATCCTGTGAATATTCGGCGAAGTTTTCGGAATCCATATAGTTGAGGATTGTAATCTTCCTTCCGTTGATTTCCTCAACAACCGCCGCATGAGCCTCATCTTCGGAGTTTCCGGCACCGATAGGAGTGATGCCGGCAGCCTTGAGGTTATCGATTGTGTCCCTCATGCCGTCGATTCCATAATCAAATGCATGGTTGTTTGCAAGGGCCGCAACGGTCAGGTTGTTTGCCTTGGCAAGCGGAACAAAATCCGGAGAGCACTTGAGCGGAACATCTCCCTTGACCGCATTTTCCGATGTGGTTGCGGCATTTTCAAAGTTAATCAAAAGCAGGTCCACATTTGAGATGACATCGCTCACGCCTGCAAACGGTGAGGAATCGGTACTCAAAACGCCTTCCATGTTACGTGCAAACATCACATCACCGGTAACGGCAATGGAAACGTTTTCCTTTGCACCCATATGCAGAACTGAGCTTGACGGATTGAATATTGTCGCCCAGACTGCAACTATGACCAATAATACCATTATAATTAATAAGATATCTCTAAGTTTCATTGAAAATAGTTATATCTTTTATAGTAAATAATTATATTGAAAAAATGCCTATGTTCAACCGTTGACGTTTGCAATTTCAAGAACCCTTTCAAGGGGAACTTCAAAGTTTTTTGAAATTTCCTCAGGGCTTTGGGTTTCAAGAAGCTTCAGGATGAATTTTTCCTCTGTTTCTGCACATCCATTGGCATGGCCATCCTCAAGACCTTTCTCAAGACCTGTTTCTTCGGCCCTTTCGAGTTCACCTGCTATTCCCGCAATTCTAATCTGTTCTTCAAATGGTTTTATTTCTATCTTTGACATTTTTATCACTCTTTTGAATTCTTCAATAATATCTTTGCTTTTTAGGTATTTCTTAGCCCAAAGTATAAGATTTTTTCTGATTGCATCCAACATCCATCTTGGTGCCACGGCTTTAGCCCATATGTCCACTGTCAACTCTCGAAGCAATTCTTCACGGCCGATATCGATGTTGGTTTTAACAAGCCAGATTAAATCCAAGCCGTCAGATTGGGTCAATTCCTCTTTATGTTTAACTTTGTATCTAAGATTATTAAGCATTACTATTCCTCGCATTTCACAGGTATTGACAAATGCAGGATTATAGAACATCGTATCGTTAACATGTTCAACTTTCTTTAAAGGAATCAATCCAGTATTGAATATGAATGGCTCTACAATTTGTTTTGAAGCTTCAAATATGGTTGTAATGTAATTATAATCTCGTCTCATCAAATCGGAGTTCAATACTGAATGATGTTCTATATTCACAAGATTCCCATTCTTTCGCTGGCGAACGGAATCCATATTTAGATTTCTAAAAGCAGGATTCATATGTTTAACGGGAAAATGGCCAACAATATCATCATAGCCTGTTATATATGCCGGAAATTCGTCGAAATCATTCATGCAATTGTTGAAAATCGTGTCTTCAGCATCAAACTTATCAACCAATCCATTATCAATAACTTCTCTATCATCCATAATTCTACCATCCTAAAATTCTTACACAATTATATTAAATTTTAAAGTATTTAAATCTTTTTTAAACAAAATAAGAAGAATATTGTTTTTAATTTATAATTTTACAAGATTTAAACAATATTTAGATATGGATATAAAAAAGTGATGTGAAACGAATAATTGTTGATTTAGTGGCCCTAAAAAAAATAAGAAGATGAGGATAGAAAATCCTCATATAAAGTGTATTGTAAATGTTGACGGCATGTATTTCTTGTTACCGGCAAACTTCATGACCACAGTGCTTCCTGAAGGAAGTCGAATCATCTCTCCGGAATAACCGGTTGTTTTTCCTCCAAGAGAACCGTAGATGGTAATCTTTTTGTGGTCCAGTTCATTGCCGTGCATGTCTTTAACATATGCCATGACACTTCTTGATCCTGCAATTCCATAGAAATAGGAGGTAAACATGTAGTGATATCCTACACGGGTCGGCATCCTTTTGGTAACCTCAATTGTGTTCTTTGCGGAAGCTTTCTTGAAGTTCTTGTTTCCTTTGAATGTAATTTTGACCTTATGTTTTCCGACCTTTATTCCTTTGGTTTTAAGGATTGCAAAACCGTCCTTTTTGGTTTTTAAAGTGTAAGTCTTAGCCTTTTTACCTGTGTATACTTTCACTTTAAGTTTTATTCCCTTAAGGTATCCGCCGGCATTCTTGTTGTAGACACCAATGTAGTATTTGCCCTTTTTGACATCCTTGTAGTACCATATACCGTCATAGGTGTCCAATCCTACTGAAGCCTTTTTGACTGTGATTCTGGATTTTTTGGCCTTTGCAGATACGGCTTTTGAATCGATGCTTACTTTAACCTTATGCTTTCCGACTTTGAGTTTGGAAGGAGCGTAGTATGCATTACCACTGCCGTCGGTTGTCACATGGACTTTTTTAGCCTTTTTGCCTGTGTACACCTTCAAGAGAAGCTTTACACCGGAAATTCCCTTTTTGGTTTTGGAATTGATGACACTTACCTTGAATTTCTTGCATGTGCCGAATTTGGTGGTCAATTTCTTTGGCTGGATTGTTGCAGGAGCCTTATCGATTCTGACGTTGCCCATTGAAGCCTTAGCGGCTGAATAGGATGAACACCGTTGGATCCTGTATATACAGTGGCTGATTTGCCGTTTGAAAACTTGAATGTTACAGGAATGTCTGATAATGGGGCATTGTTGTTGTTTGTATCAACGACTTTAGCAGATACTGTTTTGCCTCCAAAGTAGCTTCCTGATTGTGACAATGTGATTTTACCTTTAATTAATCTGTAGACATCGGTTCCATATACATTATTAGGGGTGTTCCATGTAAATGAGCAGTCAAATGCTTCACCGTAATACATTCCACCACCATCTTCATCAGCACTGTTAAGGTAGAATGAGGAATCGTATGCAACACCTCGACACATTGCGCCTCCCCAGTATCCTGCTTTATTATCCCAGAAGTAACTGTTTCTGACAACGGTATTAGCATCGCTAGAGGTGTATATTGCACCGCCATCATCATCAGCATTGTTGAATCTGAAATCACAGTTAATGACTTGCAATCCACTCTCATATTCACTATTGCAGATTGCGCCTCCGTCGTCACTTGCATTGTTATTATTGAAGTTGGAGTTTGAAACTATATTATAGTCTGCACATGAATATACTGCACCACCGTACTCGGCAGTGTTGTTTTCAAATTCACAGTGATCAACTGTGCATCCGTCTTTCAGGTATATCGCACCACCCCTATCGGATGCGGTGTTGTTTGCTTGTAAATCACACAGTTATCATTAGCGTCACAGCATACTGCTCCGCCATCATCATATCCCGCATCGCCATCTCTCATGACAAGGTTTTTAAGAACCACACCAGAGGATTTGATATAAAATATTCTTGAAATCCCGTCAGCGGTCAGATAAGCGTAACCATCTTCCGGCCCCTCAATGGTTATGGGCTTGTCAATGACTATTTGATTCCCGCTACCTTTAAAGTGTCCGGTGAGGGATATCGTACCTCCATCATCTGCATCATCGATTGCGTCCTGTATTTCACTGAATGGATGATAATCAATTTCACCCGAATCAGTCAAAATATCTTCAGCAGTTTGAACTTCATCGATTGACAGTTCTTCTTGTATTTCATCTGTTGCCAATGTTGCATTGTCCGGATTTTCTGCTGAAATCTGACTTACAGCACACAAAAAGACAAGCAATATCATCAGCGTTAAAATAACATGCTTTTTATTAAAAATAATAATTCCTCCAATATATCAATAATATTATATTTGTTTACTATTATATATAAGATGCATAAAGTAAAATATTTATAGAAGAATGTC
>NZ_ONER01000117.1 GCF_900316895.1 uncultured Methanobrevibacter sp. | reverse complement strand
ATCAAGACATTTATTGATTCAATGAACACTGTTTTAAACCAATTTATAGAGAATAACATTTATGAATTTGCAATATGTGATGTTCAATTGGAAACCCCAAAAGAAATACCAACTTTCAGTCCAGTCGAAACTCCATTTATCCACAAACGCTTTGAAAAGCAAGTGGAAACAAACCCAGAAAACATTGCACTTGTGGCCGAAGATGCAACATTAACCGCTGAGGAACTTAACAGAAAAGCTAATAGAATAGCTAACGCATTAATCAAAAGAGGAGTTAAACCTAAAAACAATGTATTAGTAATGCTTCAATCCCAATCGACTTAGAATACCCACAAGACAGAATCGACTACATCTATGAAAACAGCCAAGCAGACTACATCATATCCTATGAAGACAGTGACAATTCATTGAACGTTAAAGAATTACTCAAAGAAACAAACACTGAAAATCCGAATGTTGAAATCACTCCTGATGACTTGGCATACATGATTTATACATCAGGATCAACAGGAAATCCAAAAGGAGTAATGATTTCACACGAAAACATTGCAAACCAAGTACAAAACCCAAAATCACAATACAACAGCCTACTATGCATAACCACAGTTTCATTTGATGTATCAGTAGATGACATATTAACTTCCATTTCAAATGGAATAAAATTGATTTTAGCTAATGACAATCAAATTAAAAACATTCCAGAATTAACTGAACTAATTAAAGAACATAAACCTGAAGTTGCAGACTTTACTCCATCACGATTAGCTTCACATCTTGAAATTGAAGAATTCTGTGAAGCAATCAAATGTTTAAAATGCCTATTCCTTGGAGGAGAACAATTCTCAACCAAAGTATACGAAAACTTCAGGGAATACTCCGATGCAATCGTATACAACAGTTACGGACCAACAGAAACCACAATCACATCAAACAACAAGGAAATTACTGACATCAACGACATAACTGTTGGATATCCACTAGACAACTATATAACTGATGTTCGTGATATCGACGGCAAACTACTGCCACACGGAGTAATGGGAGAACTCTACATTGGAGGAGTCAGTGTAGGAAAAGGATACTACAACATGCCTGACAAAACCGAAGAAGTGTTCCTTGAAATCAACAACATCCCATACTACAGAAGCGGAGACTACGCAATATCCAGACCTGACGGAGACATAGAAATCCACGGAAGAATCGACAACCAAATCAAACTCAGAGGACTAAGAATAGAAATCGGAGAAATCGAAACCAACATCAACAAATACCCAACAATAAAACAGGCTGTAGTCGTAATCAAAGAAATAAACAACAACGACCACCTATGCGCATACTACACCGCAGAAGAAGAGGTTGGATCAGGAGAATTAAAAGAGTTCTTGAAAGACAAATTAACCAAATACATGATTCCTACCGCATACATGCAACTGGAAGAGATGCCACAAACACCAAACGGAAAAACCGATCTAAAATCACTCCCAGAACCAAAACTAGACCTCGAAAACATAAAACCTGAAAATGAAACTGAACAGAAATTATTTGAAATCACTTCCGAGTTGATTGGAACCGACCAATTCGGTACTACTGATGAATTATATGTAATAGGATTTACCTCCTTGACCTTGATGAAGTTAAACACATTAATCTTCAAAGAAATGAATGTTAACCTGGACATATCAGTATTATTCAACAGCCCTACAATTAAAAATTTAGCTGATGAAATTTTAAGCAGCGATAAGGCAAATTCAAGATTAAGTGAATTTATTGAAATGTCCAATAGCTTAGAATACTTCCCATTGACTGAAAACCAATTAGGAATATATTACGAATGCATGCAAAGTCCTGGTGAAGTAAAATATACCATGCCGGCAGTTGCCAGATTCGACAGAAAAATTGATGCTGAAAAATTAAAAGAATCAATCAGTCGAGTAATCGATGCTCACCCATATCTTAAAGCCAGAATCGTTCGTTCAGACGATGGAAGCATAAAACAATACAGAAACGACAATGCCGAAATAGATGAAATCAAAATCGTCAAGGTCGATTCCATAACTGATGAGGAAATCATCAAAAATGACGTGAAAGCATTTTCACTTGATAACGAACAACTATTCAGATTTAAGATATATGAAACCCCAGATGAAATCATACTGTTCAGCGATTTCCACCATATCATTACAGATGGGGAATCACAGTCACTCCTATTTGAAGACATAGGAAAAATTTATGAAGATAAAGAGATTGAACAGGAAATTGTTGACGGTTATACTTTCAGCCTAATTGAAAATGATTTGCAAGACAGCGAAAGATATGAATCCGCTAAAAAATTCTTTGATGACAAACTATCACAGGAAATCGATTCAACTGTCTTAACACCTGACCTTAATGGAAATCCTGAAGAGGGATTAATTAAAGATGTATATTCAAAATTAGATTCAGATCAGATTAATAAATTCTGTCTTGAAAATTCCATAGGCCATAACTCATTATTCATGTCCGCACTCATATTAACCTTGAATAAATTCACATACAGTGATGAGACATTAATAACCACAATATTCAATGGAAGAACAAATCCAAATTATTTCAATACACAAGGATTCCTAGTGAAAACACTTCCATTAATCATTAAACATGAAAACAGAGAACAAACTATTGATAAATTCCTTAAATCCGTAGATAAAACATGGATTGATTCAATAAATAACAGTATATATCCATACACCCAGATTGCTGAGGAATACCAATTAAAACCTGAAATATTCTATGCATACAACGAAGTTTCATTCTCTGAAAGTCTTATTATTAACGGTGAAGAATATGAAAGCCATGAGCTATCTGGTGCATCAGTAGCAACAGAGTACAAAATAGACATTTCAGTATTGAAACAAGATGCAGCAATTTACATTGTCATATCCTATAACGATCAATTATACTCAGAGGAGTATATTAAAAAATTCTTGGATTCAATTGAAACTGTCTTGGACCAATTTGTGAATAATGATACACAAACATTGAGAATCTGTGATGTTGAACTTGAAACAGGCAAGGAATCACCAACATTCATCCCTCTTGAAAATCCAATTATACACAAACGTTTCGAGGCACAGGCAGAATTAAAACCGGACGACATTGCATTAATTTCCAATGAAAAAACCTACACTTATAAGGAATTGAATGAGTTAAGTAATAGGGTTGCAAATGGATTGATTGAACGTGGCGTCGAACCAGGGCATAATGTTTTAATAATGCTTCCAAGAACCGGTGAGCTGATTGCATCAATAATTGGTATTTTAAAGGCAGGATGCGCATTCATCCCAATTGACATGGAATATCCTAAAGAAAGGATTGAATACATCTATGAAAACAGCCAGGCTGACTACATCATAGCCGGTGAAACCTATGACAAGTCATTAGACATTAAAGAATTGCTTGAAACTGAAAATGTCGAAAATCCTGATGTGGAAGTATCCCCAGATGATTTGGCATACATGATTTACACATCAGGTTCAACAGGAAATCCAAAAGGAGTGATGATTGGTCATGAAAATGCATGTAACGAAACTGAAGGAAACCCTAAATGCGAATACAACAACCTATTAAGTATTGCAACAATCGCATTCGACACATCTCTAGAGGATATCCTGACAGGTATAACAAATGGAATACAAATAATCTTTGCTAATGATTCTGAAATCAAAAACATTGTCGACTTAATCAAATTAATCAAAAAATACGAACCTGAAGTGATGGAATTCACACCATCAAGATTGCTGTCTTACCTGGAGGTTGAAGAGTTCTGTGAAGCAATTGGATGTGCAAAATGCATAGTCATGGGAGGAGAGCAATTCTCAGCCAAAGCATTCAACGGAGTTAAAGAATACTGCGATGCAAAAGTATACAACAGTTACGGTCCAACTGAAGCAACAATAGCTTCAAACTACAAGGAAATAACCGATCCGGAAAACATCACAATCGGAAAAGCATTAAGAAACTACGTCACCGATGTAAG
Source organism: uncultured Methanobrevibacter sp. (assembly GCF_900316895.1). Lineage (GTDB taxonomy): Archaea > Methanobacteriota > Methanobacteria > Methanobacteriales > Methanobacteriaceae > Methanocatella. Next base: position 27 of record NZ_ONER01000117.1, on the reverse strand, counting down.
AGACATTGACGGCAAGCTCCTGCCACA
>NZ_ONER01000122.1 GCF_900316895.1 uncultured Methanobrevibacter sp. | reverse complement strand
ATATGTCCCCGATCCGGAGGGCGATCGTGAAAAAGATGGAAAAAGATACAGAAAAGTAGGATCTGAAGAAGCCTATAGTTATTTGAGAGAAAATCATCCCGATTATCTATATTTTTCTCAAGTTACAAACGTTGAAATGATGGGAGTGCCCTTGGACAAGGTTGAAAGAATCATTAAACCTGAAAATAGACTTTTAGGCCTTAAAAAGACATTTGAATCTGGTGGAGAGGTCAAAAATCCTGAATTGATAGCAAAATTAATGGATGTTGCTGACTTTTTCCATTTCATGGCAGACATTCCATATGACCATTTGGGAATCTCAGGCTCCATTTTACCAGGCCTTCAAAAAAGCGGTGTCAGTGACTTGGATTTTGTTGTATATGGTCTTGACAACCACAGAAGAGCAATTGCGGCATTTAAAGAACATAGAGGCAAGGAAGTTTATCTAATGACTACTGGGATTTTGTATACGATAAAAGAATGTATGATGAAAGTTTAACCAAAGAAGAGTTCAGATGGTATGAAAACAGAAAAGCGAACAGAGGAACAATCAACGGAACCCTGTTTGACATTTTGGCCACAAAGGATTATGATGAGATTGAAGGCACTTGGGGAGATACCGTTTACGAGCCTCAGGGAATTGCTCAAATCGAATGCGACATCGTAAGCGCACTTGGAGCTTTTGACAACCCTTCACTTTACACCATAGAGAATGTGGAAGTCATCGATGGCGTGGACTTCCCATTAACAGAGGTCGTCTCATTTACCCACACCTATGCCGGTGAAGTCGTTGACGGCGAGCATGTGGTCGCCAAAGGCAAAGTGGAAAAGGTTATCGTGAATGGCGAGTTCAGCCATTACCGCATAGTTGTCGGAACCACCCGTGAAGCAATCGATGAGTATTTGAAGCTCAAGGAAAGCCCGGCATAATCATTTTATATGAGAGCTGATACTCTCATAACTACTATTTTTTAAACAAACAAGTAAATTTTAATAATTAAATTAGACAAATTTACAATTTTTAACTTTATTTAGCTTATTGAGCAAATATAATTAAAAAAATCACGATTTAAGCAAGATTAATGCAAATAATATATAAACCTTAATGACAAATATATAAACTATTAATTTAAGTGATAAAAATGACAGAGACTAAAAAACAAGAATGGAACAGTAATCTTGCATTCATGATGGCCATGATTGGTTCCGCTGTCGGACTGGGAAATATCTGGCGTTTCCCAAATGTATTGTACTCCCACGGAGGAGGATCATTCATGATTCCATATATCATTTCATTATTCCTGCTCGGAATTTCATTTGTTCTTGTGGAATATGCGGTAGGATTCAAGTTCAAGAAATCGATTGCAAGAATAATGTATTCCATAAAAGATAAATTGGAACCGGTAGCATGGTTCATCCTACTGGTCGTATTTTTGATAACAACATATTACGTTTGTGTTGTTGGATGGGACTTTATTTATATAATCTTAAGTTTTACAAAAGCATGGGGAGCCAATCCCGATTTATATTTCTCAAATAATGTATTGCATGCGACAGATTCAATGTCCGGACTGTTTACAATCGTTCCAAACGTTCTCATTTCAGTGTTCATTATCTGGTTCATTGCATGGATGATTATCAAAAGGGACCTGAATGATGGAATCGGTAAAGTGAGCCAAATCCTATTGCCTTTGCTTTGTCTGATTGTTGTCGGAATTGTCGGGTTCTCCCTGACCTTGCCTGGCGCATCAACCGGATACACACAAATCTTCACCCCCGACTGGAACGCGTTGCTCAACCTGGACGTATGGCTTGCGGCATTCGGACAAATCGTGTTCTCCCTAAGTCTGGGAATGGCAATTGCAATGACATATGCAAGCTACCTGCCTGAAGGCTCAAAACTGGTGGACAATGCAGTGATGGTGGCATTTTCAAACTCAGGATTTGAAGTGTTTAACTCAATTGGAATCTTCTCAATTTTAGGGTTCATGACAGCAACTTCAGGAATACCGTTCAATGAACTTGTAACTGAAGGAACAGGGCTTGCATTCGTTGTTTTCCCACAAGTGTTCAATACCATGGGAAGCGTCGCATACATCGTAGGACCATTGTTCTTCATATGTATCCTGTTTGCAGGAATCACCTCCGTTATTGCCCTTCTTGAGGGAGTGTGCTATTCCATTTCTGAAAAGTTCCTTATTGAACGTAAAAAGACAGCAACCGTTGTCTGCATTATCGGATTTTTAATATCCACTATCTTTGCAACCGGTGCCGGAAGTACAATCCTGGGAATATTTGATGCATATCTGAATAATTTCGCATTGCTGTTGGCAGTATTGGCCGAGTGCATAATTTTCGGTTGGATTTACAAGTTCGATGACCTGATTGAAACATTGAACAACAACTCCAAACTTCAAGTAGGCAAAACCTGGAAAACAGTAATCAAATACATATTGCCTATTTGTATTGGAGGCCTCTGGATTCAAGGGGTTTACTCCACAGTCGTCAAGGCAGATGGCCTTAGCCTGACAGTTATGGGAATCCTAAGTGTAGTGCTGATTGTGATTCCAATCATCTTTGCAAAATTGCCTGCACTCAACAAAAATTATTACAATGTGTAAAATTGCATTTAAATAGCTAAATTATTAGCTATTTACTTTTTTTATTTTATTTAACTAAATTATAATCATTTATAACTTCTTATTTTAAATATTATTAAGTTTAATGTAATATTGAGAATTTTAAGAGGTTATAAAATGATAAAAGTTTCTTCTATAAAACAACATATGTACTGTCCGATGAAGCTGTACATTAAGACTCATGTTGATGCCAGTGAAACTAAGGATTACCAATTGGCAATTGAAATAAAAAAGCTTAAAATTGACATTCAGGATTTGATTCAAAAGAACATGAGAAAGGTCAAAAAAGAGATGGTTTTAAGTGAAATAGAAAACGTCCTATCAGAAAATATCGACCCATACATCAAAAGCACAAGCAATGCCATCAAATCAATGAATATAGGCCTTGAAGCATCACAGATAAATGAAATAATTGACGATGCATATTTCAACATCAAGATAATCGCACTGAAAACAAAACAGGCCATGACCATACTTGACAAGCATGCATTCGAGATTATTGATATGTTCTTTCCCAATTGTATGTATTCCTATCTGATTAAGGACCAGAGCCTTGGAGTCATTGGAATGTGCGACAAGATTGAAATCGTTGACGGCAAATATTATCCTGTTCTTTTAAAAAGCGGAACCCCACCAGTTAAGGGCGTTTGGGATTCCGATGCGATTGAACTTGTGGCAAATGCCATACTGATTGAAGAAGAATTTCGAAATGACGTTTATGTGGGTTTTGTAGATTATGAAAAGATAAGGGACAGACGTCCTGTTGTGATGGACGTGAATTTGAGAAAGGCCTACTTCAATATTCTACGTGAAGTTAAAGAAATAATCGATAATAAAAAGAAACCCAATGTCAAAAAAAGCCCTCGAAAATGTGAAAAATGCGAGTATAAAGAGATTTGTTAAATTGAACCACCCCATCCTATAGAGGATGGGGATTCCTGAATTTTTTTCACTTAATAATGGTTAATTTAAGTATTATTTCAGGCTATCCCCGTTGAACCAGCGGTTTAGAATATTAATTGCTGCGTTTGTGTCCCTATCAAGTATTTTTCCGCATTTTTGACATTTCCAGTTGCG
>NZ_ONER01000124.1 GCF_900316895.1 uncultured Methanobrevibacter sp. | reverse complement strand
TCCACCACGGATAATCATGTCCTTGATACGGCCCACAATGGAGTAGTAACCTTCCTCATCGACTGTTGCAAGGTCTCCTGAGTGAAGCCATCCGTCAGGTTCGATTGTCTCTGCGGTCTTTTCAGGCATGTTGTAGTATCCTTTCATGACGTTGAATCCCCTGCACATTATCTCACCGGTTTCGCCAGGACCAAGTTCCTCGCCGGTTTCGGGATCAACGATTTTGACTTCGATGTGAGGGAACTTGCGGCCAACGGTGTTGATTTTCTTCTCGAATGAATCAGCAGCATTGGTCTGTGTAAATCCAGGCCCAGCTTCGGTAAGACCGTATACGCTGGTAATTTCAGTCATGTTCATCTTGTTGATTGCATCCTTCATGGTTTCAACAGGACAGGTGGAACCTGCCATGATTCCTGTTCTCAGTGAGCTCATGTCAAACATTTCAAACATAGGATGGTTCATCATCCCGATGAACATTGTAGGAACACCATAGATTGATGTGCACTTTTCCTTCTGAATTGAGGATATAGCAAGCAATGGGTCATATTCCTCGAGAACAACCATGGTTGAACCGTGGCTGATAACCGCCATAACACCTAAAACTGTTCCGAAACAGTGGAACAGAGGCACCTGCAGGAGCAGTCTGTCCTTTTCGGTGTAGTTCATGTTTTCCCCAATGTAATAGCCGTCATTTAAAATGTTACGGCTGGTAAGCATAACTCCTTTTGGGAACCCTTCTGTTCCGGAGGTATACTGCATATTGATTACGTCATGCTGTGTAACCGCATCCTTTACCTTCTGGAATTCGTCATCATCATAGTTCATGCCTAAAAGGATTAGTTCGTTGGTATTATACATTCCTCGGTGCTTTTCCTGACCGACATGGAAAATGAATTTCAAAAATGGGAATTTTTCAGCCACAAGATGTCCCCTTGCACAACTCTTGAGTTCAGGGACAAGTTCATTTATGATGTCAAAATAGCTGGTGTCCCTGAATCCGTCAGTCATGGCCAATGCCTTCATTTCGGACTGCTGCAAAACATATTCAAGCTCATGTGCCTGATAGGCAGTGTTGACTGTCACTATAGTTGCGCCTATCCTTGCTGTTGCAAACATGTATGTCAGCCATTCCGGAACATTCTTTGCCCAGATTCCAACACGGTCTCCGTGTTCAATCCCAATAGCCAGCATTCCTTTAGCTAAATTATCAACCCTTTCATTAAATTCCTTGTATGTAAACCTTAAGTTTCTGTCCGGATAAACCATAAATTCATGATCCGGCTGCTTTTCAACCATTTCCTCGAAAAATTTTCCAATCGGCAATTCTGTAAATAATTCACTCATAATAATAAACTCCTTAATTTTTTTAATTCAACAAATTTTGGCTCAAATAATAGTTTTGCAAACGCAACAATCCCAAATCACGAGTGAAAAATTTAATTACAGCATTGTCCTTTGTCATTTGTGATATTTCAAACATATTATCAAGCCCTCAATTATATTTAGTATGGAGTGTAGAGCACAGCAAGTATTTTTGCCTTGTCGTTGCCGCTTGCATGTAGGTGGTGAGGCACTACTGAGTCATAGAATATTGTGTCGCCTTCCCCTATAGTGAATGTGTCCTTTCCATAGATTACTTCGATTTCGCCTTCTAAAACATAGATGAACTCTTCCCCTTCGTGAGATGAAAGTTCCTTTTCGCCTTCCTCAAACTCGATGTCGATTAAGAAAGGGTCTATGTTTCTGTCAATCTTTCCTGCCCCTAGGGAGTGGAACTCAAGGTTGGTTGCGTTGGTCACATCTTCCCTTCCTGAGAAGTAAAGTGAGTTTTCGGTCACGCCGCCTCTTGTGACAACAGGTCCGAGTTCAGGTGTGTCGTCAAGGAATGTTCCCAGCCTTACGCCTAATGCCCTTGCCATTTTTGTTAATGGAGTAAGGGACGGAATAACTTCTCCAGCTTCCATGGCCTGTAATACTTCAAGCTTTACGCCACTTCTCTCGGCCAGGTCTTCAATTGACATGTCTTGTCTTTCTCTAATGTCTTTTATCTTTTTTGCAAAGTCTTCGTTTGTCATATTTTTCACTCATTTTTGAATTGTCACTTAAAAGATTTAAGTATTAATAACTATATTTTATAATATATTTAAAAGTATCCTAAAATTGGGAGTTTATTTAATTTTAGAGGAGATTAATTTAAAAAAGTGCTCGTTCATTCAAAAAAAAATCATCAAATTATGGTGATTATGATTGCTTTTGGCCTATGAAATTGCAGTGAAAAAAGCATAATATTTAAATTCAACCATCCTGACTTTGTAAAATTGCTTTAAAACAGTTGAATTGACCTTAAAACAAAGAAAAATAATATATAATTTGGGGACAAACACTATAACGTAAAGAATTTTCCCCTTTCTTTACAATGAATTATGAGAAAAATATTAGTTATGAGACAACTAAAATTGGCGGATAAGGTTGGAGCAATCCGGCCTTATTCTTTAATTAATGGAGAAGTTCACCAAAAAACTATTTATTGTTAAAATTAAAAATTAAATGTAAGGTGAAACTTTGAAAAGAAGAACAAAAATAATTCTCATTTTTGTAATCCTAATAGCCCTTGGAGCGGCAATTGCCTTTGAAGACTATCAGGACAAGCACGCTCCATATAAGGTACTTGCAAAAAACGATTTGGGAACTGTTGAAAGATTGATTTACGGATGCTCAACTTCAGAAGATACAATCGCACTGATTACAGGAATCCATCCAAGGGAAAAGCTTTCAATAGACCCTGAAATTCAGGCAGCAAAGGAATATGCCAAAGCACATTCGGAAGTGAACATCATACATTACCAGGTCAATGTAACCAAGGATGCAAAAAACTATGACAAGGGAAGGGCAAACGGAGAAAAGCTCGTTCATGACTATGTAAATCCCGACGTGACAAAATCCGATGCGAACTGCGTAATCATTAGCCATTCCCATGGTGAGGATTACGGTGAAGGATTCTATCTGGCAACTCCCGAAATGGATGACGCATCAGTGGACCTGGCCAAAAAGATTCATGCCACAAGCGATTTTGGATACTATCCGAAAACAGGCAATGAAGCATACAAGTCAACTTCAGCGCAGCTTGTCTCATGTCCGATTGCAAAGGCGGGCTATCCCACATTCGTATATGAAATACCTGAAAACATAACCGCACAGAATGCGACCGACTGGACAAAGGA
>NZ_ONER01000074.1 GCF_900316895.1 uncultured Methanobrevibacter sp. | reverse complement strand
GTCCTTGTTTTAACTGGTGTTCCGGCAGCATAATATTGCTGATGATATAAGGTTGCTTCGAGTGATAACTGAACTATTTTAATACTACTTTTAACAAATATTAGAAATGGTGTTTTATGTTTTTACAAAATATTTCTAAATTTATTTCAAACTATCGCTATGAACAGGCAACAATAGAATCTGTCACTACTGTAAAGGCAGCCTTATTAGACTTTTTTGGGGTTACTTACAGAGGTATAGGGGAAGATGCATCACAAATAGCCTGCAATACTGTTGAAGAAATATTTAATGGAAACTCAAATTTAAATTTAAGGGCATCTGTTATTGGAACCGGCATCAAATCAGATGTGCTGCATGCAGCATTTATTAATGGTGTTTCTGCTCATGTGCTGGAACTGGATGACGGTCACAGAAAGGCCCAGATACATTTAGGGTCAGTCATTTTTCCAACCGCCCTTGCAATCGCAGAAGCTTATGATTTATCCGGAAAGGAATTCCTGGAAGGGGTCATTGTAGGCTATGAAGTGGGAATTCTTTTAGGCCAAATCGTCAATCCCGAACATAGAAACAAGGGATTCCACACCACCGGAACAATCGGGGCATTTGTAGCAGGAGTAGTCGCTTCCAAACTATTGAAATTGGATGAAGGGCAAATAATGAATGCTCTGGGTTTATGTGGAACCCAGGCAGCAGGATTATTGGAATCAGACCATGGAGGATCTATGGGAAAATCATTGCATGTGGGAAAAGCATGTTATAATGGAATATTGTCTGCCTATCTTGCAAGAAATGGATTTACAGGCAGCAAAACAATCTTTGAAGGCAATGAAGGATTTTTGAAAACCATGGTTGTTGATGATGAGGATTACAGTCAGGAAGATTTCTCATTTGAAAATGCTTTAAAGAATGTCGGCAAGGTAAGGGTCAGGGATATATACTTTAAAAAATATCCATTCTGCAGACATCTGCATTCATCAATCGATACAGCATTAAAGCTCAAGGCAAGTATTGGCGAGGAATATGACCACATCCAGAATGTAGCCGTTAAAACATACTCAGTTGCAGCGGAACACAATAATTTCAATCCTAAAAATATCGAAGAGTTAAGGCAAAGCCTTCCTTATGCCGTTGCAATCTCATTGGTAGTCGGCGAAGTGTCTGTTGATGAGATAAATCAATTGATTGAATTCGGACTTCTGGACAACTATTCAACTGTGGATAAGGTAAACAGCATCAAAAATCTTGTAAACCATATGATTGTTGTCAGTGACGATAAACTGAATGAACTGTATCCTGAGAAAAGGCCATCAAACGTTATTATTAAATTGGACCAAAGCTTTAGAAATGGAGTATTCCAAAACATCACAATGCTTCCGAAAGGGGATTTTGAAAATCCATTCCAATTAAGGGAGTTAATTGCCAAATTCAAAGCTCTTAACCCTCATTATGACATTAATAATTTAACTGTTATTGATTCACTTGAAGAATATACGATGAAATTTGTTGTTCGTAAATTAAATGGTAGATAATATGGAAAATACAAAAGAATTCCTTAAAAAAGTGGGCATCGATGAGGTTTCAGATGATTATGTTTCACCTAAACGCTTCGGCGACGGAGGACAATATCGTTTTGAGGTTCCGGGAATCCAATCCCCAAAAACAATGAACGCACTTCTTGAGGAAGCCGGCAGGAATAATATCTTCATTCATCGGGTAACACAGACAAAGGGAATAATGATGTTGACCGATGAAGAAATCAAGGAAATGGTCAAGTTGGCTAAAGATTACGGATGCGAGCTGTTTCTATCTGTAGGTCCAAGGGCAACATATGACACTTCAGCCACCGTCCACACGGAGGAAGGTAGCAGAATAGGATATCGCTTAAGGGGATATGACAATCTGGTTTATGCAATTGAAGATGTAAAAAGGGCATGCAGACTAGGAGTCAGAGGGATTTTGCTTTATGATGAAGGTCTGCTTTGGGTTTTAAATCAGATGCGCGAAGATTCAGAAATTCCATCCAATGTTCATTTCAAGTTATCAGCTCATGCGGGCCATTCCAATCCTGCATCGGCAAAATTATTGGAGGAGATGGGATTGGACTCACTCAATCCGGTTCGTGATTTGCAAATTCCAATGCTTGCATCCATTAGAAATGCAACAGATATGGTATTGGATTTGCACACCGAAAATCCGAAATCCACCGGAGGATTCATAAGGCATTATGAAGTTCCAAAATTTATTCAAGTGGCCTCTCCAGTCTATTTAAAGACAGGAGGGTCAGTTGCAGCTAACCATAACTGGGATACAACCGCTTCGGAAGCTATCGCCCGTATCAAACAAGTCAAGCTAGTCAAGAGAATGATTGATGAATACTGTCCTGATGCGATAGTTTCACCTGACAGATCCGGTGACCGGGCAGTTCCTGAGTGATTTTATGGACATTATAAATGATATTTCAAAGGCAATCATAGAAGCTTCAACCACCCTTTCAAATGATAAATATGATGCTTTAAGAAGAGCCATTGATGAGGAAAGCAATGAAAATGCACGATGGGCTTTAAAACAGATTTTAGAAAACTATCAGGTTGCCCAAAAAACTCGTTTTCCGTTATGTGATGACACTGGAATTCCTCATGTGATAATTGAAATGGGCTCTGATAGACAAATTACTGGTGAACTCTTAAATCAGATTCATGAGGGAATCTCTTTAGGATTAAACAGTCTTCCTGCAAGGCCAATGGCTGTTAAAGGCAGTGAAGTGGAAAGAATCGAGCAAAGTGAAGGTTTATTTGATGAGCCTGGAAAACTTTCTCCAGCATCAATATTGATTGACAATTCAAATGATGAATCGACATATAGAAGAGATATTGACCCCGATACATTGAACATCCACTTTTTGCTTGAGGGAGGAGGTCCTGAAATAAGATCCAAAACATTTAGGGTTTATCATAAGCGTTCCTTTGAAAATGTGATAAACACCGCATGTGAATGGCTTGAATCATCACTGAAAATGCTGGGATGCACTCCTTCGATTCCATCAATAGGAATTGGAAGAACACACTTTGAGGCAACATCCCTTTTGCTTAAATCTATTGCCTATGGAAATTTGGATAATCAAAATCATCATGAAAGAGAAATTGCCGATAGGCTGAATGAAACTGGCATAGGTCCGTTGGGATTGGGAGGCAAGACTACAGTTTTGGGATGTTATTTGAATATCGGTTATCAGAGGGCAAGTGGTGTCAGGATAGTTTCAATCAGGCCCTCCTGTTTTGTAGAACCAAGAGTAGCAACACTTAAATTATAATAGTTTTAATATTTAATTAACAACAAAAAAGGTTTTAAAAATGCAAGAAAATAATTTTAAAGTCAATCCAAAGTCTTTAAAAACTGCTGTCACCCGAGTTGAAAAGGATAAAATCGTAACTCGAGGATATAATCAAAAAGATTTGATTGAAAAAATAAGATATTCAGACATGGTTTTTTTACTTTTAAAAGGAAGATTGCCTTCCATAAGAGAAAGCAAAATATTCAATCATGTTCTGGTTTCATTTTGCGATCATGGGGTTACTCCTCCAAGTACCCAGACCGCAAGATTAATCACTTCCTCAGGCTCACCAATCAATTCTGCAATATCAGGCGCATTGTTGTCATTTGGAAACAAGCATGCAGGAGCTATTGAAAAGGCAATGGAGCTTTATCAGTCAAAAATCAATTCTATTCATTTGATTGATGATTCAAGCATTGACAATAAGCAGATTGCAAGTTTGGCCATTGAAATCTACAATGAGTATCTGGTTAAGGGCAAGAAAATACCTGGTTTTGGTCACAGATACCATGATGTTGACCCCAGGGCAGATAAACTAATGGAAATTGCAGTAAATAAAGGATATATTGGTCCACACATTAAATTGGCTTTGGCCCTTCAGGACCTTGCCTATGATAAGAAACATATCAAGCTCAATGTGGATGGTGCAAATGCTGCAATTCTGTCTGATTTGGGCTTTGACCCTCAATTGGGTTTAGGCATTTTCATGATTGGCAGGCTTCCTGGCCTAATTGCACACGCCTATGAAGAACAGATGGACGAGGATGAATTTAGAAGATTTTGCGACCTTGATGATGTAGAATATATGGGATGATAATATGGAATTTATTGACGTAATAACTGAAAGATACAGCGTAAGAGGATACCTCGACAAAGAAGTGGAAAAGGAAAAGCTGGAATATGTCTTAAAAGCAGCAACATTAGCGCCAACCGGTGTTAATAACCAACCATTTAAAGTCTATGTAATTGACACTAAGAAGTATAAGGATGAACTGTCAGAAATCTATGGCGCCAAATGGTTTGTGGAAGCTCCATACGTATTATGTGTGGTAGCCATAAAGAACCAGGCATGGACCAGACCATGGGATCAGAAAAACATTGCAGATATTGATGCAACAATAGTGATGGACCATATCATTCTTGCAGCTACTGATGTTGGACTTGGAACCTGTTATATTGGCGCATTCAAGAAAAATAAGGCACATCAATTTTTAGGCCTTGATGAAACCGAGGAGGCTGTGCTTTTTACTCCGTTAGGTTATGGCGATGCTGAGCCAAGAGACACTCCAAGAAAAGAACTGGACGAATTTGTAGTTTACATGGATTAAAATGGCTTTATACATATTGAGTGCAGATAATTCCAAAGAGATGGAAGAGATTTCTGAGGAATTATCCCAGCATAAATTCAAAACAATCGAAAAAGAGGACAATTATATCCTGATGAAAAAAAGAAGGTATGGAAACCTTTTGATTCATGCCATTTGTCTGGTAACAGCATTGTTCTTTATTGGGATAGTCATATTTATCAATGTGGCGTATTTTGCGTATTCCTTTTTATGGGCTTCTCCGAATGTATTGATTACAACAGAAACTGTTGGAGATGATGGAAAACCATTGGAATTCAGCAATATGGATGAAATATTAATGAAAGCTACTGCTATTCTATAATTTCATCAACGCTATACTCTTCTATTTTTCTTATTACCAGTGGCTTTTTACAATTTATATATTCGGATTCTTCACCTATTTTTGCATTGATAAAGACTTCGTTGACACTAGGTTCACTGAAAAGTGTTAAAATGTCTGTTAGGAATTCATCATAATCATTTTGAACCTTTTCATCACTGAACCCTAGTCGTGGAAGCTCATTTGTCCAGATGTCGCTTCCGGGTGAGAATTTTTTATCAGCAACCTTGTCATTTTTTATTTCGCCGTCCAATGTAAGCGAAAAGTTTTCATTTAAGATTATCCAAACCGCTCGTTCCATATGTAGTAATTAATATGAAATGATATAAATATCATGAAGGTTAAACTAAAAAATAAGTGTTATTATGGCAAATGTTAAAATGTTTAAATTATTAGGGGTAATGTTGGCACTAATGTTAATCGTTTGGGGTATTTCTCCATTTTTAAGACACCAGCCAATCACAAATGATGTTATGGCTACCGCAATCATTCTGGTTTTGATTGCAATTGCTTACTTTATCATATTATTTAATCCAAGCTGGACCAAAGCCGTATTCTTCTTTGAGGGTATTGTCATAGGTGTCAGCGGATACATATTACTTGCCCACCCATACAATATTGAATTCGTTATTGTGGGTGTAATCATCATTGCAATAGCAATCCTTGCTTATTTACAAAAATTACCGCCTAGTATATTGAAATGGTTTTATAGATAATTTAATTATCTTTTATTCTTTTTTTTATCTAATATTTTCATGCAAATATTATATTTTAAATACTTTTTTTTATTCAAAATTCAATTTTACGAACTTTAAACAAAATTGAATAGTAAAAGATATATATATTGCTCAACAAAAATAAGTACACCATGGTGATTAATTATGGCAGAGATATCAGACGCAATCGCAATGATAAAAAAAGCAGAATCTGATGCTGAACAACTCATTGTTGATTCAGAAGCTAAATCAAACGATTTAATTGCTGAATCCAGAGTTAAAGCTGAGGAAATTATTTCCCAAGCTAAACTGCAAGCAGAAGACGACGCTAAAGATACTGTTTTTGATGCAGAAGATAAAGCTAAAAAAGAAGCGCAATCTATTGCTGAGCAGTCCAAAGTGGACGTCAAATCCATTAAAGACAAAGCTATGGCAAATGTAGATGAAGCTGCTTCTGTAATTGTCAAAAATATTTTGTAGTGTGAGATTATATGTTCAAGACAGCTAGAATGCGAAAAATTAGAATAGTTACACTGGAAAAGTATGTAGCTCCTACAGTGGATGCTCTCCACGAATCAGGACTTATACAAATCAGTGATATTTCTGATAGCATTCAGCAAGATCCTGAATTAGCGGAATTAGTAACTCCTGCTAAAGCTTCTCCATACACTGGAAAATTATCTTCACTTCTAATGAAAACAAACGGGATATCTGAATTATTAGGAAACTCTTTATCAGAAGGCCATGGGTTAAAAGATACATTAATGTCTTTTATTAGTCCAGATTTACCTGTTCAAAAGGAAGTTGAAAAGTTAGACACTGAAGCTTTTATAGCAAAAGCTGAAGACACTCTATCCCAGGTGGAAGCTAAAACAAGCGTTATAGAGGAAAAACTATCCGCACTCGACGCTGAAACAAGTGAACTACAGTCTAATAAAAGTTTGGCTAATCGCTTATCTAATTTTGACATGAATTTAGCTGACTTAAAAGATTCAAAGTACACTTCTACTACTGTTGGAAGGATTAATGCTGAATCTGCTTCAGAAATCAAAAATGAATTAAGTAAATTGACAGACGAATTAGAGATTTTTACTGTTCCTGCGGATGATAAGGAAGGAGAAATTATCGTCGTAGTGACATTAAAAGAGTTAAGTGATGAAGTTTATTCAACACTTCGTAAATACGACTTTGAGAAAATTGAAGTAGGTGATGTTGAAGGTACTCCTCAACAGATTATTTCAAATGCTGATGCAAGATTATTGACCATTGAATCAGAACGTGCTTCAGTCAAAACTGAATTGAAAGCTGTTGCTGAAAGATGGGACGATGACATATTAGCTCTCAAAGAACAGTTAGAAAATGAAAAAGATAAGAACGAGATTCTTTCATCATTTGTTCAAACCAAGGATGCTTACGTACTTGAAGCATGGGTGCCTGTCGCAGACACCGAAAAGGTTGAACAATTGGTTGAAAAAAGCTCTGACGGACATTGTGCCTTTGAAACAATAGAGGTTGAAGGTACAGATGATGAAAATGTTCCAGTTTTACAACAAAACGGATGGTATGCAAAACCTTTCGA
>NZ_ONER01000058.1 GCF_900316895.1 uncultured Methanobrevibacter sp. | reverse complement strand
AAGAACAAGGACTCGAAGTTAGTGTTGAAGAACTGGAAATTGGAGACTACATCTTTAGTGATGGTAACAACGAAGTCGTATTTGAATTCAAACTGACAAGTGACTTTATATCATCAATACAGGACAACCGTGTTTTTAATCAAAGCATCAATATGGCTGAAAACTACGATTATGCATTCGTAATGATTCATGGGGACCTACATACAAGGAGCAAATGCATCGCAATGAGTAGGAACTACCGTGAAGTAAATCTGTTCCAGTACATTGGAGCCATAAGCAGTCTCAATCGTTATGTGACTGTCCTGCAATGTTACAGTCCATTCATAAACGAAAGTTACTATACAATGATGAAACAAGCTCAAAAATGTCTCCAAAACAAACCAATAGTAAAAAAATTCCCCCGTAAAGACAAAAATGTCTGTTTTAATTGGTTATGTTACTGTAATTATGGCATTAATGCAAAAAAAGCCACTGCAATCATAGAAACATTAGAATTACATACATTATCTGATTTACAGAACTTAACAAAAGAACAATTATTATCTGTCGATGGAATTGCAGACAAAACAGCTGAAAAAATATTAAAAGCAATAGGAGAATAATAAAAATGGATACTATAGAAGATAAAATAACCCGATACAAAAAAGGCTACGTCAACGGGGAAGTTAGAAGCAATGAATATGAAGCCAGAATAAAACAAGAAAAACGCTTAAACATGAAACTAGACCTAGCAGACACAATGTTCAACGAAATACCATTCACATTCACAAAATCACAAAAAGAACACGTCAAAGAACTAATCAGACTATTCCCAAACTTCAAAGAACTACACAGTCAAGCAAGCAACGAAGAAGTCATACTATCATTAATATACTACGTAAAATCCTTAGAAATGAAACGATTCGCAACACATCAGGACCTCATTAACAAATACGTCACTCCAAAAAAACAAGACAAATTCACAGACATTGCTGAAATCATATTCTGGAAAATCACATTATACTATATTAGCAACAGTTACATCAGACCAAGACAACCCGAACATATAGACCATAACATACTATACAAAGGCTAAAATTAAAGGGATGGTTGAAATTTGTAAGTCCCACTATATTATGAAGAGGAAAAAACTCAAAGAGAAAATGATAAAGGAACAAAACAAGAAATGGTTAAACCCAAGAAAATACTATTTGAATAGTTTCCTTAATCATGAATCTCTCCGATACTGTCCAGAATGTGGCGGTGAAGTAGAATACTCTTCAGAAGATGAAGATGAAGCATACTGCACAAGATGTGGACTCGTCACATCAGCAAGTATACGATATGTTGCAGGAAACAAAATAGACTTGCCTTATGGTATACGATTATAAAAAATTTTGGAGGATTGTTTTAGTAAAAAGGGGGTTACAGTATAGGCTGGTTTAAAAAAATAATTAATCTTGAGTTCAATAGCAAGAATTTTTATCATTAGCTTTTGGATTTTTCTCCAAAATAATATATTGTTACTTTACACTTCGGATATGTTTTCGATTTTGCTCTATTCATTTAATGGCTTACCTTAAATTGCGAATTTTTAGTCAAACTGGGTTGTTTTGCTTCTATTATTGATATTTCAAACGAAAAAGATTTTTTCATCAATGTGCCTAATTTAAAAACTTTTTATATTTCAGGGAAATAATTAAACACGATTTAATTTTAAAAACCTTTCTTCAACAAAAAAAAGACTGGTAAACCTGTAACTCCTTTTTTTACTAAAACAATCCCCCAAAAAAAATATTATACTTATTCTTTTTTCTCTTAAAAATCTAAAAATGGTGGAATATTAAAAATGTCAACTAATAATTATCTTGGAAACAGTACCACAATTGGAAAATTTTTACTAATAGGATTTGCTGGATGGATCATATCAACTGCAGCCGCAAAAGGATTTAATCTTCCTGTGGATGCAACAACATTAGCCCAAATATTAGGGTTCATAGCCGGTCTTGCTTATTCATACTTGGATGCTAAATATCCTAACACTTTTGACTGGTTAGGAAATGCTATGAATAAAACTATTGATTCAGAGGAACCAGTACTCAATGATGAATACGAGAGTGACCCTGATGACCAATGAAACTCCTCAAACATGTTTTCATGAAGAATTAATACAAAAACATGCAAGGAAAATTGAAGCCTTGGAAACAAAAGCAGTTTACAAGGAAGAAATGATTAAAGATGTTAAACAGGATATGAAAGACCTAAATGACAAAATGGATAAGTTAAGCGATGATGTGAACGAAGCCATACGGAAATCTATAACCGGAGATAGTGATATTGATAAAAGAGTCACTTCTTTAGAGACCACTGTCAGAGTACTACAATGGGTTACTACATTATTATTTGGAAGTGGATTAATATGGGTAATTTATTCATTCATTCATCATTAGAGAGACTAAAATATAACATTGTTAATTATACGATTACTTAATTAAGAATCGCATATCATAAAAAAAGGGATAATATGACCGACATAACTTCAATAATACCATTTGGGGACCAAGAACCCGAAATGAGTAAACTAACAAAACAGTTATACTGTATAGTACAACATGACAATCCCTTAAAAAAAATAAACTTCAAACAATTCATCCTAAAGCTCAAAGAATACGTAGAAATCTACGATTTTGACTGGACTTGCAAACATGAGAATGGACGGAAATGCTATCCTCGATATGATAAAAAAGAATGTGCAAAAGACTGGTTAAAACGATATGATTATCGTGGAGCTTATAAAGTCTATGCTGATTCTGTTTCTAATGATAATTATGATGAGTTGTTACGATTACATCGAATATTGCAGGATGGAGAAGTTAGAGGATTTTTTGAAGAAAAACAAAACATACGAAATCAAATCCACAACCTAGACCCTGATGACCCTGATTATTCTTTTGAACTAAAACGATTACTTGAATCATATAAATTATGTGCGTCTCTTGTTGATTCAGAATTAGGATTAGATGTTAAGAAACTTGAAGTTAATGGAAACATCAAATCCGAATCTAAAATAGAATTAAACCGCAAATCCAAAAAAGAAATGGATGATGAATATGAAGCTATCTTTAAAGGATATTTCACTCAAGACACGAATGAAAATGCACCAGATAGCTGAACGCACATTAAAAGAAAATGAACTAATATCATACATTCTAAATAAAACTCCATTACCTAACCAACTAACCTTTCTAACATACCCCACCGAAGAATTACTATACGGGGGCATGGCTGGAGGAGGTAAAAGCGAAGCATTACTATTAGCAGCATTACAATATGTCGAAGAAAAATTCATACCTGAAGGTGAAAACCGATTAACATATGACGCATTAATACTTCGTAGGTCATTAGACGATTTAGAAATGCCAAACGCAATACTTGACCGTGCCAAACAATGGCTACTTCCATTAGAAGACACCGGACTAGTTTATTATAAAGACCTTAAGAAAAAATTCACATTCAGCAGCGGAGCAACATTAACCTTCAGATACTTAGCCCATAACAATGACTTAATGAAATACCAAGGAGCCGAACTGCAATATATCGGCTTTGACGAATTAACACAGTTTCCGGAAAACCAATATCAATACTTACATTCAAGGTTAAGGAAAACTGAAGACAATCCCATACCATTAAGAATGCGAGCCGGCACCAATCCTGGAGGTCGAGGCAATGATTGGGTTAAGAAAAAATTCATTACTGGAAATGTTCCATTTGTTCCTGCAAGTTATCTTGAAAACAAATATCTTGACCAGGAAGATTACACTCGACAACTTGAAAAGTTAGATCCATTAACTAAGCAGCAATTAATGTATGGGTCATGGGATGCTTATGCTGGTAACTGGTTGTTGATAACTGTTGATGATTTTGAAAATAGCTTGAGAGTTTTACCTGATGATAAATTATTATTCAGTGTTGTAGGAGTAGACAGTGCATCAACCGGACAAGACAAATTCGCATGCACACTAATCAGCCTATACCAAACCGGTTTAATGTGGCTATCAGACATGGTAGCAACAAGAAAAATGAACCAAGAAGAAATACTATTCACATTCCTAGAACAACACCATGATAAAAATATTAAACTAATAGCTTTTGAAAGAGAACCTGGAAGTGATTCCACCTTCGCAAAAAAATACTGGCAAGGATTACTGCCCAAATATAACGTTGTTGATTTCAGCCCACAGGGAAGTAAGTTTGTAAGAGCTAGGCCAGTTGGTCAAAGCATACGTGAAAAAAGATTATTCATTAACAAAGACATTAAAGAATCATTAATAAATGAATTAAGAAACCAATTCGGTTACATCCATCCCCTTAAAGAAAAAATGAAAGAATACCCTTCACCGGATTTATTAGACAGTACTGATTATGCCCATATGGGAGTTATGAAAATTTTAGAAAACAAGACAAGGGTGACAATATTATGATTTATATAAATAACTCGAATGACGAACTTGCAAAGATAAGCAAGAGCGTATCAGAATCATTAAACAGTAGATTAACTGGTAGTACAGTTGATTTAGAATCAACACAACAATATATTAATCCACCAGTTCCGTTCACTACATGCGAATATATCTACTTGAATTGTGCGGATGTTTTCAATTCCTGCAATATCTTGAAAGATGACTTATTATATGGAGATATTGAAGTTTATGACAAAGAAGATAACGCTATTAAAAGCATTACCAACATCTTAAACGAGAATAAAGATGAATTGAAAAACTTAATTATTGATTATAATTTTGCAGGTTGCGCAATACTTGAATATGGTTTCAGTGAAAGAGAATTCTTTATTAATCAATTACCAATCAGTACTTGCAGATTTGTTAAAACCGGACAAGGAATAATTATTGAACAGAAACTCAACAATACCAAACATTACTTTAAAATAATGGGTGACGATTACCCAATTGATTTCACACATTACGATAAACAAAAACTCGGATACTGCACCATCTTCAGCGGAGACAATATCTATAGTTTGTTCAAGGTTCCTAAATGGTATCCATTGAAAAAGAAGATATTAACCAGTATCGGAATTGATGATAACAATTACAATACTGTTGTAAATGGTAACATAAACAATAGCTTATTAATTATTGGTGTTGAACCGGAATATAAGTTTGATGAGGAAAATGACTCTACACTACTCAAGGCCCAATCCATTAAAGATGAATTAACATCTGGTAATGGTGTAGGAGTAGTTTTCGCTGAATCCAATAAACCAATCACAACAGATTATGTGAAATTTGATGGTAAAAATAATAAGGAAGAGCAGGAAATCTTAAAGAACTGTCAAGAGGATATCTTAAACATTTACCAAATACCACGTATACGGTTATTAGATAATACTGAAACTGAATCAATGAATAGTGAAAAATCAAAGGCATTATGGGAAATCTACACATTAAACCTTCAAAATATGCAAGGAGATTTCTTCATATTCATTAAAGAATTCTTATATGACTTATACCGTGAAAACTATACTATCAAATGCGATGTACCCGTATTTGCAGATAACAAGGAAACTGTTGTCAATACTCTTATTAACTTATTTGCGAACGATGGTTTAACACTCGGGGAATTCATCGACGGAGTTGCAAATAACACTGACTTTGTTGACTTGGATGAATATGACTTAACCAAACCAAAATACCAATTACGAAAGTCAGAAGCCAACATTGATTTCGGAGGTTTATGATCATGGCGGAATATGAACGTCAGGAAGGGTTCCCTGATAAAGTCCCAGAGAAAGGGAAAGAATACCATAATCGTGATTTTTTACTGGAATCTAATGTGCTGTTATGGGTGCATGAGAAATGAAAATTAACCATCTTAAACATTACAAAAGAGTTGTTAAAGCTAAAAAGGAATATTATGTCAGATTAGAACAATACAACCGAGATATCCTAACTAATTTTCTAGCTACTGGTGATTTAACAAGAGACATAATATTCACTGACATTAAAGACCTAAATCGTAAAGCTTTAACAGATTATTATGCTAATTTGCTCACTAAATATGATTTGGACAAAACCAATCCTGTCCTTGTCAATGAAGCGCAGCAGATGATAGAACAATGTCTTGATAACATCACTGACGCTGAGACCAATCGTATTATTGATAATTGTTACGGGTTATTTGATTTGATAAATAACTATAATGTTCAAAAAGAATACCTTGAAAATCTTATCAAGACCAGTAACGATTTGAGCAAAGATTATACTACAATCAAAGAGGAAATCCGCACCGAAGCCACACCGGATTATATAATGGATTCTTATAAACGAGGTGGACGAACCAAATATGTCTATGACCCTGAACTGGGCAAGACCCGACCAAAACAAGTAACCTATAAGAACTTGGATGGTTTCGCCAAAGACATTGAGAAATATAACATCAACACTGCAGATTATGACAGAGCATTATTGATGAATAAAGAATCTCAATTAATGGGCGAAGGTGACGTATACACTGGTAAGGAATGGGTTTGGTCACAGGCGGAAAATACACGTCATTCTGGAATGGATGGAACTATTATTCCTATCCATGAGAAATTTGTTGTTATCAATGAAGTTACTGGTGAAACGGATTATGGTTTATACCCATGTGATTTTGTGAACATGGGGCCAGGGAATACTGTGAACTGTTTATGCAGTATATTGTTCCATGAAACCATTTGATTGTTTTTAGATTTTATTATTTTTAAAAAACTGATTTTATACGAGATTTGATGTTCATGTCTTTTTACATACGTGCATGTCCAATTCCATGCGGTGTAGAGGATTTAGAAGGTGATACCCTATATGAGGAGGATATCCTTGACATTTACAATAAATTCAACAATCGTAACAATATCACACTCCGACATAACGGGGTCTATTTGAATGATGTTGAATTACTGGAATCCTACATTACCGATGAAGAGGAAAAAGTCGCCTTGGAGGTTGTACCTAAGGGTTCATGGGTTGTACTGGTGAAATCAGACAATACTGAATTCAACGAAGCCATATTAAACGGTGATGTTAACGGAGTCAGTTTGACTAATGTCATCAAGGACACATGTCCACTACGACCTAATACGAAATATGAGAACCCGAACGATTATGATTACAGTGATGTGGATGTACAGAAATGCGTTTATCCTCAGGATTTATCATTCGTGAAAAAACCCGCTAATGCGTATGGGATTCACATTGCAGACGATTTGAATAAAATAACTAAAGAGGTTAAGAAAATGAGTTTATTGGAAGACCTTAAAAAGTTATTATCTAATTATGACGAACCAAAAACCGAAGCTGAAGAAGCAGAGGTTGAAGTAGTCGAAGAAACTATCGAAGAAGTTGAAGCTATCGAAGCTGAAGAAGTTTCCGAAGAAGAAGCTGAACCGGACACTATTGAAAAAGAAGAAAAAGTAGAAGGTTCCGAAGAAACTGAAGAAACCGAACCAGCTGAAGAACCAGCCAAAACTGATTCTGATATCCAAGCACAATTAGATGATATCTACAGAAGATTAGAAGAATTAGAAAGCCAAAACAATGTTGAAGCTCCTAAAATTGTTAAGGAGACTAAAAAAATTGTTGAACCGGAAACCAAACCGGTCATCGTCAAAAATTATTACGATCTCTCTGGCCGTGACCCTGTCACAGGCATGAGAAAATAAATTATATTCAGGTGATTTATCATGAAATTTACTGATGATATTAACAAGAACTTTGTTGTAAAATGGTCCAAAGCTTTGACCGACAGCAACAATGCAGTAACAAGCGGAGTATTCCATGCTCCTGCTGAAGAGTTTATTACTAAAATTGAAGATGAAGCAGAATTCATCAAAATGGTAAGATACGTTGAAATGGACGGTGAAAAAGCCGACCTTGAACAATTACGTGTTCACCCTAGATTACAGAACATGCAAAAATTAAGTTCAAGCAAAGTATTAACCCAAGACATTTTAACTGACCTTGCAGAAACTACTCCAGAATTCTTAAAAACTACTTTAACCGCAGTACCTTTAACTGCATTCACTAACATTCCAAAAGGATTCCTTAAAACCAACCTTGAAGGTGAAGCTTTCACCAGTACTTATGAAAACATTCTTGCTCCGGCAGTTGCTTTCAGTGCTGATAAAATTGCAATCTTCGGTAAAGTTTTACAGAATGGTGAAACTGCAGGTTCCGGTGGTGTGCCTCCTGCTCAAGATGGTATGTTAGCCATGAACGGTGTACTTGCACAGTTAGATGCTATTGCAGCTGCAAGTCCTGCTGCAGGTAGTCCTCAAGGTAAAGGTACCAAAATTTACAGAGACAATATTGTCAAAGGTATTCAATCATTAATCCTTGAGTTTATTGCTCAAGACGGTAAAGTATCCAATGCTCAAATTTTAGTGTCTGCTAAAACTATGGCTGCATTAAGATATGCTATTGGTAATCGTGAAACCGATGCTGGAGATCATGTGTTCTTTGATGGAGAATTACTCAGATTTGATGGTATTCCAGTTGTTGCATTGGATGCATTAAACAAACCTGAAAGAGGTTTCGGTGATGTTGCAATCATCCTCGACCCTGCTGCAGTTGCTTATGGTCCTGTCTTTGAGGCTGAATCCGAATCTGAATATTCTGTTGCAAGGAAATCTTACTTAACTTCAATTGACTACATGTTTGATGTAGGTATCATCTTCGCTGAAGACATTCTTTATGTCCAAGTTGGTGATACAACTCCCAGCGGTTAGAGACATAACTATTAAAGTTGTGGATGATGATGATACACCATCTGCATTAGGTAGTGTGTCCATTGAGTTAGATAGCTCAAATATTATGGGTAAACCGGATTATACCGGAACTACTGGACCAAGTGGAGGCAAAGCCACAATTGAAGATGTGGCCGATGATACTTATACTGTGAGATTAACCAAAGAAGGTTATACTTACGCTGGTGGAACCATCACAGTTGACAGTACTCATGATGACTTTGAATTAGAAATGACTGAGGATGAATAGGATTTTATCCTTGGTTATTTTAAAATTTTTTTTTAATTAATATTTTGGTGGATTTTTATTATGCTAACTGAAATTGAAATAGTTAAAGAAGTGCTTGTTTACCTTGATGGTTGGGAAACTGATGACAACAATACAGACACCATTAATGAATCTGCTTATATGTCAACAGAGGAACTCTCAAAAAATGCTAACAAATATATAACAAGCACTGAAATCATGACATTTTATAATGATGTCTATGATGAA
>NZ_ONER01000133.1 GCF_900316895.1 uncultured Methanobrevibacter sp. | reverse complement strand
CCTTCATCATGAACGAATTTTAATTCATCATTGGTTATGTTGTTACCTGTAAAGAGGATTCTGTCGCCTGAAAATCCGAGCATTTTTGAGATGTGGACTTCACCAGGGGAAACAGCATCAATACAGCAACCTTCACTTTCCAATATTTTCATTACAGCAAGGTTGGTATTTGCTTTACATGCGTAAAATACTTTAAAATCAGGATAATATTTTGAAAAAGTTGAATAAAATTTATTGTAGTTTTCCCTTATCCTATTTTCATCAATCACATAGGTTGGAGTTCCGAATTCTTCTGCAACATCGAGTGCATCGGCTCCACCAATGTCCAAGTGGTTTTTGTCATTTACTTTAATATTTAAGTCCATAATCTAAACTCCTTAAAAAAGTTACATTATGTATTTACTTATCTTGTTCGAGTTATTTAAAATTAATGAAGGAAATTGATTTTCCGTTTAAATTATTTAATAGAAGACTAAAAATAATATCATGAAATCATATGGATTAACTGTTAGAGGCATCATCAAGAATGATTCAGACGAAATTCTGATTGTCAAAAGGCATCCCAAAAGCAGGACCGACCCTGAAATGTGGGAACTTCCCGGCGGAAAGGTTGAAAAGGGGGAGCATTTCGCTGACGCTCTTGTTCGAGAAATTAAAGAGGAAACAAACTTGGATGTGAATGTGGGTGACTTCTGTGAGGCTGTGCAAAACGACTATTCCCACAAAAGGACAGTTCAGCTGATGATGTATCTGGATGATGTTGAAGGAAGCGTTGAGATAAGCGAAGAGCATACCGAATACATGTGGGCATCAATTGAAAAAATAGAGAGTCTGGAACTGTCAAGTTCCTTTAAAAAAGTTTTAGAAAAAAGAAATTATGAGCTTTAGAGTATTTCATCTAAAGCTTTTACAAACTGGTCAATTTCGGATTTTGTAATTGTCAATGGTGGAACAAACCTTAAGACCTTGTCGGCAGTGCAGTTGATTAAAAATCCTGCTTCTCTTAATTTGTCGACATATTCTGCACCAGGCTTGGTTAATTCAATACCTACCATTAAACCTTTACCACGCACATCAGCGATTATTTCCTTATCCAATTTTTTAAGCTCGGATATGAAGTATTCACCGACTTCATTGACATTGTCAAGGATATTTTCCTCTTCAAACGCATCAAGAACCGCATTAGCTGCTGCTGCAACCAATGGACCTCCACCGAAGGTTGTTCCGTGGTCGCCTGGAACGAATGCTGCAGCTACCTTTTCGGTTGCAAGGATTCCGCCCATTGGGACTCCTCCACCGATACCTTTAGCCATTGTCATGATGTCAGGTTTTACGTCAAAGAGTTCATGAGCGAAGAGTGTTCCGCATCTTCCGAAACCTGTCTGTACCTCATCGACGATGAAAACGATGTCGTTTTCCTTACAGATCTTTTCGATTCCCTTGAGGTATTCAATATCAGGAACGTTGACTCCGCCTTCACCTTGGATAGGTTCGACAATGATTGCTGCAGTGTTTTCTGTAACTGCTTCCTTGATTGCTTCCAAATCATTGTATGGCACATTGATGAAGCCTTTTGGCAAAATGCATTTGAATGGTTCGTGATAATGTTCGTGACCTGTTGCAGCGAGTGTCATTATGGTCCTTCCGTGGAATGACTCTACAGTTGAGATAACTTCACTTTTGCCAGTGTATTTGACAGCTAACTTGATAGCTCCCTCATTTGCCTCAGCACCGCTGTTTGCGTAAAATATTCTGTCGAAACCTGTTTTGTTGACCAATCTTTTGGCATAGATTAAAGCAGGCTCGTTGTAGTATATGCTTGAAATGTGAATGAGCTTTTCTGCCTGATCCTGAATTGCTTTTACAAGTTTAGGATGATTGTGGCCTAAACAGTTGACTGCAATTCCTGCAAACATGTCCACATATTCCTTACCGTCGATATCCCATACTTTAACACCTTCCCCATGGTCAAGTACGATTGGCTGTCTGGTGAAAGTGTTTATGAAATAATCATCTTCAATCTTAATTAATTCTTGAGTATTCATATAAAGTCTCCATAAAATATTTTAATCAATAATACTATATTATTAATATTATATAAAAATTAGGTGATAAAATGAAAGTCGCTATAATCGAAACTGATAAAGGTAACATCGAATTAGAATTATTCCCAAACGAAGCTCCAGGTACTGTAGCTAACTTTGAAAAATTAATCAACGAAGGATTTTATGACGGATTGACCTTCCACAGGGTAATTCCAAACTTTGTAATCCAAGGCGGATGCCCTAAAGGTAACGGTACCGGCGGACCTGGTTACACCATCAAATGTGAAACCGAAGGTAACCCTCACAGACATGGTACTGGTGCACTATCAATGGCACATGCAGGTAAAGACACTGGAGGAAGCCAATTCTTCATTACACACTGTCCACAACCACACTTAGACGGCGTTCACACCGTATTCGGCCAAGTAATCAAAGGCCAAGACGTTGTTGATGCCATCCAACAAGGTGACGTGATGAACAAAGTCACCATTGAAGAAAGATAATTCCTTATCTTTCAACTTCTTTTTTTTAAAACTAGTAATTGAACCGAACATATGACTTGTTGAATCCCAAAACATT
>NZ_ONER01000142.1 GCF_900316895.1 uncultured Methanobrevibacter sp. | reverse complement strand
TGATTTAAAAAGCATAGTCAATAAGTTAGAAGAAAAAAATTATGATGGCATCTACATCATTGAGGTAAATGATACCGATTCTATCAAAAAAAGTTATGAATACATGAAAAGGAACTTCTAGAGAAGTCTCTTTTCCTTAATTTCCTTTTCGAAATACAGGTATTTTGAATCAATTACCTTCCTGATATCCTTTGCTGTTTTTTTACCGATACCCTCAACTTCCTGCAACTCATTTTCGGAAGCATTGAACACCTTTGACACGGTACCGAAGTGCTTCAATAAGTTTTTAGCGTTAACCGGACCGATATTCGGCAGGGATTCAACAATGAACAGCTGCTGTTCCATAAGACTGACCGGTTTTTTATCTGTACGGATATTAATGGAAGTTCTCTCACCAGACTGCTCACGTATTGCAATTCTCTTTATCATTGCAGCAGTATCCTGAGCGTTTCTGGTAGGCAGTATGCTTATTCCAAAATCAATCGCTATTGAGGCCATTGTCCCCCTTATTGCATTCGGATTGATAAAACCAGTGTATAAATCATCCCCCTCCAGAATGAGGATTGGATGCTTGAACTCTTCGGACAGTTCCTTGGCCTGCTTGAATAATCTTTTGTCAATGATTGAGTCGACAAAGTCCTTTGCGGTTTTTCTCTCGATGGCAACCTCATCACTTACCTGATAATCCGCAACTGCCATGGATCTGACCTTAACATCAATTTCCATTTCAGTCAAATGTCTGATTACCTTGGAATTTCCTTCACGGGAGTCTGCATAGACAATTGGAAAATCATTTTCCTCCTTGGGCTTTTCAATGACCTTGACATGCTTCTGATTTTCCATCCTCTCAAGAGCGGATGCATTCAGCTCTTCCAAAACAACAGGATCAATCAGTTGGTTCTTCATATTGTCTTCCTTTCTCAGGCTTGACCAGTAATAGGCCTCATCACGGGTTCCTTCAGTGATCAATACTTTAACACGACCTGTCCTTTTACGTCCGGTTCTGCCACGCCTCTGTATCATGCGCACTTCAGACGGAACAGGCTCATATAACACCACCAAATCAACAGCAGGAATGTCAATGCCCTCTTCAGCCACGCTGGTTGAAAGCAGCACATCATATTCGCCCATTTTAAATGACTTGATAATGGCCTTTTGCTCCTTTTGGGTAAGGCCCTTTTCACCGTCCTTTGATGCCTGACCAAAGAATTTTGCTGATTTTATACCTTCCTTTTCAAGCTTCTGATGAATCATCTCAAGAGTATCACGATATTGGGTGAATACAATGATTTTAGAAGCACCCTCATCACTCTTATCGTCAAAACGTGTGGTCTTGAGTTTGGTTTGGCCATCATCTCCCAGTTCCTTCTTCAGTATTTTAGTTATTTCACGCAGTTTGGGATGTTCCCATCCATGCTTTTCAGCCTGTTTCGCCAATTTAACAGCACGGCCAAAATTATCATCAGCCATCAGTGATTTGGCAGCCTTGGTCTGCTTTTTGCGCAATCTTCCAACATACTTGTTGAATGTCTGGACACCCTGAGTCTCAATCAGCTCCTGAGCATGCTGAACATTGATGACTGCAGTCAAAATAGAAATGGCACGGAACATTTCCTTATCGGGATTGGCAGAACGGGCAATTTCACCCTGAACCCTTCCCCTTGCCTTTAAGATATCAACTTTACCAACGGAAACTGTTTTGATGATGCCCATATTCTTTAAGGCCTTAAGCCTTACCTTCAATGCCTTGTCAATGCATTCCTTGATTTTTGCAAGCTCGGAGCTCATCTTGACCTTAACCCAATCAATGCCGACCGGATTGAAATAAGGTTTGACATCTGCGTCATCTTCCGTTTTAACGACAATATTCTGAATGTAGAGATTTTCGCACACTTCCTTGATTTTATACTTGTCAGAACCTGGAGAGGCGGTCAATCCCAAAATAAGATTAAAGTTTGATTCCTGAACATAACGAGATGCCAGGTAAACATAAGAATAAGATCCCACACCATGATGGCATTCGTCGAAAACGATTAAGGACACATTGCTCAAATCATATCTTCCGTTTAACAAATCGGATTCGACTGTTTGAGGTGTTGCTGAT
>NZ_ONER01000075.1 GCF_900316895.1 uncultured Methanobrevibacter sp. | reverse complement strand
ATTGAATTCTAAAACACCACAGGAGGAATTAACTATTGAACAAAAATTAATTTTAGCCCATCTCCATTTATTGATTATGTTTTAACTTACATATATACTTTTAATGAAGAAAAAACAATATTTACATCAAGAAATAAGATTTTAAAGCAATTACAATATTGTTTTTGAAATGAATTTGAAAATAAAACATCAACATTTAAATAATTCATATAACAATTTATACACATATACCAAATGTGTGGTGAAACCATGAGTGAAAACATCAAAAAGGATTTAGATCAAGCTAAAAAGAATTATCAAAGCAAGAAATACGAAGAAGCAAAAGATTTATACGAATCTATTTATATTGACCATCCGGAAGCCTTCACAATTTGGGATAAAAGATTCTACAGCTGGGCTCTATATCAGCTTTATGTGAAAAATCCTGAAGATGAAACAGAATTATTTGAAGCGGTGGATACAATAACACAGTTAGTGCCACAGGAAGACCTTTCCAAAAAGGACGGGGCTTGTGCATACACCCTATCCATGATGAAGCTTCTCGATTACCTCTATAAAAATAATGACTATGAAAATATCCTCATTTGGGCAGATAAATTAAATCCAAACTATTTAAGTCAAAAGACCTCCTCCTTCACTACAAGTGACGGAAGGGAAGTGACATTAGCATCCAATAAGGAAAAATACTACAACTGGGTTTCAAAATCACTTCAGGAAGTTGAGGACTATGATGAATGTTTGGCCGTTTCAAAAGAGGCCCTTGAAAAATTAAGTAAATTCACCAACAATAGCGACGTCTGGTTTAAATGGAGAATCGCTAGGTCATGCAGGGAACTGGGAGAATATGACGAAGCGATTGAATACCTAAATGACATATATAAGGTCAAAAAGGACTGGTATATCCAGTGGGAAATTGCTGAAAACTATTTCTTTAAAGGCGAAGAGGACAAATCCCTTGAATATGCCGTTTCAGCAGCATTGAGTCGTGGTGACAGCGACAAGAAAATCAAGTTATATTCACTGCTTGAAGATTTGCTTGAAGACGATGAGCCTGAAATAGCATTGAAACATTCTTACCTGATATATTCAATAAGGTTGCATAACGAATGGAGCATTGATGATGATTTAAAAGAGAAAATCGAAAATGCCGGTTTGAACACTGAAAATACAGAGTATTGGAAAATCGAAGAGGAACTGAAAGGCTATTGGAAGGATTTGAAATTCAAAACCCAACAGCCGAATTACGGAACGATAAAAAGGATTATGCCTCACGGCAAAACCGGATTTATCAAACGTGATGACGGTGAGGATTTCTTCTTCAACAGATTTGAGTTCAAGGGAGACCCAAATAAATACCGTGAAGGCGTTAAAGTTTCATTTTATCTAGAAGAAGGCTATGACAAAAAGAAAGATGAAATCAAATTAAATGCAGTAAACATCTATGATATTTAACAACATCTGTTGTTATATATCCTTATTTTTTAAAAAAAAAGAAAAAATAGAGAAGTAATTATCTAATTACTTCAACAATCATGTCCAGGTTTTCAGATTGAAGGATATCCACTTTTTTACCGGATGCACCAACAATCTCCTTTTTGATATTGAGCATATCTTCAGGAACTACAATTTCGCCAATTGTCAGCTCATGATTTTTCTCTAAAACAGAGCCTATTTCCTCGATATCGGTTGATTTCAGATAGCCGATGATTTTGCCGGCATCCCCTTTGAATGTAGGTCCGATTTGGGACATGTCAGGTTCAACTTCAATGATTTTTTCATGAACTTCAGGTTTTCCTGAGCTGATAGCCAAATCATTGATTTTTAGAGTTCCCTTAATGTCTGAATCAAACTGATTGAATACATCAACCAAATCATCATCAGAAGTGTAGACGTTCACTTCAGCAAGTTCCGCATTCAATGGGATTTTAGAAGCGGATTTGAATCTTCTGACCTCATCAATAAGCTCGACAGTGGTTTCACCTTTTGTCTCCATTTCCTCACTGATCAGTTCCTCATATACTTCAGGCCATAATGTTGTGTGAATTGACTCGTCTGAGAAGTACTGATAAACCTCTTCTGTAAAGAACGGTGCAATCGGTGCCATCAATTTAAGGGAAGTTTCCACAACTGTCCTTAATGTGTATTTAGCGGCTTTGCGTGATTCATCTGAAACGTCAGTGTATAGTCTGTATTTTACCGCTTCAATGTATTCATCACAGAAGTCATGCCAGAAGAACCTTTCGATTGGAGTGATTGTCTGTGCGAAGTTATAGTCTGCAAATGCCTCATCGACAGTTTTGTTCAAGTTATTGAGTTTTGACAATATCCATAAGTCCAATGGCCCAAGATTATCTTTTACATCTTCATATGAAACTTCCTCATCAAATATCTGCATGCTGATGAATCTGAAAGCGTTCCAGAATTTTCTGAGGAATC
Organism: uncultured Methanobrevibacter sp.; assembly: GCF_900316895.1. Taxonomy (GTDB): domain Archaea; phylum Methanobacteriota; class Methanobacteria; order Methanobacteriales; family Methanobacteriaceae; genus Methanocatella. The sequence goes on along the minus strand of NZ_ONER01000075.1, from coordinate 4,803 downwards.
TGTATCCGTGCTTGATGTCTTTCCAGTCAAATATGACATCAGATCCAGGAACACTGTTGGCAGCCCATGTCCTTAATGGGTCTGCACCGTATTTTTCAATGACCTCTTCGGGTCCGACCACAAATTCAGGCCTTGACTTACTCATCTTGTTTCCGTCTTCACCAAATACCATACCGTTGATTACAATGTCATCAAACGGCTTTTGGCCAGTTAAGGCTATACAGCGTAAAGTAGTGTAAAATGCCCATGTACGGATGATATCGTGTCCTTGAGGACGGATATTTGATGGGAAATGATTTATGTAATCTTCATCAGGCCATCCTGCAATGGATAGCGGTGAAATTGATGAATCCATCCAGGTGTCCAGAACATCCACTTCAGGTACGAACTCTTCACATCCGCATTCGCATGCATGTTTTGGCTTGTCGACTGTTGGATCGATTGGCAAGTCTTCAACATCAGGCAAAATTACTTTTCCACAGTCTTTGCAGTACCATACAGGAATTGGTGTTGCAAATATTCTTTGTCTTGAGATACACCAGTCCCATTCCATGGAATCCGCCCAGTTTACCATACGGGATTTCATGTGTTCAGGAACCCATTTCATTTCATCGGCTGCAACTTTGGTCTTTTCAATCAAATCACGGACCGCTACAAACCACTGTTCCTTAAGAAGAATTTCAACAGGAGTCTTGCATCTCCAGCATTGGCCCACATTTTGGTCAACCTCTTCCTTTTTCAGGAGGTAGCCTTCAGCATCCAAATCTTCAATGGTCTGTTTTTTGCAGCTTTGAAGGTCCATTCCTTCATATCTTCCGGCAGCGGAGGTCAATGTACCGTCATCATCCATAACATCAATGACTTCAAGGTCATATTTTTGAACCCAGCTTACGTCAGTCTTATCCCCAAATGTACAAATCATTACTGCACCTGTACCGAATTCAGGATCTACCTCTTCATCCGCAATGATTTTTACTTTCTGGTGTGACAAAGGCACTTCAACATATTTGCCTAAAAGGTGAGTGTACCTTTCATCTTCAGGGTGAATTACAACGGCCACACAGGCAGACATCAGTTCAGGCCTGGTTGTTGCAATCAAAATACCTTCCTCTTTAGGGTCAGCCTGTTTTCCGGATGCCTGTGAGGATACTATATCATCATAGGAATCTTCAACAGCCGGAGGGAAGTTGACATAGTTTAAGAATGTAGTATTATCTGAGTATTCGACTTCAGCAAAAGCGATAGCTGTCTGACAGCGAGGACACCAGTTTACAGGGTGTTTTCCCTGATAGATCAATCCGTCTTCATACATTTTCAAAAAGGAGTATTGGGTCCTTTTCATGTACTCAGGATTCATTGTAACGAATTCACGGGTCCAGTCCTGTGAATAACCCATTGCCTTCATGTCCTTTTTCATGCTTGCAATGTTTTTGGTGGTCAAATCGATACAGTATTCTCTGAACTTGGCTCTTGAAACATCATTTTTCTTGATGCCGTGAGTTTCTTCAACTTTCACTTCAGTCGGAAGACCATGGCAGTCCCATCCCTGTGGGAACAGGACGTCAAATCCTTTTTGTCTTCTGTATCTTGCATTCATATCAATGTAAACCCAATTCAATACGTGGCCCAAGTGAATGGCACCTGTTGGGTATGGTGGGGGAGTGTCTATAATATATCTAGGACGAGAACCATCTCCAATGTATTTGTAGATGTTTTCATCTTCCCATTTCTGCTCCCAAACTTTTTCTTTTTTAAAATCATAGTCTTTAGGAATCTCTTGGTTTGACATATATTTTCTCCTAAAATAATTAAGTAAAAATAATATTATTAATTATGTAGTTTATTATTTAAAAACATTTATAATAGTTAAATATATTATATAAAAAAATCATATTATTAATATTATCAAAAATAAGGACTGTGTAAAAAATGAATTTATTATGGTTTTATGTTGCAATCATTTTAGCTTTAAGCGATATATTGCACACCGTTTTAATGTGGAAAGTTTTAAATAACTTTTACATCATTTTAGGTGGCATAATCCAACAATCCACTCATTCCACTTGGCAAACATGGGTAATTCATGAGATTATGGAAGCTGGATTTCATTTCATTGTAGTGTCAATGGTGTTTTTAAATCCGACTATTGGAATTCTAGCGGCCCTTATTCATTTTGTAATTGACGTGACCCATACCGTACTCCTACGTGATATGGGAGAGATAGAACATAGAGCCCTTCACTTTCTAGTTGAATCTCTATTTTTCATTTTAATATATGGATTATAAAGTAATGGAGTTATTAAATGCCAGTTATAACATTCAAATATCAAGATTTAAAAGATTTAGGAATAGATATGGAAAAAGATGAATTAATAGACACATTGCCAATGATGTCCAGTGACATTGAAGACTTTGACGATGAGGAAATCAAGGTGGAATTCTTCCCTAACAGACCTGATAACTTGTCTGTTGAAGGAGTAGCTAGATCTTTTAAGGGATTTATCGGCCAGGAAATAGGCTTTCCGGACTATAAGGTTGAAGAATCCGGAGAATATGTAACAGTCGACAAGGATGTTGCTGCAATCAGACCATTTATCGGATTTGCAAAAATCGATAATGTTGATTTTACTGGCGATAAGCTCAAATACTGCATGGACTTCCAGGAAAACCTCCATTGGGTTATAGGAAGGGACAGGAAAAAGGTTGCTATCGGTATCCACAATGCTGATGTTGTAGAAGGCCCATTCAAATATATTGCAACCCCTAAAGATGCAAATGCATTTGTTCCTTTAGAAAAGGACACAGAAATGACTCCAAACGAAATCTTGACCGAGCATGACAAAGGTAAGGACTATGCTCATCTGATTGAAGACTTTGACAAATATCCATTAATCCTGGACAAAGACGATAATGTCTTATCAATGCCTCCAATAATTAACGGAGAGCTGACCAAGCTTAAAGAGGACACTCACAATATCATTGTTGACGTTACCGGTACTGACGAAAGGGCAGTTAACCAGGCATTAAATATTATCTGTTCATCATTTGCTGAAGTTGGAGGCCAAATCAAATCCATGGAAGTCAGATATGAAGACAAGACCATCAAGACTCCTGATTTGACCCCACAAGAGATGAATGTTCATGTCGATACAGCCAATGAACTGATTGGTGGAACAGACCTGACTGCACAGGACATTCATGATTTGCTTTTAAAAGCCCGTTTTGATGCTGAAATCATTGATGACAATGAAGTGAAAGCCATCATTCCGGCATACAGGGTGGACATCCTGCATGAAGTCGATGTCGTTGAAAATATCGCAGTTCAATACCACATCAATGACGTTGTGGCAGAATTGCCTGACATCAATACTGTAGCTTATGAAAACAACTGGTTCAAGGCAGAAAGCACAATCCGTGAAGTGATGATTGGTTTAGGCTTCCAGGAAGTTATGAGCTTAATGCTTACCAGTGAGGAAGCACACTACAAAAACATGAACCAGGAAGAAAAACCTCACGTTCAGGTTGCAAGGCCGATTACAATCGACAGAACTATGATTAGAACAAGTTTAATCAATTCCCTGATGGAATTCTTGGAGGACAACAAGCATGAGGACCTGCCTCAAAAAATCTTTGAAATAGGCGATGTCCTATACCTGGACGAAAGCACAGAAAACAAGACTGTCGCTTCCAAAAAATTAGCTGGAGTAATCTGCCATTCATCCGCAAACTTTACAGAAATAAAATCTGTCGTTACAAGCGTATTGGCCAATCTCGGATATTCAATGGAAATATCTGACAGCGAAAACAAGACATTCATTCCGGGAAGAGTAGCCGATGTTGCCGGTGCAGCTGAAAAAGGCTCCATTAAAGGTTTCTTTGGTGAGGTTTCCCCTGAAGTAATTACAAACTTTACTTTAGAATACCCAGTTATTGCGTTTGAAATAGAATTTCTAAATTAAATTCTTTTTCAATACCACAATTTTCTCATCTCGATTTCCATTTGGGCGTACTCGTTGACCTGTGATGAAGTGCCATAATAATTGAAGATGAGTATCAAAATAAATAAAAGAATTATAATAGCTATCAAAATTATTGTCCATCTTCTCAATTTAACAACACCACACGAAAAAATTTACATTAATCGATAAGTTTAGCTACATCTTCACCCTTAGGTGTCAGCCTGTATACCCTATTTTTGCGCTTTTCCTCATTTATGCATTCCGCAACACCGCATTCCTTAAGCTCGCGCAAGACCTTGGAAATGTGATTTGTCCTTATTCCAATGTCCTCTGCCAAATCGGTAGGTATCTTGTCACCATTATTAAGAGATCTTACAGACCTTTCCCTATAGGAAGAGCTGATTACATATCCATAAGTTTTTAGAGTTTCATCATCCATAAAAATTTCTCCATTTATTCACATCTTAATAATATATTATTCTCCTATTATAGTTAAACTTATTGTTCTTGAATGTCTTGGCCCATCAAGTTCGATGAAAAAAACTGATTGCCAAGTGCCCAGATCCAGTCTGCCATTTTTGATTGGCAGACACTCGCTTGATGAAAGCAGGAATGATTTCAGGTGAGACTTTGCGTTATCATCAATCCTGTCATGCTGGTATGTGAACTTATCAGTAATAAGATTATTTAAGGTGAATTCCAAATCGTTTAAAAGTCCTGATTCGTTTTCATTGACAACAATGGCTGATGTGGAATGTTTTGAAAAAATGGAGATTATTCCGTTTTCAACATCAATCAGTTCGTTGATTTTTGATGTGATGTCAATGATTTCAAAGTTTCTGTT
>NZ_ONER01000065.1 GCF_900316895.1 uncultured Methanobrevibacter sp. | reverse complement strand
TGAGTCACTCGTCTTCTGTTGAACTTGAACTTCTCGCCTTCAATGTCCAGGGTTGTCCTCATTGCCTCGAATTCCGCTGATTCAAAGAATACTGCAATGAACCTGTAAACGATTAAGCTGTAGATTTTCTGCTCATCCTTATTCAGACTGGTTGGCAGGATTCCTGTCGGGTGAATAGGCGGGTGAGCCGCATCGGTTTTCTTACCGTTGTGAGGCACCAGTTTTGACGGCAGCTTGTCTATGTGCGGTTTGAACTCATGGCTTTTTGCCAATTGCTTGAATATGTCCTTAAATCCAAGGCTTTCAGGCAGTACCTGTGAGGATGTTCTCGGATAGGAAGTGTAACCTGCACTGTATAGGTTTTGTGCTGCAACCTGAGTCCTTTTAGGTGAAAATCCGAATACGTTATAAGCCTCAGCCTGAAGACCGCTTAAGTTAAACGGCACCGGAGGCTTTGTTTTTGATTTGGTAAATGTGATTTTGTCGACTGTTGCATCCTTGCCGTCACATTTGGCAAAGATCTCTTCTGCCCTTGCCTTGTCAAAGATGTTTCCGTCAACATGCTTGATTTCAATGTCTTCAAAGTCAAGAATAGCTTTTATGTTCCAGAAAGGCTCAGGTACGAATTCCCTGATTTCCTTTTCCCGGTCAACTAAAATGGATAATGTAGGAGTCTGTACACGTCCTACGGACAATTTTAAGAATCTGTGCTTGGTTTTCTTGACTGAATCTGATAGGGCTATTGAAATATTCATTCCAAAGTAATAGTCAAGGATGTGTCTTGCGATACCGTTGTCCACCTGGTGCATGTCAATGTTAATCCTGTTTTCATAGGCATCCAGAATGTCCTTTTTGGTCAAAGTGGAGAATTTCATCCTGGAAGCTTTATTTAAAGAGTCTTCACCGCATGCATATTTAAGGGCATTGTATCCGATGAGTGTCCCTTCAACATCGTAATCGCAGGCATGAATGTATGAATCGGCGTTCTTTCCGAATTTCTTTATTGCATTCAGATAGTTTTTGGTAAAACCGCTAGCCTTGCTTGCCTCATGGGCAGGAACCCAGTGAAGGTCAAATGATACCTTGTATTTCTGTTTTTTGGGAATCAGTGAGTAAAGGTGACCGACACCTGAAACGACTGTAATGTCCTTTTCATCCCGTTTAAGTTCCCAATACTTGACTTTCTTGTTGTATACTTTCTTTTTAGCACTTGGTGAAAGTGCTTTTGCTATCTTTTCTGCTGAACTCGGTTTTTCGCAAATTATTACTTCATGCATTATACTCTTACCCTATCTAAAATTTTTTATTAAATATATTTTAATGAAATTAATAATATAAAAAGATTTTTATTCAAAACATGATTTTGACAATGCAGAATAAAATTAATCGGCATATGGTCCGAAGTCTAAATGTTCAGTAATGTGATTGTATCTATCCTCTTCAGGAGGCAATTGCATATAATCACCATATAAACTTTTTAAGATATTATCATAATTTTTAGGAACATTAACTTCAATATCTTCAAATTTAACTTTAATTATATCTTTAAAATCATCTTTAAGATATATCTGAGGATATTCTTCTGCTGTTGCAGAAATGTCAAAAACATGCCTGGAATTTGGATTTTTATATTTCATTAAAAAGTTTAAACATCTTTTGTGAAGAGTAGATGGTTTAACTCTAAATAATTTCAATATATAATGGCCAAGATGCGTGATTGTTTTGGTTAAAAATGGCAAATCATCTAATTTAATTTTGGACATTATCAAAAGCTTATTGTATAAAAAGGCTTTTTTAAGTTGATAATTTCTTTTAAAATTATCATCACTCAAATCGTCTAAAACAAAAATATCAATATTGATTCCTACATGGAAATCGACCTGATCAACCCATTTTTCCTCAAAAAGAGTATCCTTCAACATTAATTTTGAAAGAGTATGGAAATAGTCATCTTCAGTCTCACTTGAGAGCAATTTGTATTTTTCATTTGGAGAAGCTAAAAAAACCTTTTTAAATCTTTCATAATCATCCCTAAACATAACAACATCCAAATCATCATCCCATGGAATAAAACCGTTATGCCTAATAGCTCCAAGCATAGAACCAGCATAAATATAATAGGTCAGATTGTTCTTTTCACAAAATTTGATGAAATCCTTTAAAATCATTAATTCTAAGCTTTGCAAGTGTTTTAAAGTTTTGTCATCATACTCTGTGTATTTCAATTTACCACCTAATTGCCTAAAAATTCCATGAAATTTTCCTTATTCTCGATTGCGGTTGTAGTTGGCCTTCCCAAATCATCTCTTGCTCCAATCGAAGATTTGATTTCAATGAAGGATAACTTATCTAGAGATTTTACCTTATTAAGCTCTTCATCCAATCTTTTGAAGTTATCAACTGTGACGGCATATGAATATCCGCAAGCCTTTGCAACCTCAACCAAATCGGTTTTGTTCACTGCAGTAGGCATTCCGCCGACAGTTTCATGAGCCTCATTATTGATAACAACATGAACGAGATTTTTTGGATTAAAATTGCCCACGACTGCCATGGCCCCCATATGCATCAAAAGTGAACCGTCACCATCTATACACCAGACTTTCTCATCAGGTTTGTTGATTGCTACGCCCAATGCAATTGAAGAGGTATGGCCCATAGAACCGACAGTCAAAAAGTCATATTTATGAGATTGATTATTTCTTTCCCTTATTTCAAACAGTTCCCTGCTGGCTTTACCTGTAGTTGAAATAATCGGATTTTCACCGGTTACATTAACAATATGCTCGATTATCTCTTCTCTAACCATATCATTATCATTCTGATATTTTATTTCGCCGTCATATGATAAAGCGCCTTTTTTAACAACAAATGCAACCTGTTTACCATCTTTTAGGAGCTTTTCATATTCCTTCATGACATTTTCAAGCTCTTCTATTGTGGTGTCAGTATCTATCGTAAAATTCTCAATATCCATCAAATCAAGCAAATCACAGGTTATTTGACCCTGATAAATATGTTGAGGCTCATCATGAATTCCAGGTTGGCCTCTCCAGCCAATTACAAAAATAGCTGGAATTGCATAGACTTTATCATTTAAAAGGGATGCTGTGGGATTGATAATGTTTCCTTCACCACTGTTTTGCATATAAATCAATGGCACCTTGCCGGTTGCCAAATGATAGCCAGCTGCAAGTGCAGTACAATTTCCTTCATTTGCAGCTATAATATGGTGCTTTTCATCAATTCCATAAACATTCATTAAATAGTTGCACAATGCCTTAAGCTGTGAGTCCGGAACACCGGTGTAAAAATCACAATCCAAGACATTTATAAAATCTTCAACTTTCATTTTATCCGTTTAATTGTGGAGTTATGATCTTTTCAATCAGGAAGTTTGCAGTTTCCTCGATGTTTTCATATTTAACTTCTTTTGGAAGGTCTTCGCCGAATGCATCCTTAACCTTTGCGATTAAATCATCGGTGTAGTACAGTGCACCGTCCCTGATGTCTTCAACACCATCCAGTGCCAGGGATTCGCGATTTGCCTTATCCATTTCATCGAATGTGAATACTGACTCGTCAATCCATGCGGATATGTTTCCATCCTTATATCCTATAATTACAGGATATCCTCCGATATGGCCAAATACTCCCGGTGCAAATACTTTCTGGTCTTCGCCGGTTCTTATTGCATCGATGACCGCTGAGATTATGCGGTAATTGCTTGATGCATTCATCATGTTTCTTTTTTGGTCAACAGGCATGCTGATTGAACATTGGCTGTAGATATCTTCATGAGGGATGTCCTTTTCCTCTCCCCTGTAATAGATTTTGAGAGGCAGGTCAACACCTTCGGTCTGGCCTTCCTTGCTTATTACAACATCATGGAAATGTGCAGCTGCGAAATTAAAATCAACGTTCCAGAAATCGTCAACACCCAATATGTTTGCCACTGCAAATTTCATCCTTGGAATCAGGTGATTGAGGTTTCCGCTTCCAAAGTCAGGATATGCTTTTTCGGCACTTTTAAGCCATGGAATTACAGCATCGGAGTAGGATGTGTTGATGACAACAGCATCGGTGTCTGCAGCATCGCATGCTTCCATTATGTTTTTGGTGAATTTGATGGAGAGTGGAGTCCAGATTCCATATGCCCTTACGTTATGCCAGGAAATGCTTCCGTATTTGATTCCTGCATATGCTCTGCTTGAGTTTACAATGAAATCAGGATTGTATTTGGCAATTGCATTTTTGATTGATTCAATGTCATTCAAATCAACGCCCGCTTCGATTTCGATTTGTGACTTGTTGAGCTCACGAATGAGGCTTGCCACTCTTACGATATTGACGTCGGATTGCATTTTTTCGGCATTTCTTCCGACGACAACCAATTTTATTGCAGGATCGTTTTTGCTAACTAAAAAATCCAGTAAATAGGTTCCGACACTTCCTAAACCTATTATCATTATTGTAATCTCATCATTTTTAACATGTTCTTCAACTATTTTTAATCTTTCATCCAATGTTTTCATTTTATTTGCTCCAATATTCTTTTATAATTTTGTAATCGTCACGTGTATTGCAGTTTACCCATCGCTTCAATTCAATGACTTCTATTTCATCATTGTCAACTAAATCAAAGTATTTCTGGATAATTCCGAGGTTTGTATCCTCGATTATATTATTCTTGAAGTAAGTATTGGCTCTTTCAAGGATTTCGTCATCCCTGAACTTCCATGTCTGGCCGGAGTTGAATATTGCCTTGAACGGCTCTTCAATGGCCAGGAGCCCATGGTCACTGTTGAACAGATATTTGTAATCATCATTTTCATTTTGGTAAAGCACAACTGCCTTGTTTGAATATATAGGTTCCTTATTGTAGGTTATGACATTCTTCTGTGATTTTACGACATTTGAAAAGGATTCGTCATCTATATCCAGGTCACCTTCCACAAACAGGATTTCATCAACATTATCATAGCTTAATGCCTCTTTAACCCCAAGGTACAGACTGTAACCGGAGCTCAAATCGTCATAATGGTCATTGTTGCACAGTGAGATTTTTTCCTTAAGCTCAGCGGAAACGTTTTCGGACATGTATGCGGCAAGATTATCAAATTTGAATCCTCCGACAACAATGATTTTATCATATGAGGATACCTTATTGAGCAGCTGATAAATCAGGGTATTTTTAGGGTCATCTTCCCAGTATATGCATTTCAATATCTTTTCCTCTTCTGGGATGCCTCTGTTGAATCTGCTGGATATTCCTGCCACTGTTATGATTGCTATTTTCATTATTCACCTTTTGTGTAGTTTTCAACACATTCATCAAGACCCTTATCCAAATCTATAATAGGTTCCCAGTCAGTTCTGGTTCTGATTTTTTCAGTTGACAGAAGTCTCCTTTCAGGATCTGACTCCCTGTATCCTTCGAATTTGATTGTTGGGTCTTCAATTCCCATTTTATCTGCAATAAGTTTTGTCAGGTCAATGATGGATATTTCCTCATCGGTTGCAACGTTATAAATGGAACCGTCAAGTGCGGAATCAGTTTTTGCCAATGCCAAAACGGCACTGCAGCTGTCATAATTGTTTAAAAATGTTCTGCAGTTTACTTTTGAGTTTTCAAGCAAAGTGACTTCACCTGTGTTCTTGAAGCTGTCGATGATATGTGGAATGATATGCTTAGGATACTTTTCATCCCTGCTGTATACGTTTGCAAATCGGATGGAGCAGCCCTTGATTTTTCCTGTATCGACGGCATCCTTCATGAAAAACTCTGTCAGTAATTTTCCTGTTGCATAGCTTGTCCTCTGGCTGTGTTCCGCATCGGCCATAGTGATGTAATCTGATTCCTTGACACCGCCGTCCTCATTCCAGGAGTTCATTGAGTAGACCTCTGATGTGGAGCAGTTGATGTATTTTTCGGCCCCGACGCGAATTGCCTGTTCCAAGAAGTCGTTCATTCCAACGACATTTGTCTCATAAGTTTCATAAACGTTATAAAAGTGCTCTGTGTGAACAACCGCCGCACAGTTGATGTATATGACCTCATCAAATTCATCCTTGGATTTGTTTACAAGATATTCAATTTCTGCCATCTGTTCCTTGTCATTCAGGTCATATTCAAAGAATGTGAATGCATCACTGTCAAGACAATCCTTTACCGTATCGATTGATGATGCGTAGAAATTATCAAAGCCGATGATTTCCACCTGGTCTTCATCCTGATTTATGAGCTGTCTCACAAGCTCGTTACCTGTCATTCCGGTTACACCGCTAATTACATATAAAATCTTCATTTAAACTCCTCTTTCTAAACGTTTTCTGTAAAAATCATCAACATTACCATCATATAAACTCATTGCCTTATCCTTTGGATATTCGACCGATCTTAATTCAACGCCCATGCTTCCACTGTCCAAGACCGCATACTGAGCATTGGGATTGTGGTTTCTAGGCTGTCCGACAGAGCCGGGATTAATGAATAAGACTGATTTTTTATTCCTCATTTCAGGATTGTCGGCCTCATAAAACTTCTGGAACACATGCGGATAGTGGGAATGGCCAGACAGCACAATGTCATATTCGGAATATTCTCCATTGAGATTGTCCGGAAAAATTGATTTCCAGTAGTTGTCGTTAAGTGATCCATGAATCGCCAATACTTTTTTGCCGTCCAAATTCATTTCATAAAATCCCTCGTGGGCGCATTCATTATCCAAATAGGATTTTGTGAAATCAGAAAGCTGAGAGCCAATATACTGGGCGGATTCAACTCCCCTTTTGCTTGAAAAGTGATTATAGTCTTCGGTCAGAATCGCCTTTTCATGGTTTCCCCAGAGATTGCAAATGATTTTTTCGGTCAAATTCTCATGAATGAATTCAACAACCTCATTGGACTGCATTCCGTAGTCTATCAAATCCCCAAGAAGGATGATATGGTCTATGTCTTTGAAATCCCTGACTACCTCCTCGAGTGCAAACAGGTTTCCATGAATATCTGATAAAATTGCATATCTTGACATTTGACCACTTATAACTCATCGATTAATGTAATGATATCTTTTATGGATAATAATTCTTCATCTATCTCATGTGCCCTGTGATATTTCAGGATGCTTTTTGCAGCATTCTGCATTGCAGGAAATGCTGCCCTGAGTAATTGGTTGGCATAAATGACTATGTTTACGCCATGCTCTATCAATTCATCTTCAGTGATTGTGTTGTATGATGAAGGAACAACCACAATTGGGGTTTCGCTGTCTTCAGCCCTGAACTTGTCGCAGAACTCCAATATCTCATCAGGCTCTTTGCGTCTGCTGTGAATCATTATTCCGTCAGCACCGGCATCTCTGAATGCAAATGCCCTTTTTAATGCATCATCCATGCCCTGTTCAAGAATTAAGCTCTCAATTCTAGCAATAATCATAAAGTCATCAGACAATTGTGCATTTTTTCCTGCAGCAATCTTTTCACAGAAGTGCTCGATTTCATCCTGGGTCTGCTCGACTTCGGTTCCAAAGAGGGAATTTTTCTTCAATCCTATCTTATCTTCAATGATGACTGCTGAAACTCCCATTCTCTCTAAAGATCTCACAGTGTAAACGAAATGCTCAGCGATTCCTCCGGTATCCCCATCGAAAATGATTGGCTTTGTGGTGACTTCCATGATATCGTTGATTGTCCTGAATCTTGATGTCATGTCCACAAGTTCTATGTCCGGTTTTCCCTTTTCGGTACTGTCGCATAAGCTTGAAATCCACATCGCTTCGAACTGGTCAATGTGATTGTCTTCGGCAATTACTGTTTTTTCTGCTATCAAACCTGTAAGACCACTGTGAACCTCAATTGTCTTAACGACCGGGACCATATTTAACAATTGTCTTAATCTTTTTCTTCTAAGCTCAGGCATTGCCAGTTTTTCCCTCATTTGCCTGTCAATCTTTTGGACTTTAGGATTGAATGTGTATGGAACCTCTATAAGCTCCCCACCATATTCATCCAAACATTTTAAGATGTTTTTCTTGATTACCTTCATTGAGTCTTCAGCCCAGTTGTCGCCGTGGATGATATAATCCGGGCGAAGTTCTTCAACTACTTTATCATACATGATATTATCCTGAATTATAACTTCTTTAACATCAGGAATTGATTTGACTAATTCAACACGTTCTTTGGTGGACTTTAATGGAAATTTATTATATTTAACCATTTCAGAATCGCATAAAACACCAATTACAATATCACCGTATTTTTTTGCTTCATTAATTAAATTTAAGTGACACCATCATGAATAACATCAGTGCAAAAACAAGTGTAAACGATAGGTTTATCAGAGTTCATAATAATTACCTTAATCAAATTTTATATAATATATTATTTATAAAAAAAGAAATATTTAAAAATTACCAACATATCCAATTATTACAACCATTATTGGTTTAAAGATTAACAATTAAAAAGACGATGAAATCGGTCCATTTAATATTTTCCAAAATCAAGAACTTCCGGAGCGGAATTATATCTTTCTTCTTCAGGAGGAATTTGCATATAATCCCCAAAAAGTTGAATTAAAATTTCATCAGATTGGGGCACCACAACCTCTATATTTTCAAATTTAGTTTTAATGCCCGGTTTAAAAATATCTCTGTCATAAGCAAAAAATCCACTGATTTCACCAGCATCAGCAACTCTTTTAGTATCTTCTTTATTATATTTGGTTATAGCATTATATGTAATATCTTTCCATTTTTTATTTGAAAATGGAAGAATTTTAAGCACTTTATGGATTAAGTGATGTGCTTTTGAATGCTTCATGTCAATAATTGCATTGGTTTGTAAGTGATTTAATAATCTGGTTTTATAATAATATAACTTGCATTTAAAATCACTGTCCGGAACATTATCAAGTGCAAAGAAGTCTATATGAATCCCGACGTTATAGCTTACATAATCCCTGTACCAAAATGCATATTTGGTTCCTTTTAAAGAAACCATTGAAAATAAATAAAAACAATCGTCAATCAAGGAGGGTGACAATACCTCATATTTATCCGGATCCAATTCCCTGTTAAAAACTTCAATAGCTTTTTCATAATCCTCCCTGAATAATACAATGTCAACATCATCATCCCATGGAATAAAACCTTCATGCCTTAACGCTCCAATATGAGTTCCCCCATAGGCAAAATAAGGAATGTTGTTTTTCTCTAAAACATCAATCATGTCCTTTAAAATCATGACTTCAAGTTCATGTAAATGTTTTAAATCTTCAGGAGAATAATGTCTTAAATTTAATGCCATAGTTTCAATTTTAATTTTAAAACATATAAAATTAATCTTGAAAATAGCTTTTCAATTACAATATCAAAAAAATATTAATTTAATAAACGATAAAATTAATCTATAAATTACTAATAGAAAATACATTTCTATTTCAAAAAGGATAGTAGGAATAATTATGGGAAAAAAACAAATTAATTTAGGATTATTCACATCTGTTTATTCATATTTTTTATATTTGTTGTTAAAAGGATATGATGAAAATGACATCATTATTGTTCACAACACATTCCCAGAAGAAATTTCGAAAAATATCAATCCAATCATTGTTCCGGTTGAAGCAACCAAATATGGAGGGCTCAAACAGTCCATTGAAACATTAGGGATTAAACAAATGATTAAAGGACTTACAACATATGTTTACAATTATTTAAAATTAAGAATACTGTTGTTTATTAAGACCTTTAACAAGGATGTGGAAAACTACGGCCATCCCTTTAGCGGATATGCTTTCATGTTTTATGAAAATGAGAATTCAAATATTATTGAAGATGGATTGGCAAATTATACCCAACCCATCTGTGAAACTCATAAAATTAATCCAATTATTGATACTTTACTCCATATCGGAGGAATTTACTTTTTAAATAACTGTGAAACCTATGGAACCCATAAGAATATCAAAAATATTTATTTAACTAAAAAT
>NZ_ONER01000030.1 GCF_900316895.1 uncultured Methanobrevibacter sp. | reverse complement strand
TTCACATTCTTGTTTCCAGTGATTCTGGTAATGATTTTAACGGTTTTAGTGACATTGTCGTTGTTTAATGGGTTTACAGCTGTCACTGTGTGTGTTCCTATGGCCAGTTTGAGGTTTAGTATTGCAATACCTTCATCATTGGTTGTGGCATTGTATTTGTTGCCGTTTATGATGAATGTGACTTTCTTTTTAGCCATTGGGTTTCCGTTTCCGTCAACAACTATTACTTGATAGTCCACTCCGCTGTTGTATCCTCTGATCATGTCAGTTGCTTTAATGATTGCTGTGACATTAGCAATACTGGTTTCCTTAGATTTTGCAGGATAGTTTTCATCACCACTATATTCAAAGTCCACAGTACTGTCCAGAGGTATCAACGGCATGGTTACTATTGCTTTGCCGTTTTCTACTGTTGCGTTGTATTGTTTGCCATCAACAATAACTGTAACGTTTCCTGTAGCATCTTCAGGGAAAGTGAATGTTATTACAGTTTCGTTTGCAGTGTTTGTTGCGGTTATCTCAGGTTCAAAAGTTTCATTTTTCAGCACACTAACTTTAACTGTATCATTCATTGCTGAAGTGTAGTTTTCAGTTTCGCCGTATTTTACGATTATAGTATAGTTTCCAACTTTAACACCTGTGAATGTTATTGTATTTATGCCTGCAGTCAATGTTTCCTCTTTGGTTTGATTTCCAACAGTTATATTGTATTTGCCGTTAGTATCAGCGTTAATGGCAATTATTACATCGCCAGGATATGTTGTGTTTTCTGCTTTTACTGTTATTGTTGGTGTTGCTTTAAATATGCTTACTTTTATGGTGTCGTTTGTTGCGCTTGTGTAGTTTTCTGTTTCATCATAAGTCACATTAATTGTGTATTCGTTTGCGGATAACTCGGTGAATATTACTTCTTTGGTTACATTAGCAGTTAAGTTAATGTTTTGCTCTTTGTTACCTATTTTAATAGTGTATTTTCCATCAATATTGCTGGTAACGTTTACAATCAAGTCTCCAGGATATGTTGTGTTTTCTGCTTTTACTGTTATTGTTGGTGTTACCTTTAGGATGTTTACCTTGACTGTGTCGTTTGTTGCGCTTGTGTAGTTTTCTGTTTCAGCATAAGTCACATTGATTGTGTATTCTTTTGCTGCCAGTCCTGTGAATGTTACAGTTTCTGCAATGTTTGCTGTCAGGTTGAGTTCTATTTGCTGATCTGCGATTTTGACTATGTATCTGCCTGTTATATCACAGGTAATGTTCACAATTATGTTTCCAGGATAGGTCACGTCATTTGTGACAACATTTATTATTGGAGTTAACTTGTTGACTGTGAATGTTTTTGTTACATTGCTTGGAAGAACAGTATCGTTTCCAGCGTTTGATATTGTAATGGTGTATGTTCCTGCAGCCAAATCTGGGTTAAGTATTCTTTTATCGGTTATATTGCTGAATACTGTTTCATTATCCTCATTTTTTATGATTACCTCAACTGTTGTAGGATTTACCACACTGAATTCAATTGTAACGTTTCCATAGTCAAATTCATCTATATCCTCAATTGTCACAGTGCCTTCAATATATGCTTTGTTTACGGTGATTTCTGCTGTTTCAAAATGGGCAGTGAGGGATGTTTGGGTTGCTTTTGGTATGTAAGATGCCTCAGCGATTCCGTTTTCATCAAGTGTTGTATTGTCTGCAACATCAATGTTTTCATTTGTTAATGTTAATGTTATCTGCGGCAATTTACAGGATTGTCCAATAAGTATTCTGGAATTTGCATTATCATATAGGTTATTTAAGGTGATATGAGCAATTCCATCAGCCATTGTCATGTTTAAAACATACCAGTTATTTATTTCCACATCCTCACTTACATCTGCAAAATTCTGATTGAAATCGGTTATGTTGTTTCCCCACCAGTTGTAATCTGCATTTAAAGTAGTAGGGCTAAACCATGAGGTATCGTCATAATATATGATATTTTCACCGTTATTTATGAAAATGCAGTAATTGACTGGGTTTGATATCTCTTCCAGGTATATTGCGCTTCCGTTATCTGATGCGGTGTTGCTTATGAATGCCAATTTTGAGATTGTTTCCTCTTCATTACTTGAGTAAATTGCTCCACCTTTTGTGGCTTGGTTTTTGATGAATGAGGAGTTGACAATGCTGCTTTGTTTTGCGGCGAGATATATTGCGCCCCCATTATTTTCTGCACGGTTTTCCTGGAATGTTGAATTTTCAACTGTTTGCTCTTTGCTTATGAATATAAATCCTTCACGGAAGTAGATCGCTCCGCCGTCATCAGCGGTATTTTTAATGAATACTGATTCGATAACCTTACCGTAATCATAATCCCAAAAGATCGCTCCACCGTATCCGCCTGCGGTGTTGTTTTCAAAGTAGCTTGAGTCTACAGTTCCATAGTCATCATTCCAGTAGATTGCTCCGCCGTCCTCGGTTGCGGTGTTGTTTGCAAATTGACAGTCGGACACTTTACCGTACTCGTGATTCCAGTAGATTGCTCCACCTGATTTTGCTTTATTGAATGTGAAGTTGCTGGTGGTGACGATGCCTGTTATATAATTCCAGTAGATTGCTCCACCGCTTCTGCTTGCAGTGTTGTTTTCAAATATGCTGTTGTGTATTTTTCCTTTTTCTCCATTAACGTAAACGGCAGCACCGTTATTTGCATCGTTTTTTATGAATGCACAGTTATCGATGTGAATATATTTTTGATTTGCATAGACTGCTCCTCCATCAGATGCGGAATTGTCTATGAATTTTGAATTTGTGATTCCTCCACGGATTTCATTGAAGTAAATTGCACCTCCATAAAAGTTTGCCTGGTTATTGATGAAAGTGGAATTGTTTATGCTGCCCATAGGTCCGGTCCAGGTTATCGCTCCACCGTTCATTGCTGAATTATTGGAAACGGTACAGTTTTCCATAGTCCCATAATTTCCGCTCCATTGGATAGGGCTTTTTTGGGATATTGGGTCATATCCGTTTATCAGGTTTAAATTGATTAATTTAACATTATTTCCCACTATGTTCAATAATTTGGATATTCCAAGACCATTGATGGTGTGTCCGTTACCATAAATGGTTAAACTATCTTTGTTTATTATGATTCCGCCAATGCTGTCTATGCCGTCTGTGATTGTGTAGTCCTGAGTCAGGTTCAGGGTAAAGTTTGCGGCATTGTCAATTAATTCCTGTAACAAATCAAATTGTCCTTTTTCTGTTGTATTGGCAGTATAGTCAAATCCATAAATGACTGCAGTTAAATATGCCGGTTTTTTAATTGTTTTATAGGATACTGTGACGTTTCCATTTTTAATGATTGCATTATTTTTTACTATGAGGTCATTTCCGATGAGTTCGACAGCCACATCAGCGAGGCTGCAATCTGTAACTGTTGCGATTGTTTTTCCCCGATTATCGTATAAGCTGTTAAGTGATATTGTCGCCCTGTTGGATTTTAGTGTCATGTTCATGAAGTACCAATTATTTAATTGGGCATTCACTTTAGGGGTGCTGTTGAAGTTGTCTACAGTGTTTCCCCACCAGTTGTAATCCAGATTGTTATTGTTATGTCTTTGAATGTATACGTCATAGGTGGATTTTGGGTTTGCGAAAATGCTGTCTTTAACGGTTAATGCATATCCGCCGGATTTTGCATAAATCATTTTGTCGACATCATTGTCAATGAAAGAACATCTGTTGATAAGCACGCTATCTGTAACAGACCCTCCATCGTTGTCAATAAATATTACTCCCTCCTCATTATAATAACCATGATTTGAGGAATAAAAAGTACAATTATTGAAAGTAACGCTTTTTGCATTTTTAATATTTGCAGCATAGTCCAATGCATTGACAAAATTGATGTTATTGAATGTTATGTTTGCAGTTTCTTCATCGATTATAAAAATTGAGGCATAGTCGTCACCATCAATTGCATGGCCGTTACCGTTTATTATCAGGTCTTTTTTAATAAAGATGCCGTCTGCAAAATCCATATCATCTTTAGATTTGAATTTATAATCATTTTCTAAATTGAGCACGTTTCCGGTTTGGGCTATTATCTCATTAAGGTGGGTAAATGAATTACTGGTTATTGTGCTATTGCTTTCGGTGTTATTTTCCACTGTCACGGGTGTTGTTTTAAGGTAAAATGCCGCATTTGATGCGGCTGAGTTATTTATAAATGCACTGTTAGTAAGATTACAGTTTGCACTTGAGAAATATGCTCCTCCAGCCACATAATCCGCTTCATTTCCAATAAATTCACAATTGTCGACAGCACAATTTTCTGCGTCAATGTATAATCCTCCACCATTGCTTGCATAGTTATTTATAAATTTTGAATTTGTAATCACGGTTTTTGAATTGATATAGCCCGCACCACCGTCATTTTTACTATTACAATTTTCAAATGTTGATTTATCAATAATGTTTGCTGTACTTTGGGTAGAATATAACTTAACAGCAGTAGCTTTAATGTTTTCAAATTCACAACCGGAAATAAATGTTATCTTATCTGAATTTATTGCCCCTCCTGTGTTTTCAAAAGTACAGTTTATAAAAGTAATTCGGTCATTGCCGGAAGACATGCCTCTTATTGCAGTTTCCTTCACGTTTATAATATTTAAATTTTTGACTGTGATGTTTCTTCCGCCTGCAAAGTTAAAGATGCCGTTGACACCGTTACATCCGTCAATTGTATAGCCATTTCCGTTTATTGTAAGGTCTTTATCAACGGTAATCGCATTTCTATCGTCGAGGGAGGAGTAGAACTTATAATCATGAGTTAGGTTTATCTCATTTGAAGCTTTTGATATCTCATGTTTCAGTAGGGTTAATGAATCATACTCTCCGGCATGGGTTATTTTAAGGGAGCTGATAAGTGCACCGTTATAAAAAATTGATACAGTACCTTCCTTACCATCCAATGCCGTATAATTAAACGGTGTTGAAATTTTATTGGTGAATGTGATGTTTGTTGAATTTAGGTTACTGTCACTGAATTGGACTTGAAATGTTACAGGTTTTCCTTGAGGCATTTCCAAAAGAGTATCGTCGGATTTGAGAAACATGAGTTTTAATTCAACAGTATCGCCCAGCCTCACTTCTTTAGGTATTGTCGGGACATAAATATAACTGGAAAAAATTTGGCCATATATTCTCACTTTTTGGTATCCGGTAACAATAAACGGTTCATATCTGGTCTCATACCCGTATCCAGATCCAACAAATCTCTCAGGAATTTCATTAGATTTTGTACCGTCCAGCCAAAGATTATACGATAAGCCTGCGGATTTATAACCGTTTATAACATTTCCTTTTATATCTGGAGTGCAAAAAATTGATTCCTCTATTCTGTTAGGACCGTCACAATAAATTAAGCCATAATCCTCATCGGTTTGAGCAGCACCAAAGAAACAATTTTTAACACAAGGAGAATAGATGTAGTCTTCAAAATAGACAATTCCCTTTTTAGCAACATTGTTCTCAAAGATACAATTCTCAACAAAAAAATCACTTCTTAACCTAAGTATCTTGTCGGTGTCATATCCTCCGTTGGATGTGAATCTTCCATTATTTTCAAAAGTACATCCAATCATTGCAAAATTGCCAGTTCCAGAAACTATTTCAGCTCCCCTTGCAGAATTGTTTCTAAAAATACAATTGGAAATTGTATTTTGTTTGTGTCCTGCCAATGACAATACGCTATGTGAATTGCCTTCAAAAACACAATTTTCGATTTTGCAGTAATTAGTATCAAATCCAATAGATATAGCATAAGAGCTAGAACTTGAAGTGCCAGCAAATCCTGTAATTCGCAAATTTCTTAACTGGACCTCACCATAATTAAATTGGAATGCATTTGATTTTCCTGCACAGTCAATCGTATGCCCGTTTCCATCAATGGTTATAGCGCGGTCAAAGACTATTGCATCGTTAGGACCCTCACATCTATAATTCTTATACAAAACGACATTATGAACGAATATTGGACTTACTATACCCTTTAACTCAGTGAATGTGCCCCATTCACCTGATTCGCCCTCATCCAATATGTTTTCCTGTTCTTCAGTCGTTGCACCCAATATGTTTTCCTGTTCTTCATCCGTCATATTCAATATGCTTTCCTGTTCTTCATCAAAATCTGCAGTTTCAGTAATGATATCTTCAGCAATATCATTTGCAATAGAGTCTGTCGAGTTTAAGTCACTTGCAGCAACCGCCGAAAGTGAACATAAAATAGAAAATAAAATTAAAAAGATAGCAATTGCCTTATTTTTACTCATTGTTTATGCCTCATTTAAATTCTAATTGTAATATATTTCTTTAATTAATCTATATTAAATTTAGTTTATTTTTTTTTAAATGAATTAGAGAGACATGTATAAATTTTTTTGCAAATTTTTAAAAAAAGAAAGGAATTGCAGACGGAAAACCATATGCCCATATTTTCAGTATCTGCGGTTGTTAATATTCGTTAAGTTAACAAAAAATAGAAAAATAGATGGAATAATTTGAATTATTCCATAAATATTGCTGGTTTGTAAGGCATTGCGTTTTTAGCCTTGTTTTGTGGGTCGTATGAGTCATCGGTGTGGATAATGACTTCATTGCCGCTTTCCTCTTTGATGTAGTCAAGTGCATCGGTTAAGATTTCCTCTTCGTTGATCTTGCCGATGTAGCGGGTTTTGGTTATTTCCTTACCGATTTTTTTGGCCACCATTGCTATTTCCTTTTTGTCGTCATAGATATTGGCGCCGATGGCTCTTCCCATAATCTGGCCGATGTCAGGTTTTCCTACTTCATCAGCTATTTTGTAAAGGTCCCATTTCCAGTCAGGGGCAAGGTAGATGTGAATCTTTTCAACTTCATCTCCAACCATCTGCTTGATGTGGGCAATATCCTTGATGATGTTTTCAACCAGTGACTCTGCCTTTTCGATTTTAACATCCATAAGGCTTTCGTCAGCTTCAGGCCAACTGGACTGGCTTACAAATCCTTCTCCACCATATTTGGACCATAATTCTTCACATGTGTGTGGAGTGAATGGTGCTAAAAGCCTGATCCAAGCTTCAAGGACTGTTGACAGCACGTAAATTACTGCCGGGTCCTGTGCATCGATAATGTGTTTTACACGGTACAGGTAGTGGTCAACATCCTTTTTAAGAAGGAACAGAGAATCTTGTAATGCCTGTCTTGTCTGGAAGACTTCCAAAGCTTCTGTTGCATTTTTGATGTGTTCGTTTAGCTGGCTTATCATCCATAAGTCAATGGTACGGGTCAGTTCCACCTCTTCAATGTTGCTTAAGTCCAATGGTGAACCTTTAATCTCTTCGACTCTTGCTGCAAATTCCCTGAACCATTCAAGTCTTCTTTTTGTTCCAAGAACTTCCTTTTCCCTCCAGTCGAAGTCCTGCCATGGTTCTGCAGAAGCCATCAGGAAGAGCCTTACGACATCAGCGGTGTAGTCTCTGATTGCATCTTTTAGGAGGATGACGTTACCTTTTGAGGAAGACATCTTGTTTCCTTCCAGAAGTCCCATACCGAACACTACGGTTCCTTGAGGCCATTTTTCTTTTGGATAGATTGCACTGTGGGCAAACATCAAAAAGCTCAGGTGGTTACCTACCAGGTCCTTTGCGGACAGTCTCCAGTCCAATGGGTACCAGTAGTTGAATTCATCCTGAATTTCCTGTACTTTTTCTTGAGGAACGGTAATTTCGCCTGAATCCTTGTTCAATAAAACTTTGTCAAAGAATGCAGGGGTCAAATCATCCGGATTCATGTCTTTCACGTATTTTGCAATTGCATAATAGGACATGTAGATTGTAGAATCGGTCAATGGCTCGATCAGCCATTGGTTGTCCCATGGAAGTCTGGTTCCAAGTCCCACTTTTCTGGAACATGCCCAATCGTCCAGCCAGTTTATGTAATAGTCAAAATTATTTTTGATTTCCTTTGGAATGATTGTTTCGCCTTCAAGCACTTCCAGGGTCTTTTCGGTCCATTCCTCATTTCCGTATTTCATGAACCATTGGTCATCCATGATTTTGACGACACAGTTGTTTCCGCATCTGCACACTACAGGCCTTTCGGCAAAGTCATACATGATTGTTGCCATGTTCTCGGCTATCAGTTTCTCTTTGAGCTCTTCACGTGCAAAACGAACTTTCATTCCGCCAAAGTCCGGAATGGATTCGATGATTGTACCTTTACTGTGTTGCTGCTTGTACAGCTCATTGGTGGCTTCATGCAGCTTTTCATCGTTTTGGTCAGTAATTCCTAATCTTTCGATGATGTCTGCTGCAGGGATTTCCCCATAGCCCTTAAGGGTACATACTGGAATAGGTTCCACGTTTTCAATGATGCCGCCTAAATTGTATTTGGCTATCATTTCCTCGTTTTTCTTCAAGTCCTGAAGTGCGATGTAGTCTGCAGGTGCATCTGCAGGTTCGGAAAATACGACACCGCTTCCGTAGGATGCGCTAACAAAGCTTGCAGGGAAAATTGGCAGTTCGTCTCCGGTGAATGGATTTTTAGCCATTTTTCCTATTAATTCATTAGGGTCAATTTCAGATATGATGTCCAAATCCTTGATTTGGTTGGATAAATTATAGTGAGCTTCTTTTGTAATTACCCATTTTTCGCCTTCGGCATTAACCAAAACGTATTCGACATCAGGGTTAAGCCAGATGTTGGTTGCTCCGACAATGGTTTCAGGCCTTAGGGTTGCGGTAACTAAAATCTTATCTTCAATCGGGAATTTCAATAATGTCAGTTCATTGACGCCTACCCCTTCACCTTCGAGCAGATCGTGATCTCCAACAGGGTTGTCACAGTTTGGACAGTATTTTACAGGGTGTTCTCCTTTCTGAATCAATCCCTTTTCATATAATGTGGTTATTTGCCATTCGATGAATTTTTTGTAGGTCGGGTCGATTGTTCTGAATTCCCTTCTCCAGTCGATTGAATATCCCATTTCATCCATTACTTCATGGTATTCTGTTGAGAAGTATTTAACGATGTATTCAGGGTCTTCAAGCTTTGGCAATGTTTCCTTTGGAACTCCATGAACCCTGTGGTACAAATCAAGTGTCCAAGGGTCTTTCCTTTGAATCCTGTCAGCTATTCCGATAACCGGTGCTCCTGTAACGTGCCATGCCATCGGGAACAGTACGTTGTAACCTTCCATTCTTTTGAACCTTGCATAAACGTCCGGCACGGTATATGTACGGCCGTGACCTATGTGCATTGCACCACTAGGGTATGGAAAAGCAACGGTAAGGTATAGTTTTTCTCTCTCGTCAGGGTTTGATTCGAATATTTTCGCATCAGCCCATTTCTTCTGCCATTTCTTTTCTATATTTTCGCTCACTAAATCACCATTATAATATTTTTTTAGGAATTTCGGGAACTTTGCTTTTGTGTTCGCTCCTAATTATTTTATTGATAATCATATTAACGTCATCAACTGAAATGTCAAGTCTTTCAGCTATTTGGGTATTTTTCATATCCTTTTCAGTAAAGAGATATAGGATTTCATCAAGCAAATCGTAACTCATTCCAATTTCTTCCTCATCGCTCTGGTTTTCCCAGAGGCCTGCCCTTGGAGGCTTTTTGATGATTTCCTCTTGGATGTTCAGGTATTCGCTTAACTTGTAAACTTCACTCTTGTATAAATCTCCAATCGGTTCCATGTCGCATGCGCCATCTCCATGCTTTGTGAAATAACCAATCAGAATTTCGCTTCTGTTACCTGTTCCGCTGACAAGGTAGTTTTTAGCGTTTGCATAATAATAAATGATTGACATCCTGATTCTTGCTTTGAGATTTCCTATTGCAAGATTATCCTCTTCAAGCTTTGTCAGGCATAAATATTCATTCAGAATGCTGTCAATAGCTATTTCTCTGTATTCGATACCTAATCTTTGCGCTATTTCGATTCCATGAACAGTGTCTTCGGCCGGTGTTGTAGCGGACGGCATGACAATTCCAAATACATTGTCCTTTCCAACTGCTTCACATGCAAGATAGGCTATCAATGTTGAATCGATTCCTCCGCTCAAGCCGACTACAATTCCGTCGGTTTTGGACTCGGATACTTTTGATTTGATGAATTCAACAATTGTTTCCTTTGTTTTTTTGCAGTTTATTTCTGGAATTTCACTAATGATTTCACCAGCCTTAATCATTCATACATAAAATAATATGTACTTATTAATTTATATATTATATCATGTCTGATGTAGAACTATTTTGTGAGAAATCATTTTCCGGTGCAGACCAGGAAATCGTTGACAGGTTTGTCGAGTTTCAAAATGCATTGATTGAAGCCGACACAGAAAAGTTGGATGAAATCCTTTCTGATGATTTCAGACTCACTCAGGCTCCAAACAGGTCTCAGGTTAAAGGTGAGTTCATCTCTGAGATTGATGACGGTTCTATGGATTTTTCAAAATCTGATATCATGGATCCTACAATACTGTTTGATGATGATGAGTCCGCTTCCTTAATATCTAAAGTCAGATTGACTGCCAAGGTCTACGGCAGGGAACTGAGATGGATTTCCGATACGGTGGCAAATTTTAGAAAAATCGATGGAATCTGGCAAGTTGTCGGATGGGACAGTTAATTCAAAAAAATAATGATTGAGGAAAAAATTCCTCATAATTTCTATCTTATTTTAAGACAAATCTTTTAAGGCCGATAATACTTAGGATTATGGCTATTATATAACCGATTAAAGAAATCACAGGCATGTCAAATGCTCTTGGTCCGAATGAAACGACTGAAGAGCCGATTATCAGAGCGGATATCAATGCGACTATTGTAACCTTGTCGGTAATGTCGACTTCAAATCTGAACTGCAATTCTTCATTTTCTATTTTGTGGATTGTCCTTGTGAGAAGTTTAGGCATGGACTGAAGCATGTGTTCATATAGGATAAGGTTGCTTTTTTTGCCTTTTAACATCTGCTTAGGGCTGAGCCTTTGCTTTGCAATTTGTTTTGCAACAGGTTTGATTGATGCGAAAACATCGATTTCAGGGTCAAGATTGTGTGCAATGGATTCAATCATTGACAGTCCTCTTGCCATTGTGACGACTTCATTTGGAAGGATTACTCCATATTCCTGCATAAGGCTTAGAAGTGCCTCTAAAACTCCATCGAAACGGTTCAGCTGTACGCCGAAGTACCTTCCGAACAGGTCATTAAGATCCCTTCTTAAGGAAGATGTGTCAATGTCATAATCCAATATGTCCATGTACATAAGCTGGTTTATCAGTCCGTCAACATCCTGGTCCATGAACAGCAATACTACTTCGGAAAGGTCTTTTTTGAACTTTTCATCGAAGAATCCCATCATGCCCAAATCAAGATAGCACACCACATTGTCCTCCAGAATCATCACGTTTCCCGGATGCGGGTCTCCATGGAAAAATCCGTCTATGAACAGCTGCTGGAGATATGAGTCAAGGACATTTTTTGCCAAGAGCTTTTTGTCGAACTCATCGCTGGTGCTTTCATACACGTCATTTAATTTGGTACCGTCAATGAATTCCATTGTCAATACTTTTGAAGTGCAGTATTCAGGGTATGTGGCCGGAATGTGTATGGCCGGATTTTCAACGAAATTCATTTCAATGCGCTGCATGTTCATGAATTCGTTGTTGTAATCTATTTCCTTGTGGATTGAACGGTCAAACTCCTCCATTATTCCAGGAAGGTTCAGTTTCCTGAGATTTGCGTTAAATTTGTCGGTACGGTTGGCAATGTATTTCAATATCCTCAAGTCAAGGTCAATCTTGTCGGTGATACCTTCTTTTTGGATTTTGACTGCAACCCTTTCACCGGTAATCAATTTTGCTTCATGAACCTGTCCGATGGATGCGGTAGCCAAATGTTCATGTTTAAATTCTTCGAAAAGCTCATCAATGTTTCCATTGAGTTCCCTTTCGACTATTGCCTTGACCTGCTCGTATGTTATTGCAGGATTGTCGTCCTGCAGGTTTGCAAGCTCATCTGCAATCCTGTCGCCAACTACATCAGGTCTTGTACTTAACAGCTGACCCAATTTGATGAATGTGGTTCCCAATTCCTGAAGCATCAATCTTAGCTTGACGGGAATTTCATCATCCAGCAAAAGTTCATTGGCTTCGGCATCGTCTTTTCCGCCTATTTTGTTTTTTGCGGTTTGGCCTAAAATTTTATCGAAGCCATATTTTTTTATGGCTGCTCTAATTTCGCCCAAACGTTCTTTAGTTTCCTTATCCATTATATCACATTACTATTTAGCTTTCAACGATACTTGATGCAAAGAATGTTATTCCTTCCATAATAAGACATATTCCGACGAGGATTGCTGCATATAATGGCTGTGCGATTGAAAATGTTGCTAAGAAAAATGCCACTATACCTAGGATTAAAATCAATACTGATGCAATTCTTGATATTGAATCGAATCCAAAAAAGATGCCTGCAATACCTACGAATATCATTACAAATGCAGTCAAATAGAATATGTATCCAACAAGGAATGATAATGCATCTATTTCATAAATAAACAATAGTCCAAATAGTATTGCACAGATACCAAGCAATATCTTGATTGCTGAAGCGTGTGCCATCATGCTCCATACTGAAAATCCATCAATAATTGAAGCAAATCCGAATGCTATCAGGCAGATTCCAGCAATCCATGATACTGTTGCTGCGCTGTACACTGGGTAAACTGCGAAAAGCAAACCCAATATTATAAATATAATTCCGAGTACTTTCCTATAGTCCATAATTAATCACCTCTTTATATATGTATTATATTTTTTTGTCTCACAACTATTTAATTTTAAGTAAAATACTTAAATTATAGGAAAATATTCATAAAAAGTAAAAAACTAATAAAGTATATTGTTTTAATTGATGCATTTTGTTGCGATTAAGTTCTTTAATTCACACTTTCAAGTTATTTTTAAAGAAATTTAAATATGGAAACATTGAAATAGTTATATAAGTTACCTGAACTTTGGGTTTGAGGGATTATTCTTGAGATTAGTTAAAAGCCTAGGGTCAAGGCTATAAAGGAAATGAGAGTATGAGTGTGAATAACGATCAAAATCAAACAATAAAGGAAAAGATTAGAATGGCTTTTTCATTATCGGAGGATTCCGCTTCTCATGAGGAGATTAAGGAACGTCTTTTGGATGGTGGAAAAATCACCGGAACCAACATGTGTGTGCTTGTATGTGCGATGGTAATCGCTTCTGTCGGTCTAAATATGAGTTCAACTGCAGTAATTATCGGGGCAATGCTGATTTCGCCTATAATGGGCAGCATTCTTGCTTCCGCATATGGAAATGTGTCAGCAGATTATCCGCTATTTACAAACCATATGATTGGCTTTGGAATGCAGATTGTGATAAGTGTAGTTGCAGCTTCAATTTACTTTTTCCTCTCTCCGGTCAAGGAGCCGACTGTTGAATTGCTTGCAAGAACTTCTCCAAGTTTTTATGACCTGCTCATTGCATTTTTCGGAGGGCTTGCAGGAATCATAGGGCAAACCAGACTGGATAAGACAAACACAGTTATCCCTGGTGTTGCAATTGCAACCGCCCTGATGCCTCCATTATGTACATGCGGATATGCCATTGCGAATGGAAGATTGGATATGCTCCTTGGAGCGGGTTATCTCTTTATAATCAATGCATATTTCATTTTCTTGGCCGCAAGCATTATCTTGAGTATTTTGAAAATACCAAAAACCAAGGAATTGACAGAAAAGCAATGGAGAAGGCATCGTTTCAGGATGGTTAGAAACACTATAATCATTGCGATACCAAGTATTGTTGCGGTTTATTATATGGTTATCTAAACAGAGATCCATTAAAAAAAGAATGGGAGAATCATTTTTCTCCCTTTTATTCTATTACTATTTTTTTCTTAAAAAAATAAATTAATGGTTATTCCCTTTCTTTTTTAAGGGCTTCAACCATATCAATATTTTTAAGCTGATTTGCAAGCAACAGGTTAACGATTGCAGAAACGATTATTGTTATCACGAAACTTATTGCTATTGTAGTCAGGGAATAGTCTGTCGGATAATAAAGCTTGTCCGTATTGCTTCTGATGGCCTCCAGAACATAGTATCCTGTTGGAACTCCAATTATGAATCCTACTATTGATATTCCCAGATATTGGGTTATGAAGAGTTTTCTCAAATCGCTTAATTGGAATCCTAAAACCTTCAATGTTGCCATGTCCCGTTCCACTTCGGTGAATCCTAAAAGGCCCAAGCTGTAGAGAACGACAATAGCCAATATGACTGCAAATATTACCAATATTATGATGAGCAGATTTGCTGTTTGTGAGAGCTTGTCCCAACTGTTTGTCAAGTCCTTATAGGAGTTGTAGCTTCCGACACCATCCAAGTTTCCTGTCACATTTTTTGCTGTAACGATTTCTGTCGGCTTGAATGAAATGTTGTTCTTTTTAGCACATTCTTTTGTGATTGTAATTCCCTGAACTGAAGGATCACCATAAATGTCCTTAACCGTGGAGGTTATCCAAGTCTCATTACCGTATAGGTGCCATTTTATTTTATCGCCAACTTTCAGGCCGTATATCTCTGCGGTCTTCTCTGAAATGGAAATGCCGTTTTTTGGCAATTTTATCTCTTGCCTGTCCTTATCGGTTGGCGTGATTAGTGGGGACTTATCATGGACCGTCAGCACTTGCATCTTTTTAATGCCATTGGCCTCGATTTGAATGGTTTTTGTCATTACTGGAGTGCCGTTAACCTCTTTAATTATTGAATCTATCTGTGACTGTGAAACGTTGTCATCAAGAACAAGCTGTGTCTCATAGTGGTTGATGTCATCATATTTCCAGGATTTCAGGTCATTGACCCCATCTTGCATACCGAATGCTGAGATGAGAAGCACCGTACAGCCAATGACTCCAACCAGTGCAATGAGAGTTCTTAACTTATGCCTGTTAACGTCTCTGGTGTTCCACCTAAGATTGAATCCCATCTTGTTCCATATCCATGTATTTTCAATAAATCCTATTTTGCTCACTTTAGGTGGCTTTGCCTTCAAAGTTACTGAAGGAGGCTCTCGGATAATGCTTGCAACCGCAAAGTATGAGCATAAAACAGAACCCAAAACGATTAAAAGGGCTACAATGATGAAACTGATATTGAATCCGGGATCCCAGCAAGGCAATGTGTAATATGACTTCATGGTGTCGACAAAAATGTATGGTATCGTATTGTGGCCGACTATTATTCCCAGAACGCTACCGATCAGCGTCAAATAGAAACCGTAGGATAAATAATGCAATATCAACGGTCTGTTCTCAAATCCTATTGCCTTCAAGGTTCCAATCTGTGTTCTTTGCTGGTTAACGATACGTGTCATTGTAGTCAGCAGAATCAGTAACGCAACCACAACGAAAATGATTGGAAACATCACTGCCAAAACGATATGCTGCTTGATTTCGTCCTGTATTTGATCGTCACTGCTGCTGTCTTCCCTAGGCATGAAGGATGTGCCGTTTATTATGTCGTCATATCCCTTGTCCTCAAGCATTGCACGTGTTTGATGGTAATAATCCGGGGTAGTGGCATTGGTGGTCAATAGCAGCTTGTTGTGTGGCATGTCCTCGCCAGGGTATGCCTTCTCTGAGAGATATCCGAATCCCTGATATTTGAAATCTGAAACCAGACCGTTTTCCGGTTGCTCATAGACGTAATCCGGAGAATATCCAAGTCCACGGATTGTCTTGTTTAATGTGATTCCATTGAATTTTACGGAGATATTGTCCCCGACGGTCAAATTCTTCGCTTCAGCAAATCTTGCATCCAGCCATATGCCGTCCGCATCGCTGAAATTAATTTTTTTTCCTTCAACAGGGTAGTATTTGGAAATCTTATTCTTCTTTAAAAAATGCAGCGTTACTGTCGGTTCATCTTCCAAATCAGCAATCGACTTTACAACGAATTGGGTTTCAATGCCTGTTGTCGAACTCAGATTCTTGAAATCATTGACGACAGTTTTATTGAAATTGGATCCAAGCACATATGCATCCGCCATGTTTGTTTCGTTATAATAGTTGTTGAGGTTGTCCTGAAGACCCTGGACCTCTGATCCTATTCCCGCAAAGGCCAGCAATGTAATGAATGACATTAGGAAAATGGCAACGAATTGCATTTTGTGTTCCTTCATGTCGCGTAACATCTTTTTGAATAGCATCAAATCACCAGTTTATAGCATCTACAGATTGCGGATTCTCATTTGTCTCAATGTATTCAACTTCACCGTTCTTGATGTGAATGACCTTGTTTGCGACTTTTGCAAATTCGTTATTGTGTGTTACTATAATGACTGTCGTATTTTCACTTTCACATAGGCTTATCAGCAGTTCAATAATGAGCTTTCCGGTTTTGGAATCCAGTGCACCTGTAGGCTCGTCACACAGAAGCATTTTTGGTTTTTTAGCTATTGCCCGAGCATTTTTAGCTATTGCCCGAGCAATGGATACCCTTTGCTGTTCCCCTCCGGACAGTTCTGACGGAAACTTGTTGACATGCTGTGACAGTCCCACCTGACTTAAAATCTCCTGTCCGTCTATGTTTTCATCGACAATGTCATTGAGAACCTCAATGTTTTCGCATGCGGTCAGGTTTGGAATCAGGTTATAGAACGTGTAAGTTCCTTATCTGAAAAGGCGGTGATGTTTTCATCATCAATAATTATTTCACCGCTTGTAGGCTTGTCAAGACCTCCTAAAAGGTTAAGCAGTGTTGATTTACCACTTCCTGACGGTCCGAGAATCACTACAAGCTCTCCCTGGTCGATTGTAAAATCAAGATTGTTGGCCGCTTTGACTGTTTGAGTTCCCATTTTATATTCTTTTGAAACTCTATTAACTTTTATCAATGTCTTCATTTTTTTAAACCTTTTTCATTTATCTGAAATAATATATTTTTAACATTCAATTTAAAATTTTTGTAGTGCATCAACTAACTTCATATACTACAAGATATTAAAATTGCATTTAGTACTAAGAGTAGGTAGTTTGATTTTCATATAGTAACCACTTTTCTATGATGTGTTGTCTTTCATCAACTATAATCATCAAGTAAATTCATTTTTATTTGCAGTTGTTTTAATACTTATTTTAATAATGGAAGTCTTTTATTTAATTTTTGATAATAATCATCAAGTTAAATTCATACTATTCGTCAACCTACGAACGAATTAAGGCAATAATATTTAAATCATTTGATTCATAACATTTAAACAGAAAAAAGTTATTTGAGGGAACTGCACATGTTTGATGCAAAATTTCGATATACCAATAAAATCATCAATAATCTGATGGAAATATCATCCATTAGGGAATTCATTTTGAATTCAAAAATTCTTCCTTCTTATGATCTTTTGCTTAAAAACAAGGCAATAATATCCTCTTCATATAATTCAACCTCCATTGAGGGAAATCCGTTGGACTTCAAACAGGTAACAGAACTATTCAATCTGAAAGAACATAATAAATTAGATGAGGTTAAGCTAAACCGGTCTGAAATTGAAGTTGTAAATTACTTCAAAACCCTTGAAAATCTTGACAAATATGAAAAAATTGATGAAAAGACCATTCTTGAAATCCATAAAAATATCACTGAAGGAACCCTTAACGACACGAACATGGCAGGTAGATTCAGGGACACGCCGGTAGTTATCGGTAATCTGAAAACAGGCAAGCTTAATTTCGTGCCTCCAAGCCCGGTCAAGGTTCCTTATTTGATTGGAGAATTGTTGGACTGGATTAATGTTCAGGATGAGTTAAACCCAATTATTCTTGCAGGAATCATACATTATGAATTTGTCAGAATTCATCCGTTTGTAGACGGCAACGGCAGAACTGCAAGAGCATTGGCAACTCTAATGCTTCTTTTAAATGATTTTGACATAAAAGGATACTTCTCTCTTGATGAATATTACAATCAGGACAGGCAATCCTACTATGCAGCTCTGCAATCAGCCGACAAGTCCAGGGATTTAACCGAATGGTTGGAATATTTTTCAACAGGATTTCTGGTTTCTCTAACTTCTGTGAAAAATGAGATTCTTGAAATGTCTCATTTTGACATGAAATTCAATGATAAAATCAGGTTAGGCGAAAAGGAAATTAAGATATTGGAGTATATCGAGAAAAACGGTTCCATTAAAAACAGGGAGGTTCAGGAATTGCTTGACTTATCTTCTCAGGGATCATATTCCTATATTCAAAAACTGCTTGAAAAAGGATTGATAAAGTCTCAAGGGAAAGGCAGAAGCACGGTTTACGTATTGAAATAGGTAGTAATGTTTTTAATTTTTTTTTAAACTATAATTTTGTGGTTTTTACATGATATCTTTTGAATATTTACATAAACTTTATATGACTAAATTTATATACTATAAGGAATTAAAATAACATTTAGTAACTAAAAGTTAGTAATTGGAATTTCGATTACTTACCATTTTTCCGTGGACAACTTACAGGATAATATATTTTAATTATCTGTAATAAAG
>NZ_ONER01000120.1 GCF_900316895.1 uncultured Methanobrevibacter sp. | reverse complement strand
CAAACGTTCATTAATTGCGTTAATCATATCATCAATGGTTTTTTCATCTCTGACATCACCGTACATATTGAAAATGATTGTGTTGCCTTGACTTACAGTAGTATTTCCTCCACCGGAACCCGCACCTGAGATAGGCATTTCAAATCCACCACTACCCCCAGTCATTATCTTCCAGATATCGCCACCAACACTTTGAATTTGGTGTACAACATCAAGTATTGGTTGGGCAGCAGTCATAACCATATTTTTGAAACTTTCCCATGCAGCACCAGCAGCGGATAAACCTCCAGTAATTGCGGAACACATACTACTTACAGCACTACTGACAGTATTCCAAACATTAACCAACCCTTGGAAAACTGCTCTTGCACCATTAATAATACCTGTAACCGTACCAATAGCACTTTGAATCGCTCCGGCAATATACGGCCATACAATCTGAGCAACAGTGTAAATATTCCGGAAATGCTGAATCATACCTTGAATCACCAATACCACCACAGGACCAACTGCATTGAGTACCATCTGTAAACCATTAATCGCCCAGGATAAAATATCAAACTGCCCACCAGCACCACCAAGTGCTGACATGATTGCCTGACCCAGTCCAACAATAGCATTCCATGCATCCGTCAATCCCTGCTTAATCATATCAATTGCCTGAATGACATACTCATTACTCATGAAGGCATCCCATAACGCCATGACACCGGATTGGATAGCTCCAAACATAGATGGAATATCACTCCACCATCCAAAGTATTTACCAACTTCATAGATAGCAATACCTAAAGCAATAATCGCAGCAATAACAATACCTACCGGTCCAGTAGCAAATGCCAATAATGATGACCCTATTCCACTAATAGTTCCACCAAGACTGCCAAATATTCCACTTAAACCACCAAGACCACTTAACATTTGAGGCAGTTGTTTAAACTTACCTAATAAATTCAAGGTTCCATTCAATTGAGTACCGAAGCCCATGACTTGGCCTCCCATACCCACAACACCCATGAGCGGTGATAAAATACCCCCCATGCTTAGACTGAAATCTTCCCATGCTGCGCCTAATTGGTCCAATAAGGTTTTATGGTCTGCTTCTTCATCGGCTAGCTCTTGGAGTTTTCCTTGATACTTTCCAGTTGCAGCAGTTGCATTGGATAATGCTCCAGGTTGTAATCCTAATGATTGTTCGACCGCTTTTAAATCTCCATCATTATCTTTTAAAGATTTACTTAATGCGGCACCGGCTTTTCTTGCACTTCCATATTTCTGTGACAGGTCACTTATTGCAACAGTAGCAGCATCTACTCCAACATGGTATTCGTTTAATGTTCCGGCTTGCATTTTAAGGATATTTGCCATATCCTTTGCACCGCCGATACTGTTGGCTTGTGCATATGCTACTGCGTTGAATGTGGATTCAAGGTTATCTCCTTTAACTCCTAATGCTCCGAATCCTCTTACTAATTGCATTGCATTCTGATAACCCATTCCGGTAGCATCGTTAATTTTATCAATGTTAGTAGCTGAGTCACCAAGTTTATCACTGGAAACACCCATCTGATTTAGCA
Organism: uncultured Methanobrevibacter sp.; assembly: GCF_900316895.1. Taxonomy (GTDB): domain Archaea; phylum Methanobacteriota; class Methanobacteria; order Methanobacteriales; family Methanobacteriaceae; genus Methanocatella. The sequence continues at coordinate 1,960 of NZ_ONER01000120.1, read as the reverse complement.
TTTGAACATATGCCATTGCTTCATCCTGTGGGAATGTTGCATTAGTAATGTTGTTGATCAAGCCGACCATGTCACCTTCAGCCATTCCGGCATTTTTTGCTAATTGCCCTACACTAATACTGGCTTGGTTCATTTGTTGTGCCATGTTTTCGGCACCTGTGCCGTATTGTTGTAGCATTTCACCAACTGCTAAATCAGTGAGGCCATCAAGTGAATCTGTTAAGTTACCGACTTGCTCTTCTGCGTCACCAGTATTTAAATTGACATCGGTTTCAGATTCCGCTTGAGCCTTCAACTCTTCAAGTTGGGCTTCCAGTTCCTCCAGTTGCTCTTCGGCTTCTGAGGTGTCTAAACCCATCATGTAATCCACGTCAATCTCTTCACGTAGATTCTCGATTTCGGTTTCTAACTCTTCAATGTCAGTGTCATCAGCTTCGATTTTTAACTGGATGTCTTGAAGCTCTTCTAAGTATTTTTCTAAACCTTGAACTTCTTCGTCATTGACTTTAGCATTGACCGTTACTTCGTATTCCTTTTGCATGTTAACCTGTCACCTCCTTAATCATGTTTCTCATAATTTTCTCACGTAACAAGATAAATGAATATTGAATTATATTCATATCCTGCAACAACAAGTTACCCAAAATATGTGATAAAGGCAAAACTAGATAAATTACACCTTTATCAGATTTTAAAAATCTTCCACATCCTCAGAAGATTCATTAAACCCACTAACAACTTTAATAGCATTAATGAATTCAACAACTAACCCTGCAGGTAATAATTTCAATTGAGCTAAAGTAAACGGTTCTTTATTACTATCATACAAATGTTCCAATAACAACTTTTGACCAATCACATATTCCTTACCTTTTTGTGCTTCTTTAGGTAATTCCCCAAATTTCAAAGGAGTAATATATGCTACAAAATCACCTTTGTTTTTTAAAGTAACACTAATAGGAATAAACTCATTATTATCAGATAGTAATAATTCTTCAATACCCTTTTGTTCATATTCAATTTCCATAGTCATAGTAATCCACTCAAAAAAAATATATTTTATATAATTCAATATCCATTAAAAAAAAATTAGAGATAAACCCAAATGGTTTATCTCACATATTCTGTATCTTTCTGCATTTCATTACACTTGAAACTCATTTTCTCGGTAGTGAAATCATTTCCTGGTTTAATCGCCACTTCAGGTGAATCCGCAACACAACCAAAGAAGTTCTTAATAATTCTGAATGGTTCTGCACCGCTTGGGCGTTTGATTTCCATTAATGTGATTTGAATACCTTGGTCTTTAGCATAACCAATAATAGTATCCAGTTGATCATATTGTTCTTTGGTTTCTAATTGGATTCTTTCGATATCAACAGTGTAACCGGTTATAGTTGAACTTGTCAATGTACCGCTAAATGTTGATTCAGAAGTAGTGTCTGTTTCGGATTTGCTTGAAAATGAAGTAACGTTAAACACTTCAGATTCCAAGTCACCGTATTTAAATTGTACTTGTTTATCGCCATCTGCCAATGTAATCATTCCTCCATTTTTTTTATTCTAATTCGACAGTGTAGTATAAATCGATTTGAGTTATTACACCATCATATACGATTTTAGTTAACTTGATAACAACACATTCTGCATTAGCCTTTTCAACAAAATACTCAATGTCTTTTGCAAATCCAAGAACCTTACAGAATTTATTTTTAATTCTTGCACATTCCGCATTAACACCAATTAAAGTGACCTTATTATTTTTCTTACCGAGATAATCTTCTAATAAGAAGTCACGGATAATTGCACCGGTCACCCTGTTAATGTAACCATCAAACAGGTTGAACTGTCTGCCGTTAACGATTTTAACGTCACCGTCCAATCTGGAAGTCATCTTGAATACAGTGTAACCTAATGATACGAGAGTGTATCCCAAGTCTCCTGAGCCGAAAGTGTATTC
>NZ_ONER01000064.1 GCF_900316895.1 uncultured Methanobrevibacter sp. | reverse complement strand
ATTCATTAAAATTTCCTCCAGTAAGTAGCTTTCATAAAGCTAATTTATATCTTTAATTCTTATACTTATTAAATATTTTTAATATGACGGATATTCAATATGCAGTAAGTATTATTGTACATTTTCATACATTGTTTAAATTAGCATTATAATTTTTTGCACATTGTTTAAATACTATGTAATCCTATATATTTGTATGCAATTTAGCGGTGAGGAGTTAACGTTCAGGAGGGTCTTCAGCTATATTTTTGGCCTTTACCTGATTACATTGGGGGTGGCATTTTCAATCAAATCAGGATTGGGTTCAGCTCCTGTAAGCTCAATACCTTATGCGATGAATCTGATTTGGAATATTGAAATAGGTGTTGCAACATTCTTATTCCATTCATTGCTCGTAGCCATTGAACTGATTCTTCTTAAGAGGGACTTCAAAAGGAAGCATTTCCTGCAGGTTTTTGTGGGGGTCCTGTTTGGAGCATTCACCAGCTTCTCGGTTTCGCTGATGTATTTCATACCTCCGGCTTATAATTTACTTCTGGCGGTTTTGATGTGTGCAATTTCAATATTGCTCATCGCACTTGGGCTGTTTTTCTATGTGCCTGCAAACATCATTCCTCTTTCCGTTGAAGGAGTCACACAGGCAATTGCAATAGTTTCAAACCGACCGTTTTCCACAATCAAGGTTTATTTTGACATTTGTGTCGTTTCAACAGCTCTTATCTTGAGTTGGGTATTTTTAGGGGAATTTGGAAGTGTCGGACTCGGTACAATAATTGAGGCCCTTCTGATTGGAACAACTGTCAGATACATCCACAAACTGAACCTTCATCTTACAGGCAAGCATGTGGATTTAAAAAAGATGTAATATATATCTTATAGTATGATTAAAAGGAGTTGTCAGTTTGTAGCGGGATTGTTCATAATGTCATTCGGTGTGGCATTTTCAATAGTGTCAACCCTTGGAACAACACCTATAAGCTCCATTGCCTATTCTCTTGTTTTGATTACTGATATCAACATTGGAATAACAACATTCGTCTTCAATGCGGCACTGATTCTCCTTCAATTTCTGATTCTTCGCTCAAGATTTCACAAGAAAAGACTGCTTCAGCTTATCAACTGCATAGTATTCAGCTACTTCAACGCTTTGGCGCTGGCCGTCGTTTCACAGATTCCCTTTGACGGGTCAGTCCTGATGATGGCCGTGTTTTTGATTTTAAGCATATTCCTGATAGCTTTCGGCATATTTGTCTACATGCCTGCCAATATAGCTCCTCTTCCGGGTGAGGGATGCGTTGAGGCAATTGCCATCGTTACCGGCTGGAGGTTTTCAACCATTAAAATAGGTTTTGATGCGACAATGGTTGCAATAGCGCTTCTGATGTGCTGGCTGTGGTATGCTACCCCTTTCGGTGCGGTAAACATTGGAACAGTAATTTCAGCCTTCATGGTGGGCTTCACATTAAGGCAGATCAATAATATCTATGCACACATTACAGGAAAGCCGGTCAATATGGTTCACAAGTGATTTTTTAAAATTCAAATCAACATTTCAAAAAACCGTTGCTCTGCCCTTGACTGTTTTTTCCACATCGGTTTTTAGACAAATTATTTAACAAATTAAAATCTTAATATATATTATAGTGAGGTTTAAACATGGAATTTGGACTTTGGGAAAAATATTATACTGAAATTCTTGATGATTTTGGATTTTCACGTGAAAACGATGAGGAATCCGCAAAGCTTTTGGATGAGATACTGTCAACTGAAGGATGCCTTACCCTGGAGGACTTGAAGGGATTCGTTGACTTTTCAGATAAGTTCATCGTATTCGGTGCAGGCCCGTCCTTAAGGGAGCATGTGAAATACTTGAAGGATAACTATGACCTGAGGGATTACGTTTTAGTCGCAGCCGACGGTGCCACAACCGCTTTGATAGAGCAGAAGATTGCACCGGATATAGTTGCAACAGATCTTGACGGAAATCTTGACGATATACTTCTTGCCAATTTCAGAGGGGCAAACGTCGCAATCCATGCCCACGGCGACAACATCGAAAAGATTGCAAGCCTGACACCATTTTTCACAAACGTTCTGGGAACCACCCAGGCACAGCCTATCGGAAACCTCTACAACTTCGGAGGGTTTACCGACGGTGACAGGGCAATGTTTCTGGCGGTTGCATTGAATGCAGAGGAAATCATACTGGCCGGAATGGACTTCGGCGATGTAGTGACCAAATATTCAAGGCCAAACATCGAAACTGACACTGCCAAGGCCGATGAGTTCAAAAGGAAAAAATTGGCATATGGCGAAAGGTTCACCCAGTGGATAATCGACAATGAGAATGTCAAGATGACAAATCTATGTGATGAAAATCTTTTATAATAATAACAATAAAATATGATAACATGGGAATAGAAGATATTTTGATGGCTGATGAAAGTCTTTTTCAAGACATAAATGCTTTTGATCCGGACTATGTCCCTCAAAACTTCAATTACAGGGATACTCAAATGGAAGCAATGGCAATAGCGATAAGACCTGCCATGAGAGGGGGCAAACCTTCAAATGCAGTTATTTTAGGCTCACCTGCAACAGGAAAGACAACATCAATGAGAAAGGTCTATGAGCTTGTTGAAAAGAACACTGAAAAGGTCGTATGCGTCTATATAAACTGCCAATTGCACACAACACGTTTCGGAATCTTTTCACAAATACATAAAAAGATTTTTGGCCATGCCCCTCCCGAAACAGGAATTCCTTTTTCAAGAGTCTATGACAAAATCATGAAGGACCTTCAGAAAAACGACAAGTCACTTGTGGTTGCATTGGATGACGTCAACTACCTGATTCAATCTAAAAATGCAAATAAGGTATTTTATGATTTGCTCAGGGCATACGAGGAATATCCTGGAGTGAGGACTTCTATTTTTGCAATAATGTCAGATCTGGAATTCAAGTATTCCTTTGACAAGAACGTGAATACCGTATTCATTCCCCAGGAAATCGTATTCCCATTATACACTCATTCCGAAATAGAGGATATCTTAAGGGACCGTGTAAAGGCAGGCTTTTTCCCGAATGTTCTGCCGGATGACATACTTGAGCAGGTTTCAATGTACACCTTTGAGAATGGGGATTTGAGGGTTGGAATCAACCTTTTGAAATCATGCGGCAACATTGCCGAAGCCGATGCCAGCCGTGAAATAACCCAGGAGCATTTTGACAAGGCAATCGAGTCTCTGGTATCAGTCAATGTCTCTGAAACATTGAAAGGTTTGAACGATACTGAAAGGGACATCTTAAAAATGATTGCAGATAATGAAGGAATGTGCTCTGCAGGTGAACTGGCTGAAAAGTATAAGGAAAAAACAGGTTCCAGCTATGCATCATTTAACCGTGCAATCGATAAGCTGGAATTCGTAAGATTGATCGATACCAAGTATACAGGAAAAGGGGTTAGAGGAAATTCCAGGGAAATTATATTGCGTTTCAACCCCGATGACTATGTAATATAGTTTTCCTGTATGTGGGAAATTAGTTTTTGTTAACATTAGAGTGCTTGCATGGTAGCAGTAGTCTAATGTGCAACTAAAAGGGTTTGGCATCGAATGTCCAATTTAGATAATTGGAGCTTGAGCTGCTACAACTGAAATAACAGATAAAAGTAGTCCTGCTATAACTACAAGAACTACCATGCAAGATTGAATGTCCAAATTGCTATATAGTATTTCGTCTTTCATTGAATTTCTTTTTCTTAAATCTACTTGAAGTGTGGTGTCTTTATTTCCTAACATTTTAATCACTAATTTAAAATTGTAAAAAGTACATATATAAGCAAAGAGTGAGAGCATTTGAAAAGTAATATAATTTTTACATTTATGGTGAAATCTCTATGAAAAAATATGAATATTTTGAAGCAACGGCCGATATTGGCCTTAAGGCATATGGAAATGATATAAATGAAGCCTTTGAAAATGCAGGTCTGGCCATATTTAACATAATATCAGACACTTCCAACATAACTCCATTGGATGAAATAGAGTTTGAAGTAACATCAGAAGACGAAGTGTCTCTTTTGTATGACTTTTTGGAGGAGCTTCTGTTCTATCATGAAACTGAATTCATGCTGTTCAGCCGCTTTGATGTCAAAATCGATGAAAACTTCCATCTGAAAGCCAAAATCAAAGGTGAGGAGATAAATTGGGACAAGCATGAAAGGAAAACCGAAATCAAGGCAATAACATTTCATAAGATGGCGGTTAAAAAAACTGACCATGTCGAAGTCCAGGCCATTGTCGATTTGTAGAATTATCTCAAAAATTTGGCATCGATTCAGCCGATAAACTGTTTTTGTTGGAAATGGGTATTCTTTATATAATATTCCAAATATAGTTATAATCATGAAAAAGATTAAAATCATCTCAAGAAACTTTGAAATGATTATGGGTATCATAGGCTCAATCATTGGAATTTTTTCAGGATCATTTCTAATATTTTTGAAAAGTGTCGGACCGACACATGCCCCATTTTTAGGCATTGTTGCAATTCTGGCATCTATTTTAGGGCTGGCTTCAACATATTACGTTAGAAAAAATCCGAACATGGCGGGAATAGGATTCGTCATAGCCACAATGTTTGTCATAGTGGGTTCAGACTACATCAATGTGATAAGCGCAATATTTCTGCTTGTTGCCGGAGTTTCAGCACTGTTCAGAAAATAGTTCTTGTTCACCAAAACCTTATTTAAACACCATGAATATATATTAAAACATAATATTTTTGTGATACTATGAGCATTAAAGATGAAATTAAAAAAGTTAGAGATAACGTTTATGAAATCCCTGGCTCCTATAACAAATCAATGAGGGCCTCAGGGAGGTTTTATATAGCTGATGAATTTATTGACGATTTGGAGGAAGGGGCCATCGAGCAGATTGTCAATGTGGCATGTCTTCCGGGGGTTCAGAGATACTCAATAGGACTGCCTGACATTCACTTCGGATACGGTTTTCCAATCGGTGGAGTGGCAGCATTCTCCCTTAGAAACGGTATAGTCTCTCCTGGAGGAGTGGGATTCGACATAAACTGTGGTGTCAGAATGATCCGCTCCAACCTGGGCATGGCAGACATTGAGGACAAGCTTGACGAATTGACCGAAAAGCTTTTCAAAAACATACCTTCAGGTGTGGGAAGCAAAGGCAAAATCAGACTCGAGCAAGATGAAATCAACGATGTTCTTGACTACGGAGCCGAATGGGCTGTCAAAAACGGCTACGGTTGGGAAGAAGATCTGGAAGTACTTGAAGAAAACGGAAGAATGCTTGATGCGGATTCAAGCATCGTGTCTGACAAGGCCAAAAAAAGAGGAATTCCACAATTAGGGTCTCTTGGTTCCGGAAATCACTTTTTGGAAATTCAAATAGTCGATGAAATCTATGATGAAAAGGTGGCTGAAGTCTATGGCCTTAAGGAAGGAATGATTGTCGTCATGATTCACACAGGCTCAAGAGGATGCGGACATCAGATATGTTCCGATTATCTCAGAATCATGGACAAGGCCTACAAGAAGTACAAAATCAACATTAATGACAGACAGCTGGCCTGTGCACCGCTTGATTCCAAGGAAGCTCAGGATTATATCCAGGCAATGGCTGCAGCGGCCAATTACGCATGGGCAAACCGTCAGATGATGACCCATTGGGTAAGGGAAACCTTCGAGGAAGTCCTTGGCAAATCTGCCGAAGACATGGAAATGGGCATTGTCTATGATGTGGCTCACAACATCGCCAAAATGGAAAGGCATAAGGTCTACAATCGTGAAGAGGAACTTCTCGTTCACAGGAAAGGCGCTACAAGGGCATTCGGTCCGGGAAGGGAGGAAGTTCCTGAAAAATACAGGGAAGTCGGTCAGCCTGTACTTATTCCGGGTACAATGGGAACCGCTTCATATGTATTGTGCGGAACAGAAACTGCAATGGAAGAGACTTTCGGCTCTACCGCTCATGGTGCAGGCAGAATACTTTCACGTTCAAAGGCCAAAAAGGATTTCGATGCTGATGAGATTACAGACGATTTGGCGGCAAAAGGCATCAAAATCAAGGCAACCAGCAAACATGTGATTGAGGAAGAGGCTCCTGGTGCATATAAGGACGTCGACAGTGTAGTTCGAGTATCCGACAGTACCGGAATTGCAAAACTTGTTGCAAAAGTCAAACCATTATCAGTATGTAAAGGATGATTAAATTGATAGGCATAATTGGGGGAAGTGGGGTATATGAGATTACCCAAAAAGCCGATTCTTGCACCAAAAAATTAGTCCATACAGACTATGGTGATGTGGAAGTTTCAATGTTGGAGATATTCGGCAAAAATGTGGCGTTCATACCGAGGCATGCCGCCGGCCATTCAATACCTCCGCACAAAATCAACTTCAGGGCAAATATCGATGCCCTTAAAAATGTCGGTGTCACAAAAATAATCGCAACAAACTCTGTAGGCTCAATGAATGAGGATATGCCTCCCGGATCATTTGTTATTCCTGATGATTTTCTGGATTTCTCACAGGACAGGGTAAAGACATTCTATGAGGATAAGGTGGTTCATATAGATGTAACCGAAGCATATTGTCCAAGCCTGAGGGATGTTCTGGCCAAATCAGGTGATGTCATCCTGGGCGGAACATATGTATGCACTGAAGGTCCAAGATTCGAGACTCCTGCAGAGATTAAAATGTTCAAAATGCTTGGGGGAGACCTTGTCGGAATGACTGGCGTTCCTGAAGTCACTCTCGCCCGTGAAAGGGAAATCTGTTATAATTCAATATGCATAGTATCCAATTACGCTTCAGGAATCTCTCCGGATGAGCTGACTATCGATGAAGTCTTTGAAATGGTTGCAAAAAAAGAGGCTGAGCTACTTGAGCTGATATACAATTTCATAAAAAATGTGGATGATGACACAGATTGCATGTGCAATCATGCATTAGATGGTGCTGAAGTATAATTATTAAAATAATTAATGGAGTGGTGAATTAGAATGCGTTTGGCTGTAGTGTCTTCCGACGGTGAAAATGTGGACCTTCACCTCGGCAGGGGAAAGTCAGTTTTCATCTATGATTATGATGGTGAATTGAACTTTGTCGAGCAAAGGGACATTGAAATCGCTGACGATGCAAAGCATCAGGGCGGAAAGGTAATCAAAACCTGCAGTGATTGTGATGTTTTGATTGCAGTTCAATATGGATTCAAATCCAAAATCAAGGCTGAAGATGCAGGTATCAAACTGGTCATGGATGAAGGGCCGATTGATGATGTCCTCAAAAGGTACATTGATCATGTCGAATTCATGAAGAAATGATATATTGTATACATTTTTTCAGTCTATTGTAACATTTACAATATACATTTTAAGAGCTTGATTTTAAATTTCAAGCTCAGATTTTCATCTTTCGTAAAACTTATTATTTTGGGATGAAAATTTATTATTTTTATTTTTTTAAAATTTTTCACGTATTGGTGAAATTTCAATAATCTTTATATATCATGAATAAAATAAGTAATTATAACCTTTATGGGCGGGTTTTATAAATTAAAACTTAATTAAAAATATTTTCTTAAAATAACGTGAGAATAACTCACAATAGTCGAATAAACGATTGTAAATCTATACTTATTTGAAATCATTTTTACAGTTTAATTTAAGTAGTATACTTAATTTTGAGACTATTTTTAAAATTTTAATGGCGAAACGCTATATTACAATATATAAATATATAATTATAAACGGTTGATATAATGGCAAAAGCAAAAGCAAGACGTAGAGTACGTGATACATGGAAAGAAAAGTCCTGGTACACTATCAAAACACCAGTGAACTTTGAAGACAAAGAAATTGGAGAAACTCCAGCTAAAGATCCGGAACTTCTCATTGGTAGAGGAGTAGAAGTTACCATGAGGGAATTAACCGGAGACTTCTCAAAACAATACATCAAACTCAGGTTTGAAATTGACAATGTTGCAGGTAATGTTGCAAACACCAAATTTACAGGTCACAAAACAACTACCGACTATGTAAGAAGTATGATCAGAAGAGGAACTTCCAGAATCGATGCTTCCGCTATAGTCAAAACCAAAGATGACCGCAAGTTAAAATTACAAGTTTTAGCAGTAACCATCAGAAGAGCTAAATCTTCCCAACAAAGATTCATGAGAAAAACCATCGAAGATTTACTCGTTGAAGCAGCTGCTGAAAGATCATTTGATGAATTAGTGACTGTTTGTGTAAACGGTAAATTAGCATCTGAAATTTACCACAACGCTAAAAAAATCTACCCTCTCAAAAGAGTGGAAATCATCAAAAGTAAAGTAATCAAATA